>CALIMV010000076.1 GCA_938045275.1 uncultured Granulosicoccaceae bacterium
ACTGACGACATACCAGATGCTTTCGTCATTCGGGTCTATCGCAATGTCCAGTGGTGTGAAAAATTCGCCGCGCCCATCCAGCCAGTTGCCGCGAAGCTGCATGTTCTGCCGCACCTGCTCAGTTGGTTTTTCCCACCAAAGAGGATCTTTATCTGGGTGAACACGCCAGCCAGCCACGGTGATGATTTCACCATCTGGCATCAGGTAGCCTATGCGCCCGCCGGCCTCTGCGAACGCAAGACGGCCTTGAGAATCCACCTGACCTGAAATGTAAGGGCTCACCCAACCGATTCCTCGTGGGCCATCACTCATGGGGAAGCGCTCGTGTTTATCTTGAACACGAAGGAAGCGATGGTCTTCTCCATGCTGTGGTGTCATGCCTCGCACATAGGGTGCATCCGGGTGTGCAATATGTTCCCACCACATTTGTACGGCGTGAAACAGTTCGGTGTGTGGACCCATTTGCTCCTGATAAAGCTGTGCCTCTAGTGGCGGTAGTTTCCACGGTGTTACATCAGGGTTAACTGGAAACCCGACGTGATTTCGTTCGTCCGGGTTGACATACACAACGCCCGGCCCAAAGTGAGGGTCTGCATTGCTGGTGCTTTGCCGTGCGTTGACTATGGGTACATCTCGTGTAAAGCCGAACGGCTCACCTGCATTTAAGTCACGTGATAAATGCACGAATGCTCTTCTGGGTTTAAAGTCGGCGCGCGAAGTACCCCTGACATCAACACTCAAGTCATGCACGCCGTCTGGAAGTTGAGCAAATGCAGGATTGTCTATTTTCAATTCGAACCGGAACGGTGGGTCGAGCCAGTCTGATACTGGCGTGTTCTTGACCAGGTAGCGAAGTTGGATGCCGCTGGTGGACAGGTCCAGCTCGGTAGCACCGTTGACGATTCTCGGCGCAAGTGTGTTCGATAAAGCATCGGACAGTGTTGGGTGATTGCGGTGCAGATGCATCCAGGGAAGGTCAAATGGCTCATGCGGTGGTGGAACGGTGTTAATGTCCTTTTCAATAACGATAGCCCATCTTGCATTATGCAACGGCCAATCTTGTGCGTAAGCTGTTCCGGTGATAAACCAGCACATCAGTAAACCGAAATACCAATAACAACTTTTGGTGCGCATCACTAACCCCTTGATAGACAATAGTGCAGCGAGCAGTTGATTGTTTATTTTTCGAACTGCTGCAAATTGAACTTAAAGATCCGATTAGGATCGTACGCTATGGAGGTAACTTAACCAGTCTGAAACTAAGCAATGTTGGTTACCATCCATACACTGCTTTCTCGTATGTAACAAAGTTCAAGGTATATAAGTGTACTTGTGTAGATTTGACCAATGTCGTGGCTAAACTAACGTTGCTACAAAAGACTTAAATCGTAAAGATCAAATTGGTGTTTTAATGTGGATATTGATGACTGAGCAACCCTGTATAAATCTAACGCTTGCTCTGCGTAATAAGTTCAACCGATCTTTATACGTAATCGGTAGTAGATAAATCGAGTGTGCTTCGCTCTAACGAAGAGTACTGAGCCTGTTTACGCTCAGCATTGTCAGGCTAGCTACCTTTGTTACTACCAAACATAGCGCGTGGTGTTTTACAGACAATCTTTATATCTGTTAACAACGATACTTTTTCAATGTATTCAAGATCCCATTCGCCGTTCTCATGCATTGGTCCATTGCCTCTTGCAGATATTTGCCACAGTCCAACCAGTCCTGGCCGCACAAGATGACGCTGATCAAGATTCTCGGGGTAGTTATCAGACGCCACAACGGACTCAAGTTCAGGCCTCGGTCCGACCACGCTCATCTCGCCGCGTAGAATGTTGATAAGCTGCGGTAGCTCATCAAGACTAAGGCTGCGCAGGATTCGGCCCATGTTTGTGTGCCTCGGATCATTATCTGATTTGTGGGTTATCCTTTTCTCTGGCGTAACAGAAAGCTTCAACCAGCGCCTGTCAGCACCCATGGTGCGAAACTTCAGCACATTAAAAACCTTACCGTTCAACCCAACACGCCGTTGGCTAAAAATGATGGGCCGGCCTAAAAAAAGTACGACACATGCTGCGATCAATGCCATTGGAATGGCAAGCACAAGCAGTGTGCAAAAAGCAGCGATGCGATCGGCAGCAGGTTTTATGTACTGCGTGTAAATCGTTGGCTTAAACTCAACGCGGGGCAGCGGTTTGATCGATTTCCTTGAACTGTTAGACATTTCAAGGGGTGGTGCGTTGCGCAGCGTTGAACCTGCGGCGACCACGTCTTCGATAGCATTCTGTTTTTTATGCGGATTCATGCCAATTTGATGTTTGCACTCTTGGTGCTATCGGCAGACTCAGCGGTTTTCTTCAGCGGTACAAACGACGTATAAATTTCATCAGTTTCTGCTTTAGCAGCGATTGACCGTAGCACTGCGCTAATGGGAACTATCGCTTCTGGTAAAAGTCGAATCTGGTACTCGCTTCGGGTTTTCATCCCTATCCACCGGAAATCGAGCCGCTGAGAAGTTAATTGAGCTGCAGATATGGGGTTATGTGGGCGTTCTCCCGATTAATTGCAAATAATACGAAATGGCGATATGGTTTTGATACGTTCATTCAAACTAATACGAGAGGTAGTGTTCGATGTCGAAAACGAATAAAGCATTAACGTGGTTTGCGCTGCTCTTTCTTACTTCTCTGTATTTACCCACTTTAGCAACGGCTCAGGACAGCCAGGAACCTGCGAATGAACAGGGCAAGCCGAAAATCATGGAACTATGGACGCCTGGCGACAAGGGTCAGCGGATGCGCATTCGCGGGCGTGTCACTAGCACTGATGGTAAGCCACTTCCAAATGTGAAAATTCGCTTTCGGCACGCAGATGCCGATGGACTGGACAGGAGTTATCATCAGGGCGAGTTAGTGACTAATGATCGAGGCGTATATCAGTTCGGGTCGGTTATTCCAGGCAATAGCCATCGTCTTAGTCATGTACATGTGTACATTAGTCACCCCGGATTCCAATACCTTGAGACTGAATTTTATTTTAAGGACGACCCCAAAGTAGACCCCGATGATCCGAACGCCATCTTTCTTGAGGAAGGCACCACCGATGGTGTGAAGATGATGTACGGGCGCTGGGATGTCACGCTAACTCCGGGATGAACAGTGTTGTCTTTAATAGACAGTTAAAAAAATTCGCTACTGTTGAGCTGCCTCGAATTTTCCGATGCTGAAATTGCAAAGGGTGGTGTCGCGTGTGCGTTGCCAGGCACTGCTCAACTGTTTATTACTTAGCCTGGTCATCGTTTCACCTACGCTTATCGCTGAAGACAGCCAGAAACATGGGTTTTACTTTACTCGCGCTATTTACACTGATGATTTTGGTATGGGTGACGAGCATGGTGGCAGCTGGTCTATTGATTATCCGGAAGCTGATAAGCATTTTGCTTATTTACTGTCTCGACTGAGTAGTGTGGACTCGTCGCCTGATGAAAACGCGGTGCAATTGACCGACCCGGAATTGCTCGATTTGCCGTTTATTTATGCATTGGAAGTCGGTTCGATGCAACTTGATGAAACAGAAGCTGAATCGCTACGGGATTATTTATTAGCGGGTGGCTTTCTGCTAATTGATGATTTCTGGGGCAGTTGGGCGTGGGAAAATCTGGTTGATCAGATGCAGCGGGTGTTTCCCGATCGAGCGATAACTGACATTCCGTCTTCTCACTCAATATTTAATCTTGTATACGACGTCACTGAAATCAAGCAGGTTCCTAACTACCAAAATGGCATCGCCTATGAGCGAACCGGAATTACCCACGAAGATGACGGTACCGAGCCACACGTACGTGGAATTTTCGACGATGCTGGCCGAATCATGGTTGTGATTAATTGGAATACGGATCTTGGCGATGCGTGGGAATGGGCAGACCATCCGGATTACCCGTTTCACTTCACCACTTATGCGGCTAAGCTGGGAGTCAACATCGTCGTTTATGCGATGACGCATTAGGGTGGCGTTACTTGCGCAGTTTGTATTCGCGAGCTGTATTTTTAGCGAAAAGCCTTATTTTTACCAAACACAACGATGTCTTCTCCCAAACCTGCTTTCCACTGCGGCGTTTTATTCATTACGCTTAAAAACAAGCCGCTCTTTAGTCCCAGAGCTAACCATTGCTGTAGTTTAGGCAACGGCAGAGCGTTAAATTGTTTGGGCTCCACCATAGAAAATTGTCTTATAAAGGGCAGTATCGCGGCATCTATAAAACGAAACTGGCTGCCTCCTAAGTAGCGGGACTTAGAGAGTATGCCTTCGAGTTTTTCAAGAAAGGGTATAGCCTGTTCAAAGTAATACGCTTGTGGGTGTTCCGGGTGCCGATCACTGTATTTGTATTTGTCTAATTGGTCTTTGAACTCAATGTCGTTCTGCTCAATTAATGCGTTGATTTCATCAATGCTCGTCGTCTCGGTGACTAACCATTCGTTTGCGTTTTGCAAGTGCCTTGCCGGGTTTTCTTTTATGGCCCAGTGCATAATGTCAATGCTTTCATCTAACACTCGATAGCGTGTCGCGCTGTTGTTACTATCCGCAACGGATTCAGTCGCGTTATTACAAGTCACAGGTATCACGAGCACAGGCACAGTGCCTTTATTCGATACTTCGAGCATTTGTACCGGTTTATCTTTCAGCAAAACCTCTCGAAGCTCGCACTGAGCACCGCAATGCATCAGCGCTAAGCGTGCGCGCATGGCGTAGGGGCAACGCCTGAAGGAATATAAGATGGGGAGGTTCATGCGGTTATTTTACGTGTTTGATAGAAGGATGCTCCAAATTCATGCATGACCGTTTCTCGGGTGAGTCCAGTTTTAACGTCACATAGCCGCACTTGTCAACTTGTATGGAAGAATGGTAGATTGACTTTGAGACAAAGGTTCTAGGCTGGGGAGTGCTGCAAACATGGCGTTGGTTCGTACCGAACAACACAGTTTTTGTTGACGATCTCCTGCAGGCGTGAGTGCAGGGCGTGCTGAGTCGTTCATGATGCGATTGTGTTGTCGCCCGATTGTTTTATTGTATGAACGCTCCGCTTTATCCACTGCTGGGTCTGCCTGGAAATGTGTCCACTGAAGATTGCTATCAAAAAATACTGGCTGCTGTTGTTGTTCAATCAAGTATTGACACTCTTTGTTCAGGTTTCCTGAGTGCATGCTCCGATATCGACTTGCCCGTTATGATGGAGCGGTTGGGTGATCGGGTGCGTTAACACACCATGCTGGTAACTGCGGAATTTATGGGGTTAGGGTGCGCCCTGTAGTGGTTGCAAAAGCGTTGATCACGCAAAGTGGTTTATACACACTACTCAATACAGGGCAGGCTACAGCTATTGGTCTGTTATTTGAGGAGTTTGATTCATGCACAGGTTAGTTATGGGCAGAAGTTTCCTGTGCAAGGAAGTACAGGGCCATATGCTTGCGCAGCATAGGCTTTGTAATGGCCCGTTTACCCGGGCACTTTGGCGCTAGATTGCGGCACAGCCGCTAAACTTGAAAATTTGGAGATGGAATAATGAGTGTTTTTAAATCGACGTTCGCGATGGCAAAGGCTGTGGCTGCTGCAACCGCGTTATCAACGATTGCATTGACTGCAAATGCGGCAGATATGACGCTTCGCGGAGCCAGTCTTTTTGATGAGAACCACGCATATACCAAGACGCTGCGAGAGTTCGAACGACTCATAGGTGAAGGCTATGATGGTGACATCGAATTTGAGATGCATCTGAATGGTGAGTTAGGGGATGAGAGTGATTTTGTTACCTTTCTACAACAGGGTGTTGCAATAGACTATGCGATCATGGCGCCGTCGAACATGGCTGTATTCGCACCCGCTATTCCACTGATGGATATGCCTTTTTTATTCCGTGACCTTGACCACTGGAATGCAGTGCTTTCTTCAGACGTATTAAAGCCGCTTGAAGAAGAGCTGTATGAGAAAGCAGATATCAAGGTGATTGGCTATGCAGGTGGTGGTACGCGAAACCTGGCATCAGCTGAGCCTATTGCTAATATGGATGAACTTAATGGCCATAAAATGCGGGTCATGGGTGCGCCCATTCAGGCAAAGATATTTTCTGCGATCAGTGCCGCACCTTCAGCCATTGCCTACAACGAGGTGTATAACGCAATCCAGACTGGTGTAATTGCGGGCTTTGAAAACGAAGCTGCATCTATTCAAAATCTTAAGTTCTATGAGGTGGCCCCGAACATCACTCTCACCAAGCATGCTATTACTGTGCGGCCTTTGACAATGAGCGGTAAAACATTCCGCAAGCTGCCGGAAGACTTGCAGGCACTGGTACTTGAAGCAGGTGCTAAAGCCGGTGCAATCGGTCGTGAGATCGAAAGCCGTGAAGACGGTGAAAAGTTACAGGAAATGGAAGACGCCGGGCATATCAAGGTAACCGAATTTGAAGGCCGTGAAAAACTGCTTGATCTTGTAGTACCAGTGCAGGATGAGTTTGCTGAAAGTCTTGGTGCTAAAGAATTATTGGAATCTATCCGTTCAATGTAAGCAGCCCTTGCTAACCCCTTAAGTTAGCTTGAGGGTTTGGCTTTTAGAGGCTTGTTTTTAGACGTTAACGTTGAGGCAGTTTACCCAATGTTAGCTATGATTGTCAGTGCTGGGAGACTCGCGTGCTGTAATCCACGGCACGCCTCCTTAATACCATTCACCCGGAGATTTTCACCTTGATCGGTTTGTGGCTTGAGCGTTTCTGCATGGTATTACGTGTATTAATTGGTGTGCTGATGATGGCATTGGCCATACCGGTTGCCGCACAGGTGATCGCCCGCTATACGGGAATCATTCCGGTTTATCTATGGACCGAAGAACTGGCGACTTTCATATTTGTGTGGGTTGTCATGATCGGTTCAATGATTGCTGTGTGGGACGGCACACACTTTCATGTTGAAGTACTTCGCGAGGCGCGCTCACCATTCCTAAAGCTTTTGCAGAACGGATTTGTGTTGGTCTTGCTGATACTTTTCGGGTTGTTGTTTGCCTGGTACGGTATCGAATACACAAAATTCGGCTCTATCCAAAACTCGGTAATGATGGGGGCGAATATGGCGGTAACCCATGTGTCAGTGCCACTGGCAGGTCTTATGTGGGCTGTGTTTTCAGGCTATCGATTGTCGGAGTGTATCCGCGAGTTCCGTAACTCGAGGGCAGCATCATGATGATCATCCCCACCGGGTTAGCCTGTGCATTATTAGTCGGTGGTTTTTTGTTGCTGGTGTTATTGCGTGTACCGGTAGCCTTTGCGCTCGGTCTTTCAACCATACCTATAGTGGTATTGGATTTACGTTTAACACCATTCATCCTGCTTGACCGGATGTTTCAGTCATACAATTCTTTTATTTTACTTGCGGTACCGTTTTTTCTATTGGCTGCCAACCTGATGAACTCCGGCAAAATTACCGACCGGATGATAGAGCTTGCAAAGGTAATGACCGGCTGGCTTCCAGGTGGGCTGGGTCACGTGAATGTCGTGGTGTCTATGCTGTTTGCCGGTATCTCCGGTTCGTCAACGGCGGATGCTGCAGGCTGCGGAAAAATTCTGATTCCGGCAATGAAGCGCGAAGGCTTTGATGCTAGGTTTGCGGTTGCAATAACAGCCTGTTCATCAGTGATGGGAGTGATCATTCCACCCAGTATCCTCATGGTTGTGTGGGGCGGTGTTATGCAAATTTCTGTCGGAGCCCTTTTTCTGGCCGGCGCTATCCCAGGTTTACTGATAGGGCTTGCGCTGCTGTTTACCGTATATGGCTATGCCAAAGTGTACGGCTATCCAACTACTGGTCGGCCGAGCTTTAAAGAATTCTGGAAAGCCTTCAGTGGTGCCATTCTGGCTTTGCTAACACCTGTCTTTGTGGTCGGTGGAATCGTTGGCGGCATTGTGACGCCAACTGAAAGCGCAATCATCGCTGCGTTCTATGCAATGATTCTGGGGTTGTTTGTTTATAGAACTGTCAGCTTTAAAGAGCTCGGTCATATCTTTTATGATACCGGGCGTTTTGCATCTATCTCGCTGTTTGCCATTGGTACAGCTACCGCATTCGGGTGGTTGCTTGCCTACTATAAAGTGCCACGGCTCATTGTAGAGTGGCTAACGCTTTTCAATGCTGGCCCGTTTGAAACCGGCTTGATTATCGCGCTGTTGTTTTTATTGTTTGGTCTTTTTATCGATGCTATTCCTACCATTATAATATTGGGAACCGTACTAATGCCGGTTGCCGCTGGTGCGGATATTCATCCGGTTGTTTTTGCAATCATTGGCATTATTTCACTGGCATTCGGCCTTGTTACCCCTCCATATGGTTTGTGTTTGCTTATATCCTCGGCAATCGGTGGTTTAAATGTGGTTCAAGTGCTACGTGATGTGGTTATTATATTGATACCAATGCTTATCATACTGTTGTTAGTCATTCTGTTTCCGGAATTAGCACTCTGGCTGCCCAGGCAATTAATGCCGAGTACATTTCCGGGATAATTTGTTGATCATTGTTTGTTTTAAAATTTATGTTTAACGCACAATTTAGGAGATCGGTATGTACATTAAGTCTTTGTGTTCTGCTTGCGTGATTGTCTTATCTTGTTCTTTTACTACGAAGGCCTATTCTCAGTCCGGCGCATCTGTAGCGAACTCCGCATGTGATGCCAATGATAGTCTCGTTATTGTCTCTGCTACAGATGATGGCTTGTACGAAGAAACACATGGTCCGGAAAATTCAATAGATGGTGATCTGGATCCTGAATCTCGATGGTCCACTGAGTCACAGGGCACACCAAAAAGCCTGTTGTTGAATTTAGGTGCGATACAGACGGTTAAGTCCGTCAATATAGCTTGGCACAAAGGCGACACCAGAAAAGCGCAATTTTCTATAGAAGCGTCAGACGATGGGTCAGCGTATGAATCGATAGTGCCTGCACGCCAATCCGGTGGCACAACGCTTGATTTTGAATCTTATCCGTTCAATTCAGTACAGGCACAGTTTATTCGTATTAACGGCAATGGCAATGAAGCCAACGACTGGAACAGCATTGTAGAAGTGGCAGTTTACGGTTGCGGTGAACCGGTAGAGAAACCCGCTTCACCTGTTTTAACTGAACGCAAAGGGCAGGGTGTGATGGGGTTGCGTGTAGATCAAACGCCCGGTGAAAACTTTGATCTGGCTGGCTGGTATGTCACCACTCCTGCGGATGATGATGGAAACGACAAAGCGGATAGCGTCTATGAAAATGAGCTCGCAGCTGGCTGGACTGACTCGCGCTACTTTTACACTGACCCTGCGACAGGTGGCATGGTGTTTCGATCCACACCGGCTGGTGCTAAAACTTCAAAAAATACCAACTACACCCGTACCGAATTAAGAGGCATGCTACGCCGCGGCAATGAAGGTATAGAAACTCGTCTTGAAGGTGGCTTCCCCAACAAGAACAACTGGGTGTTTTCATCAGCACCCTTATCTGCGCAGGCGAATGCCGGCGGTGTAGACGGTGTACTGAAAGCCACGCTTGCGGTAAATCAGGTTACCCGACTCGGAAAGGATTATCAGATAGGGCGGGTTATTATTGGTCAGATCCATGCCAAGGATGATGAACCGATTCGTTTGTACTATCGCAAGCTGCCAAAGAATAAGTACGGGTCAATTTACTATGCTCACGAGCCTGCGGTGGGTAAAGAGCAATGGATTGAAATGATAGGCAGTCGCTCAGATCGAGCGCCGAACCCTGATGACGGAATAGCACTGGATGAAACCTTCAGCTACGAAATCGAGGTCAAGGGTAAGCAGGAAGGCGATGTTATTATTCCAATGCTACATGTGAAGATCATTAGGGATGATGGAAAAGAGGTAACTGCTGAACCTCTGGATATGCGAGACAGTGGGTTCAGTGTGGAAGACGATTTTATGTTCTTCAAGGCTGGCGCATACTCGCAAAACAACACCAGCCCCGATCCCGAGATGGACTTTGACAAGGTAACCTTCTTCAAGCTGGACTACTCACATTCTCCGGCACCCGAGGGTGCTGTATCTGAAAGTCAAACAGCAGTAGCCGCACCAGTGGCGTCCAGTTCAAACAAGCCAGCCGAACTTGGGGTGATCTTTGATGACAGCTTTGCGGACGGTGGTCGTAATGATGGTGCGGATGAAAGTGACAGCAACTGGTGGACAACCACCAACAGCAGTGCCATTGAAGTGGGTAGCGGTTACCTCGGGCTGGTGTCCGGTGGTTCGGGCAGAGGTATTCGTACTACCTTCGCACCCCAGACACTGACAGAAGGGCAGAAGCTGGAGGCCACATTCACATTCACCACACCTGCAACGATAGGTGAGGATAGAGACTCGGCTTTTCGAGTAGGCCTGTATGACAAACTGGGGCGGGCAGAGCTCGAAGGTGATCAGTCAGCCTCGTCTAAAAAACCGAACGTGCTTTATGATCGATTGCCAGGCTACATGATCGACTTTGACATCAATCTGAACGACGCCTCTTCTGCGAATATTGATGTACGAAAGCATAAGGCCGATGAGCAAGGGCGGCTGCTTGGCACCACCAAAGGATATACCCGACTGGGCGGAGGAGGTGATGCTTATCAGTTTGAACCGAGTACTACGTACACCGGAACAATGACAGTCCAAAAGCTTGCAAGTGGTGTGATGATCTCCGGCTCACTTAGCGAGGGTGGTGGCATACTCAGTGAATTTTCCTTTACTGACGAGGGCAGTGAGACAAACAATTTCGGTATGTTGGCTTTTCATGTAAACAGTAAAACGTTTGGTTCTTCTAAAAAGACCGATACACCTGACAACGGGCTGGATTTTACGAATATTAAGTTGGAAGTAAAGTAGTCATCGCTAGTTAATTTACTATATGGGATTTATACAGCTGCTAGATACCATACCTTTAAGGATAGGCAACAGTAGATAATATCGAAAGGCAGTTTGTGGGTTGAGTAAAACAGAGGCAGGAAGCCCCACCAGAGGTGGGGCCGCGCTCCTTAAGGACTAAGTACCAAACTCTCTGTAGTTAGAGTATGCGCCTGTTTCTTTATTCAGAGTCCAGTGCATACGGTAGTTAGTCCACGGACAGATCAATGTTGCGTTCTGCGTTATCGTTCTCCGCGCAATCCGACTACCGTTGTTTTGAAGCTCCCAGGTGATGCTGTGATTGATGCACCCAAAAGCATCGCGATTAAAGACCAATTCAAAGTCATTGTTGCCTGCTTTCATGTATTGATTCAGATCCCACCGATCAGGTGATCTCACTGTTCGACCTTTTTTTACGCCATTAACATACAAGTCAGCCTTACCCGTTATTCCTGAAACATCCAGCGTTAGATTGGTAACTGTTGGTTCAGGAGCACTGTGGAAAAACTCACAGTCTTTTTTATCATAGTTAACGTTGTAACTCATTCGAGCTGAAGTTCGATCTTTAAGATATTTTAACGAGTAGGCAATCGGTGCACCTGGATTTCCAGCAGAGAAGTTTGCTGACTCACGATTAGCAATGAAGTTTTTAACAGCAGTAAACATTTCAGATTGCGATGCTGAATTTATTGGCGCTAACGCCAAGTCTGCGGCTCCACCCACAACATAGTAGTAGACTTTGGATCTGGCCATAACTTCTTCATAAGTTAAACCGGATGAAACCTTTCCACTACCTGCGCCACCTTTCACTGCGGCTTCCAGTGCGACGCCTACTTCTTTTGAATCGTGGGTGGACTCAGCAACAAAGAACACCATCCGTCCGTAACTGACCTTTGATACATACAATGGTGGATTGCCCGGGCCGATTTGCCCCTCAGGATCTGTAAAAGAAGCACCATCTTTAAAAACAGACGTCGCTAATTCAGGATCTTCGTAAACGATGTCGTAAAAAACCTGGGTGAATTTTGCGAATGTGTAGTTACGTGTATTGGATGTTTCAATACTGAGATCTGCCTCCATATTGACCGCGCCAAAACGTGCATCAATACCGAGTTCAAACAGCATGTTCTCATAGCTGTGTGTTGTCTGCTCCTGGAATGAGGCGTTTGCTTCGGTTCCCTGAACGCCATAATCAGTTATTAGCTCTTTAATGGCTTGATTGACGTTTGCTCCGGTCATTGAAATGTCATTAGCCAGGTACTGAGCACCCTGATCAAGCACCAAGCCGGTCATGTAAATGGTACCGGGTGCTCGTGGAATCGTAATTGGAACGAATTGGCCATCTTCAAAATCAGCGCCTTGAAGAAGTGCGCCGGGATAGATAGTCGTACCGTTCAAATCCAATCCAACCACATTCGTCAGTTCACGCACCTTACTCGCTCCCCAACCCTCTGTGGTACACATTGCGGTAACACCATCGCTGATAGGGATGTCAGCCTCTGTCGATGCTGGCTTAAGCGGATCTCCCTCATCGAATTCCGGCAAGAGTCTCAATTCTCCGGCTTCTGCTATTTTCCCGTCGTCTGGCGGTGGCACTATCTCAGATTCGCCGGAACAGCCAATTAGCGTCATCAATAGAGAGGGAATTAGTATTTTGCCCAACTGACTTTTCATTTAAATTTTCCTCATCAAATATGTAATATTGAGGGGTCAGAATG
>CALIMV010000077.1 GCA_938045275.1 uncultured Granulosicoccaceae bacterium
ACCATGCGGGGTGGGGGGTGTTTGGATTGTGGACTGGTCTGATTATTGGCTTGAGTGTGTCGGCGGCATTACTTGGTTTGCGATTGCGCTATCAGCTCAAACGAGTGAGTATGCAAATTTAAGGTTTTAGATTGTCCTTCCAAAGCTCATATTTTTGATGCAACTTCAAGCTGGCCATAGCCGGGCTGGTTGACGGCAATCCCAGCCATCGTATGGTGCTTAGGTTGGTTTGGTGTTCACCTAGCATAGGTAATGCATGCCGATTAAACAGTTTTTGTGCAGCTTTACCGTTAAACGCGACAGTATTAATCTGTGGAAATTGTTCAAGCAGAGTAACGAAATCGTTTACCACCAAAGAATCGGATTTAATGGCTGAATCCAGGCTTCCTTCTCGTTCGCATTGTGCCAAAACATCCCATAGTCCAAACCCACTGTCGAGCAATTGCCTTATGCGGGATTGGTAGTCGAATTGTTGTGGTAACTGATAACATGGCGTTGTATCGTTAATCATGGCAAGCATGATTGGCCAGAACGCGTTGCGTTTGTGGGCGTAGTATTCGACTGCATTTATTGAGGCTACTCCTGGCATAGTGCCCAACACCAAGGTGTGTGTATTCGCATCACATAAAGCGTTAAATGAATGCACTGACATTTGTAGTCAACTGTGTTCAAATTCGCCTTCAGCATAGCTCGAATTGCCTCATTGCACATGCCTCAAACTGAACAAACCCCGGCACCTTCGATAGGGTTGGTTGTTACGATATTAGTGCTGGCATCGAGCGTGAGTATCATGTCCACCGATATGTATGCGCCAAGCCTGCCGGATTTGGCTGAGGAATTTCAAACTACACCAACACGAATAAAGCTGACGATCAGTCTGAATCTGTTGGCTTTCGGAATTGCACAGTTAATTCACGGGCCCTTATCTGATCGTTTTGGTCGTCGACCAGTGTTGTTGAGCTCTTTGATGGCGGTAGTTGTTGGTTGCGTTTTGTGTGTTTTGGCTCAAACGATCAATCAGCTCATTGCAGCGCGTGTTTTTCTTGGTTTGGTGGCCGCGGCCGAAGCGGTGATTGGTTTGGCCATTATCAAAGACTTGTACACCGAAAAACAGCAGGTCAAGGCTTTAGCTTTTCTCGGTATGGTTATCGCTGCTGTGCCTGCATTAGCGCCAATACTCGGTGGTTATTTGCATGTCGCTTTCGGGTGGCAAAGTAACTTTTTGGTTATCGCCTTTATGGCATTGCTTGCCGCAGGTGTTGTCTATTTTTATCTGCCAGAGTCCACGCAACCAGACCCCAACGGTATTCGTGTTGGTCGGGTTTTACGAGCGTATGCACAGCTGATGCGCAACGCAGAGTTCGTTTCTCATACCTTGCTGTTGGGTGCGGGCCTCGGGCTAGTATTCGTGTTCGTGACGGCTGCGCCGTTTGTGCTGATCACACATTTTGGCGTGCCGGTACAACACTTCGGATACTACCCAGCTGTCATCGTGCTGAGTTTTTTCATCGGTAGCATGATGGCGTCACATTTGGCAGATCGATGGCCCGCTGGTCGATTGCTAGCCAGCGGAATGGTTTTTATACTGGCCGGTAGCGTGATGCTGATTTACCTGATCGTACATGCTCAATTAACAGCGAATTCACTGGTTGTTGCCTATTCATTGATGACATTCGGCATGGGGCCGATGTTTGCAGTCGCGCCGAGCCGCGCACTGCGGTCAATAAAATCTCAGGCTGGTTTAGCAGCGGCGTTACTGAGCGGCCTGGAACAAAGCATTGCAGCATTGTCAGGTGTGGCAGTGAGTATTTTGCACGATGGCACCGCTATGCCCATGGCGGTCGTAACGACATGCCTTACTGTTGTACTTTTTTTGATCATAATGTGGATAATTCGTCAGTATCGCTCGCTTGCTTGATAGTCAAATAAATGGCACTGTTGATGTGTCGTCAATTTTGATCATTCAACATGCATCACTTCACTCAACTCAAGCTCGTGCTTCGTGTTTTTGCACTGTATGCTTTGTTTTTTATTGCCTCAATTGCTCAGGCCCAAACATTATCCAAACCAGCTAATGTCAGCGCTTTAATTTATTCATCCACTGCATCTGAGCTTTTCTGGACTCCTCAGGCAGGTAGCTTGGTTGAAGTGACTCGTAACGGAGAGTTACTGGGGCGCTTCGACTCGCGAAGCTTGTATCAGTCGGGACTACAAACCGGTAAACAATACCAATACACATTGCGTTCGATAGACGGTAATGGTGGGCGATCACAAGCAGTTGCGCTGTCGATTAACACAGCAGATTTTTCATCACCAGACAAACGTATCTATCCGATCAATACCAATGGCGGGCAGACACAATCTGAACCCACTACCAATGTGACTCCGACACCGACGATTGAAGTAACCGAACAAGCGACGCTGTCTGCGCCGATTGCCATAAGTGCTTTTATTTATTCGAGCAGCGCAGCGGAGCTGTTCTGGACGCCACACGCAGGGAGTCTTGTGGAGGTGAGTCGGAATGGGCAAGTGCTGGGGCGTTTTGGTTCACGCAGTCTGTATCAACCGGGCCTGCAAAAAGGCAAGCGGTATCAATACACATTGCGATCTGTGGATGAAAACAATCGTCATTCGCCGTCAATAAGTATGGTAATCAACACGGCGAACTTCATCAGGCCAGATTTGCAAATTTTACCAACCGCGAGTAACTCAGCTGGCAATGACAATGTCGTCGCGCAACCTGAACAAACACCGGAGCCAATTGATAACCCAGTGGTGACGGTTACAGAGCTGACCAACATACCTCTTCCCGGTACCGACTCACCAGTGCTCCCACCTGAGGACAATACCGATACAAAAAATGGCGGCAGTTGTATTGCGAGTGATGTTAATAGTTTATTGGCTTGTGTACGCACTGGTGGAGCAAATGGTCGAATCGACCTATCGCAGGATATTACCTGTACAGGCAACTGCTGCCCAAACGGCAGTGCGTTATTAAAAATTAATGGTTTACGAAATCTGAAAATCGCTGGCAACGGTCATCGCCTGCTGCGAACCAACGGCCATCGTCAATGTAGTCTTCTCGATATAGACAACGCAACAAACATCTCTGTTAACAACGTTTTTCTCGATGACGACAGGCGGGTAGGTGGTTGTCAGGTAACCGACCGATGTCCGCGTATGGTCCACATAAAAAGCTCGAATAATATTCGATTTGACCAGGTACACATCAGTCACGGAAAAGGCTACGCCTTCTATGTTCAGGGCACGGATGGGTTTGGTTTTGATAACAGCACATTGCACAATTCTGGTGTGCTGGGTATGTACATTGGCCATGGCGACAATGCGTCCAGCAATATACGTATCAATGGCTCTGTATTCAGTGATAACCAAACCAACGGCCTTGCGATTCGGGGTTTACGAGGCCCATCTATTACATCCAATTTAGTCTCAAATAATGTATTTATACGCAACCACAGACGCGGACAGTGGGCAGTCGCTCCCAAATTTGGAACCGGTTTTACTGGCGGTGGCCAGCTCTACATAGCGCAGGCTGAGAACATAACCGTTCGCAATAATGTCGTGAAGGACGGCTATTGTGCAAACTGTTTTGTGCAGCGAAAAAATCGATCAGGGGTAAGCGGTATTGAAATTGGTTTGCCGAATACTGCGTCGGTGCGAAATGCGCAAATCAACAATAATACCGTAACGAACCATGACGCCTTTGGTATCTCGCAGAACGCAAACACGGTTCTGAGTAATGTGAAAATCTCGAGCAATCAGTTATTGAATAACAGCAGTGGCGTGCAAATGGCAGGCAACCGCGTCATCACAACGCAGCGTTTCGATAGTTTTGAAGCCAACAATGACGTTGGCAGTGTGTTCAAGGGCTCGGTTAGTTGTTCTGCTAATGGTTCGGTAAGCAGGCGTTGTGATTCGCAAGCGCGCTTTGGTCAGTGTGCTGTACAACTTAAGTTGGGTTCTGCGGATTGCGATAATGTTCAGGCGGAGCTGCTAGGCCCAAGAATTACGGTTCGGGAGGGGCAAAGTGTTGTAGCCAACGGTTGGGTTCAAAATCCGACAGGCCAATGGTGTGTGTTGTTTCGAGATGGCTCTGGCAACAAACTAAAGGAGCGATGTAAAAATTTAGGAGACACGCAACGGTCTGACATTCAGTCATTTGTCGGATTGCCTGGCATTGATGAGCGTAGTCCGGCCGGTAGCCGAACCGTGCAATTAAGGGTCACCCATTCGCAGGCGGGCAAGAGCATGGTGTTAGACGATCTTAAGCTTTCAGTGGGTAACTAGTGTGGTGTAACAAGCAAACGACACAGTCAGATATGCCCGAAATTGCCTCACCTGCGTTACCGTTCTTGCCAATATGACCTATATTTGCTGCGAACGGCGCCTTGTTGAGACAGTTTCGGACAAATCTGCTTTGCGCCGTTTGCTTTTTGCACCACACTATTCTGCAGCGAAGCGCTCCATCAGATAAATACTGACAGCACCTGCCAACATAAGGGCAACACATGTCAACGTGTTCGTGCTTATAAGATCGGGAAGATACCATTGATAACTGGCCACAACTTCTTTTGGCGGCTTGCCGGCACGCTGCACGGTCTGCATTACGGCGTTTTTCCATGGCCAGATAACCACTAGGGAGCCCAGCACAAACCCCGTCATTAGAGACAGTGTCTGGTTTTCAAAGTGTTTGAAAATCCACGCGATGGCATGGGAGAAAGCAATGATGCCAACCACGCATCCCAGTGCCAGTGGTAACAGTATACTCATGTTCAACGTACTGATGGCACCCAGCACCAGTGCGTAATTTCCCATTATGATCAACACGAAAGAGCCAGATAATCCAGGTAAAATCATACTGCTGATCGCGATTACGCCGCACAAGAAAACATAGAAAAAAGAGCTGTTTTGCGATGCTGGGGCCAGTAGCGCAATACTAATGGCGATTGCCGAACCGACAATCAGCGCCGCGATAACAGAGGCTGACCAATTGCTGATACGTTTGGCTACGTAATACAAGGACAATAATATCAGGCCAAAGAAAAACGCCATGGTAAAGCGTTCGTATGATGTCAGCAGGTATTCAAACAGCTTTGCCAGCGAAACAATACTAACAATCACACCTGCGCCAATGGCACACAGGAACCGACCGTCCACATGTTGCCAAAGCTTGTTGAAGTCTTTGGCTAAAAACAGTTTAACAGCAGTGATGTCGCAGGCTTTTATGGCGTTTATCAATCGTTCGTAAATACCGGTAATAAGCGCAATGGTGCCGCCTGATACGCCGGGAATAACATTGGCGGCGCCCATAGCGACACCCTTTAAAAAAATACTAACGTCCTTACTCATTGATCAAGTGTGTCCAAAATAGGGCGAATAAAAGCTTTGCCTTTGTTAATTTCTGCGTCGGACAAGCCGGCGATTTCGTAAGGCATGACTAACCAATCGTCTGTCTCGTGCAGATAGAAATCAGGTGTGTTCTGTGTACGGTTGTTGTTCGGTTTAAACCAAGGTGATGCAATTCGAATGTCATGTGGTTTGTTGTTTTTTAGTCTTGAGCTGAGTCGTTGTACTACCGCTTTGGTAGTCAGACCAGAACTGTATACGTCATCGACAATAAGTAACGCATCTTCATGGTTCAGATTCTCCAGCAAATATTGGGTGCCATGAATTCGGATTTCCTGTTGCGGGTTGTCTACCATTCGCTGATAACTGGAAAGCCCGCGATACGATGTACGGATGGCAATGTGGTCGGTATCGACGCCAAGATATTGTAAGCATTCTTGCACAGCGATACCAACAGTACTGCCACCACGCCACAAGCCCACAATAAAAGACGGACGAAAGCCGCTGTTAAATATATATACCCCGAGCCGGTAGGCGTCTTCGAGAAGTTGCTGTTCGCTGATAAAACGCTTGTTAGTCACGCGAGTGGATAAATTATGTCAATATGAATTTAGTTTACGCTACCGTCAACAAAACAGGCGCTTCTGAGCCCAAAACAACTTTGAAATGGCAGAAAAAACCTATCTAGATGCGCAGCAGTTGTTGGAAGATTCATTCCAATTGGCGGCAAACGTTTATCGTAGCGGATTCCGGCCTACATTTATTGTAGCAATCTGGCGAGGTGGCGCCCCAATGGGCATCGCCATGCAAGAGCTTCTTGCGTACCGTGGTATCGATAGCGACCATATCGCTATTCGCACAGCGTCGTATCATGACATTGATGAACAAGACAACGACGTTCGTGTTTTCAGCCTAAGTTATTTGGTCAAAAAAATGTCAGCTGATGACACATTGTTAATTGTGGATGATGTATTCGATACCGGTCGCAGTATAGAAGCGGTCATCGAAAGATTAAAAGTGCTGCTGCGTCGCAATTTTCCGAAGGATATTAGGGTGGCAGTGCCGTACTACAAACCGAGTCGCAATCAAACGAGTAGGGTGCCAGATTATTTCTTGCATGAAACGGAACATTGGTTGAAGTTTCCGCATTCACTGGAAGGCTTGACTGCTGATGAAGTCAAGCAACACCGACCAGAACTATATGCCATATTGCAAAGCGCGAAAGTTTCTGAAGCATAGTCATTCGTGTTGCAACGTATAAATTGTTTAAAGAATAGCGTCACAAAATAGCGTTTGCGAGTTGCTGCACAGCGTAACGTCAAGGTAAAATCGTTGCGCGGCCAAATCGTCGGAAATGGTATTCCCTTCTTGAAATTGTCTGTGTAGTCGCATTAAAAAAGTTGTTAAATTTCACGCTTGAACGTTGCGCATTTCGTTGTGAGTATTTCTAATACTCTCCCCGACTGAAGAACACTAATAGTGGTAACTGGAGACTCTTTATGGCATCTACCAGCATTCGTTCCTCATCAGACAGTGTTGTAGAACTGGCGGAATTTCGAGGTGTTAGTAAGTCAAACACCGTAGTTTCACCTACTCACGAAGCAGAGCTTATGTCAATTCGACGTCATCTGAGATATCAGGCGTCCGTTGAAATTGATAATCTCGAGTGGGTACGTGAAGAGTTTGGGGAGGCGTTCTGTTTATCTCTGGTTAAACAGGTACGTACCCTATTAAATATGGAATTTGGCAAGCTGCGAGTGCATAGGTATCGGCGACTATTTGTCATTCGTCACCGATCGGTTGAAGGGCTGATTTCAAGTTTGTTACGCATGCAGTTTCACGCGCATCAACTCACGTTGCCTGCGGTAAATGAATCGGGGATACCCACATGCGCAAAACCGGTAACGCTTACCTGGGGTGTCGGTCGAACGACCTCTGAAGCCGAAGTGGAAAGGTTGCGTCGTCGGCGTCAGAAATTCAGGCGGTAGTTGCTGAAGTGATACAGTAAAAGTCATCTCAAAATCGATAGTGGCGCCGAGCCCTTGCAAATAGGTCTTGTGTTAAGTATCGGTCAAGGGGAACGCCGTGTCCTTTTCGTATACTACAAGTAAAGCGTGGCGGACGCCTGGCAGGCTGAATTGAGTCCTGCTCGCCCAACACATGTTTTGTTTGAACGCACATTCACGATCGAGAGATGACTGACTTTTAGTTAGAACCAGTTAAGCGCATCGGCAATCAAATAAGTCACGCTTAAGAGCACAAGCAAAACACTCCAAACTTTCAGCCACATTATGTTGCCGCGGATGCCCAGCAACAACAATACAATGCCAATGATAATAGCCATCACCATGGATAGTGTCAGCATTTGATGCATACTTTGGCTGTGAGGGTAGAGCGGGTCAGGTGTCTGACCGTCCAGGTATCTCAATTATTGAGGCTCCAGTTTTAGTATTGGTTAACAGGCATACGTTTTAAGCGTGCTTGACGAGTTGATCGGCTACCCATTCGTGGAAATGAACAGTGGGTGCGTCCATGGCCGGTGAGAATACGCCACCTTCATACCCAGGTGACATTCGCCCCTTTTGCATTCGTTCCACAGCGAAGATATCTTCTTCGAAAACGCTTGTCCAGGAATCCAGCATGGCTTTACGGTGCTCTTGATATTGATGACCAAGCGCGTCCTCACCAACGTAACTGATGCGAACATGTTCAACGGTTTCGTTGTGTGATGTTGGTTGCAGGTACATAATAAAAAGATGATCGGAATGCAGGCCAATCAGTGTATTCGGATACAAGACCGGATACAGGGCCAGATTTTCTTTGTCTGAAGGCCAGGATGGTAGCTGTGGAAACTGTAATTCATTTAAATTCATGCGAGTGTAGTTTTCACTGCCTTGACCACCACCGTTTTCGAACCGTTCCAGATCAAAGTGCACGTCAAGGGGTGAAATTCGATTGAGCTCTGGGTGAACAGTAGGCAAGTGATAGGATTCGAGGTAATTCTCTACCGGGAGTTTCCAGTTTGATTGCACTGTTAGCGTAGATCGGCAATCTGAATTACCGGATTTGAATGTTGAGCGATCGTCGGCTGAGCACAGTTGATTAAACTGACGGGTCAGTGGAGCGATGTAGTCTTCGAACGCAATGGCGTCGCCACTTAAATTGATAAAAATTGCATCGAGCCAGGTAGTCGAACGGACCTCCTTTAGCCTTCCCGATTCGCGATTAAAATCTGGGTGGTCGTGTTTACCGTAACCACCGATATGTGGCGTGCCGCGGAGCCCACCGTCCATGTTGTAAGTCCAGCTGTGATATGGACACACAAGCATGCCTTTAGTTTGACAGGGAGCGTCTGCCAGGTGCATGCCGCGGTGGCTGCAAACGTTGTGAAAAACGCGCAATACGTCGCTATTGTCCCGGGTAATCAGCAACGGAATGCCCATGAAGTCGATCGGCAGAACATAATTCTTTTCGGGAAGATCTTCTGCAAAGGCAATACACGACCAG
>CALIMV010000078.1 GCA_938045275.1 uncultured Granulosicoccaceae bacterium
CCGTAAACAGTGGCAACCACGTTTATGCCTTCGTAGTTTCCAACAACTTTGTTCATCTCTTCTATCCAGATATTCTGGTTTGTTGCGGTGGCTGATGCAGACAAAACGGCCACATCGCCGCCCTCTGGTAAATGATCGGCAGCCATCTTAACGATCATGTTGCCTATTAAAGAGTTGGACGAGGGGTTCAGGTGCATTTGTCGTCCTTCCGGGGCTACTCCTGAGTCCCATGAAATGACGGTTATGCCACGGTCCATGGCTTTTTTGAGCGCGGGAACCAGTGCATCTTGGTCGTTGGCCGATATCGCAATGGCATCTACCTTTTGAGCGATAAGAGAATTGATTACTTCGATTTGACCCTCAGCGGTGGTGTCTGTTGGGCCGGTGTAGATTATCTCAACGCCGCCTAATTCTTCGGCGGCTTCTTCAGCACCTTTTGCCGCGGCTTCAAAAAAGCCTATGCCAAGTGCTTTTACCACCAACGCAATGCGCATATCTTCGGCATATACTGGCGTTGCTGTCATGGCTGCGCCTAGCACTGCGGCAGCGATGAGTGAACGTGTTTTTTTCATTATCTCTCTTCCTTATTGTGGGTTGTAAAGTTGCGTTTTAGTTTTCAGCTGCAGGCTTTTTCATCCTGTTTTTTGAGCCGAGTTGGTCTCGGCAATGATGACTTTTATATTTGCCGACTCAAGCATATCTACCGATGCATTGTCGATGCGATCGTCAGTAATGAGAATATCGATTCGCTCAAGAGAGCAAATGAGCAGCGATGAACGACGTTTGAACTTCGAAGCATCTGCTAACACCACCAGCTCATCTGCTTGCCCGAGCAGTTTTTGTTCGCTTTGAATAACCAACGGGTCCGATTCCATTAGCCCAAGGCGACCAACGCTGTGCGCGCCCATGAACATACGTGAAGCACAGAAATTCTTGGTGACATCATTCTCATACGGGCTAAGAATAATATTTTGTTCGCGGTACAGAGTACCACCTGGTAGTGTGAGTTGATTTTTAGAATGCTGTAGTAAATGTTCTGCTATCGGAAACGAATTGGTGAATATTTGCATGCGCTTCTGAGTCAGCAGATGCACCATTTGGTACGTACTGGTTCCGCCATTAATAATGACATCGTCACCGTCGTTGCACAGGGCAACCGCTTCGCTTGCAATCGCACGTTTTTGAGGCATGTGCATAGTTTGATTCACACTGAATGGCCTGCCGGCAATGGAGCTGTGGGTGGGCGGCATGAGTGCCTCTGCTCCGCCTCTTACGCGCTTGAGTTTTTTATTCATATGGAGGGCGGCGATGTCACGACGAATGGTCGCCTCTGAAGCATCTGTCAGCGCCACCAATTCTGCAACTGTGGCGACCGGTTTTTCCTGAACGGCTGACAGGATGATCTTTTGCCTTTCCAGTTCGTGCATGGTTCTCCAGGGTGTAG
This sequence comes from uncultured Granulosicoccaceae bacterium, assembly GCA_938045275.1. Lineage (GTDB taxonomy): Bacteria > Pseudomonadota > Gammaproteobacteria > Granulosicoccales > Granulosicoccaceae > Granulosicoccus. Next base: position 1,445 of record CALIMV010000078.1, read on the forward strand.
ATGCGTCTGAACGTCGCTTGATAATACCCGGTGGGATAACAATGTCAATCAATTACAATCAAAAACAGTCATAAAATGAACATAAATGTTCCTTATTGATTGACAATGCGGGTGGTTCACGCGATTCTATAGCGATCAACGTATTGGGTATGGTCAAAAATGAGTAGTCGTCAGTCCAGTCAATTGCTGGAGAACCTGTGGGACAAAGAGCACGCTGCAAGCCTTGATGAGCCAGGTCGCCTGTTGTATCGAAGTAATCTGCTCGGAAGCGACAAACGCATTACCAATTACGGGGGTGGCAATACGTCTACCAAGGTTGCCACTGCTGATCCTCTCACAGCCGAGCAAGTACAAGTACTGTGGGTTAAGGGTTCGGGTGGTGATATCGGTTCAATGAAACTCGATGGGTTCGCAACCTTATACATGGACAAACTCAATGCGCTAAAAGATCTCTATCGGGGCGAGCAGTTTGAAGATGAAATGGTTGGGTATTTATCGCATTGCACATTTAATTTAAATCCGCGCGCATCGTCTATTGATACACCACTGCATGCTTATGTTCCACAAGTTCACGTTGATCATGTTCACCCGGACGCCATAATCGCCATTGCAGCCGCAGCTGATGGCGAATCTTTGACAAATCAAATATTTGGTGACGACATAGGTTGGCTTCCATGGAAACGACCAGGGTATGAGCTTGGACTCTGGCTGGAGAAATTCTGCAAAGATAACCCTGATGCCCGAGGTGTGGTGCTCGGTAGTCACGGATTGTTTACCTGGGCTGACACGGCTGAAGAGTGCTACGCCACAACAATAGAAATAATCAATACCGCCATCACCTGGCTGGATAAAAAGACGGCCGGGAGTCCATCTTTTGGTGGTGCTAAATACACAGCGTTAACCGAACAAGAACGAATAAATGTGGTTAACAAGCTAATGCCAGAAATTCGCGGTTTAATCAGCAAGGAACAATACAAGGTTGGCCACTTTGACGATAGCCCGGCTGTAATGGAATTTGTGTGCAGTGAACAGATGGAGTCACTGGCAGCAATGGGCACCAGTTGTCCTGATCATTTTTTACGAACTAAAATATGGCCGCTCATTGTTGGATTCGACCCGCAAAATAATGATATTGACTCAACGGTTAGCGCCTTGCCAGAATCTGTGAAGCATTATCGTGAGCGATACACAAGTTATTATCAGCGCTGCAAGCACGATAACAGCCCTGCCATGAGAGACCCGAATGCGGTCGTGTATTTGGTGCCGGGGGTTGGCATGATCACTTTTGCAAAAGATAAGGCTACGGCACGCATTAGCGCTGAGTTTTACACCAATGCCATTAACGTTATGCGGGAATCATCTGCAGTATCTACTTACTGCGGTTTGCCCGAACAGGAAGCGTTCGATATAGAGTACTGGTTGTTGGAAGAAGCCAAGTTGCAACGCATGCCCAAAGCCCGAAGCCTTGCTGGTAGAGTCGCTTTTGTCACAGGTGGCGCCGGTGGTATAGGTACTGCAACCGCCGATCGGCTGCTGGCTGAAGGTGCAAACGTTGTGCTGGCCGATATAGACACAAAGCTACTTGATAAAACGTATCGTCAATTGGCTGATGCCCATGGTGCTGATAACGTGCGCCAGGTTCTAATGGATGTAACTAAAGAGGAGCAGGTGTGTTCGGCTCTGAATTTTGTGGCTCGTGAGTACGGTGGGGTGGACATACTCGTGTCTAATGCCGGAATTGCTTCATCATCACCTATTGAAGACACCACACTTGAATTGTGGAATAAAAATATGGACATTTTATCCACCGGTTACTTCCTGGTTTCTCGAGAGGCGTTTCGTTTATTCAAAAGGCAGTCAATTGGTGGCGCAGTGGTGTTTGTTGCATCCAAAAACGCGTTGGCTGCCTCGCCTGGCGCGTCGGCTTATTGCACTGCCAAGGCGGCTGAAGTGCATCTTGCGAGATGTTTGGCACTGGAGGGCGCGAGTGGCGGTATTCGTGTGAATGTGGTTAATCCCGATGCTGTACTGCAAGGTTCAAAAATCTGGAGTGGGGACTGGCT
>CALIMV010000079.1 GCA_938045275.1 uncultured Granulosicoccaceae bacterium
AGATCAATCAATTATGGTTGATATGCCAAAACCAGACGAATTTCAATATCGAGATTTTACGCTCTGGCAAGATGGTATAGCAAAGGACGTCTTACAGTCGGAAACTGAGCATTGGGCGCGGGTGCTAGCTGAGCCTCGTGAAGCATTAAACTTAACATATGACTTTTCCAGGCCAGTGCATCGCACGTACAACGGTGGTTCGATTGTTCGATCAATCGACTCGCATATAACAGAACGTTGGGCAGACCTTACCCAAAACACACAAGCGACACCTTTTATGGTTGCGCTTGCTGCTGTTAAAACCGGCTTAAGAGTATTGTTTGGAAACAGTGATTTATTGATTGGAACGCCAGTATCAAACCGGGAAGAGCCTCGTTGGCAGAATATGTTGGGCTTTTTTGGTAATACAGTTGTGGTCAGAACAAGGTGTCTTAAGAATGATACATTCATTGATAGTGTACGGCAAACGCGTTCTGCTACGTTAGACGCCTTGCATCATGAAAGGGTACCATTCGACCATATTGTTCGTGCATTGGGATTACAAGGGTCTGCAAATCGACATCCCTTGTTCGATGTGTTCTTTGTGTATAAGCACCAGTATGCGTCTACACCAACTTTGCCCAACGTCAATTTAGAACTTGTTAATCAGGCAGAGTTGAACACAGCAAAATTCGACTTATCTATTGAAATTCGTCCGCAAAGTACGCCAAACGCACACGGGTATGAACTCCACCTCAATTTCAGTACAGATTTATTTCTCCCAAAAACCATTGAAAGTTTGGCTACGCAATTACTTTCGGTCATGTCGGCAACGGCATCTCAGCCAAATAAACCCATAAATGAATCAGCGCACATCATCAATCCAGTTTACCGTTCTGCAATTGCCAATATTCCGATTCACGAATCTTTTTTGAATGACGATGCAGGTTTATTGATTAATCAGAGACTCGACCAGGTGTTTCACACACAGTGCCTGCGTTATCCTGATTCAGTCGCTTTAGTACACAATGGGCGCGACATCAACTACAAAGCACTTGATGAGTTGGTCGAACGAATTGCTGATACGCTAAAACAATGTAGTGTAGTTCCTGGTGAAGTAATACTTGTGGCACTACCACGCTCTATTCATCAAATTGCCGTGACTTTAGCTGTTTCTCGTTGTGAAGCGGTGTGGTGCCCGGTTGACCCAACCTATCCGCAGAATCGCAAACAGTACATGTACTCTGAAAGTGGATCCCGAATGTTGATCTCTTCATCTGGTGCATTTGCTGATCAACAATTGAGTGAAAAAATGGTGCATATTGTTGTTGATACTGCTAAAAGTCATGCTAGCGCTGAAATTTGCCCTGTGGTCGTGAGTGATAAAGAGCTGCCAATAAATGATTTGTCTGCTTGTCAGCACAGACACATGAATAAAGTTGCCGTGCTGATGTATACCTCGGGGTCCATGGGTAATCCCAAAGGCGTTCTACTAGGTCATCACGCGTTGATGAATCGTTTTCAATGGATGTGGAACCATTATCCGTTCGCCAGCGATGAAGTTAACGTGATCAAAACGTCTACCAGTTTTGTCGACAGTTTATGGGAATGTTTTGGCCCGTTACTCGCTGGTACTCCCTCCATACTTGTTAATGACGTTGAAGTGACTGATATAGAAAGTTTTATAAGAATACTGAGTGATAACAAAGTCACTCGGTTATTGCTGGTACCGTCGTTATTAACATCCATGCTCGACTGGTTGTCTTTGCATAATGAACGTTTACCCTGTCTTAAGTTATGCAGCTGCAGTGGTGAGGTACTACCAAATCAATTAGCCACAAAGCTATTGACAATTCAGCCTCATACCCGATTACTGAATTTGTACGGAAGCACAGAAGTGGCAGCAGATGTTACGTGTCAGGAGGTTGTGTTGGTGAAGGAGCAAGAATATCTGCCTCTTGGTTCTGCCATTGATGGGGTCACTATTTATATATTGGATGAACAGCACAGGAAAGTGTCTCAGGGAGTATCGGGTGAAATTGCGTGCTCGGGATTGGGTTTAGCCATTGGGTATCACAACGATGCTGAACTGGATGCACAGAAGTTTGTTGAGATTCACGGAATTGGACGTGTATTTCTAAGCGGTGACAGAGGACACTTGGATGAGTTAGGCCGTCTGCACTTTGATGGACGTCATGATCGTCAGATCAAAGTGCGTGGGATAAGAGTGAATTGCCATGAAATTGAACAACTGATTAACTCTACACCGGGAGTAGCCCATAGCCTGGTGTTCGCTCATGGCGAACTTGATGAACGTTATTTGTGTGCGGTTGTGCAACGAAATGAGAAAAACCAAGATGGTGACTTGTTAGACAAGGCAGGTTTGTTGAATCAGTTACAAGAGTTATTGCCGGAACATCAGCTCCCTGATCGATTTTGGGTGGTGGATAGTATGCCCCTGCTGCCTAATGGCAAACCAGATCGAAAAGCAGCGACTGAGCTGGTGTTCGAAAAAAGTAGAGTTGTACAATCTATAAACCAGCCAGCATCGAACGACATTAACTATCATGTTACGGAGCATACGACTGCTTCAACAGAGGCGGAAAGTCATGATATGCAAATGATGCTTCACCAGCCGATGCTATTAATCTGGCAAGATATCTTAAAAAACCCTGAAATATCCGTAGACGATGATTTTTTTGAGGCCGGCGGCTATTCCTTGCTTGCGGTTAAGTTGGTCATGCGTGTTAATTCAGAAGTTTTAGCACAACATAATTCAAAGATGACCATAGGCGATCTGCTGGAGAAAAGGACAATATCAAAAATTACGAAACAGCAGGTTGCAAATATGCGTCGAACTAACGAAAACCTGTTAAATACTCGTTCGGAAGCTTTGATGACGTTACAGGCAGGAACAGGTTCGCGTCAGCTGTTTATGGTACCGCCATTCGGAGATACAGGTTTCTTTTTCAGTAAATTTGCTACCTGTGTACCGAAGGAAATTTCAGTGTATTCCTTTGATATGTCCATAAGTCTCGATCATGACTCGCTGCAAGGCGTCTGCTCTGAGTTAATCGATACGGTGTTAGCTATTCAATCAAAAGGACCTTGGGTCATTGCCGCGGGATGTTTAGGGAATGTTTTGGCATTTGAAATGGCACATCAAATTAAAAGCCGTACAGGCGGTGAGTGCGAATTGTTCTTAATTGACAGCAATCCGCCCAGAAAGGGACCCGGTTGGAAACATGTGAAGGCTCGGCGAACGGGATTTGATCATTATTGGTCAATATTTCGAAAAGAGTTTACAGATGATTATTGCCGAAAATTCATTCAGGTGAAAGTACGTCGTTTGAGGGCTGTATTTAACGAAGGAATACGTAAATACCTTGACGTACGAATGTCTCAAAGCAATCAGTTTTTGAAATATCAAGCTCAGAAGGGCTCCGCTGATATCACATTTTTTCGTTCTAATACCTTTATGAACCGACCAAATGTTGCTGAGCGATGGGAACAGTTAACGAGTGGTGAATTTAAACTACATGATTTTCCAGATATTTCTCATGAAAAACTGCTTAGGGCTAAATCGAAGCATTGGTCGCGAATTGCGAATGTAGTCCTTGAAAGCCAATCTCTACAGTCAGGCAATTCAGAGATAAAATCAGCTGGAACAGTACAAAGTAGCTCTGCACAAGGTATTTCTGCCGACAGTACTAAAGATATCGATAACATAAAATCGGACGTTATTTAGGTTATGCGAAGTTTTATGTCATTGTTATTCGGAGATGGATCCTATCGCCGTTTAATCAAAGTTTTATTTCTTGGTGCGGCTAGTGGATTGACTACAGCGCTGTTAATCGCATTAGTTAGTCGTTTGTTCGCAGACAGTGCCAACTTGGAAACCAGTGATCTTCTACAATACTCGGTGTATTTAGCATTACTTGTTTTATTGTCACTCAGTCTTGATCTTGCTGCCAAATGGTATTTGTGTAGATACGGTGCATCACGTCACCGTGAACTCCATACAACGTTCTCGAGTATTGTCCTTAATGATTCTTTGCGCCATACCGAAAAAATAGGAATGGCAAGACTAATCACGATTTATGCCGAAGATATGTCAGTGATAGGTCAAGCATTAAATCTATTCGCGAACATTGGCACTAGCTTTTTCGTTGTGCTTGGGTGTCTTGGCTATCTTGCCTATATTTCATTCAGCATGTTGTGTGTAACCTTAGTTGTTGGTTTATTAGCAACTGTCGGCTACAGACGTATTCATCGCGAGTCACGACGCTTGGCCGCTGAAGCTTTTGTATATCGAGACCGCCATGTTAGCCAGTTCAAGGATATGGTTAGTGGTATAACAGAGTTAAAGCTAAATTCTAAAAAACGCCACCAATATATTAACGAAGAATACTTGCCCACTGTACACGAGCATGAAAAGCGGTATGTGAAATTCATGTTGTATCATTTGTTTGCTAACGCCTGGGTGCAGTTAACTGTATTTGCTCTTTTGATTTCCATCTTACTGTTTATCGCGTTTTCGAGTTTCACTACTGCAGTTTTAGGTCCATTTTTAGTTGTTGTGTTGTTCATGCGATCGCATGTTACAGGTCTTATTTCAGCTGTGCCTGCTTGGTCTCGTGCAGGCGTAGCACTAGATAGAATGCGTGAACAGGGGTATATAGAGTTGCATCGCGCAAGAGTTTTAAACCAGGCTGATCATCAATCAGTATTTGGTTCGTCGGAAATTGCGTTGTCAGTCGAAGAATTAATCTGGAGTTACACCAGTGAAGTTGACGACAGTATGTTCCAGGTTGGCCCCATTAGTATTGAGATGAATAGTGGTGAACTGGTGTTTATTGTAGGGCATAACGGAGCTGGAAAAACGACTTTTGCAAAACTGTTAAGTGGCTTATACGCATGTGAAGCTGGACGCTTATTGTGTAATGGTGTTGAAGTAAACGATGAGAATCGAACTACTTATAACGAATTGTTCAGTTTGTTGTTAAGTGACCCGTTTATTTTTGATCGTCTTACACTGGCTAATAGCACTGAGGAAGATACGTATCTTGATAATAAGTCAGACGTAATCGATATTGAACCAAATGATGCTGAAAAACGAATTGCCTATTTTCTAGAGAAGCTTCAGCTGCACCATAAAGTGAGTGTTAAAAATCAAAGGTTATCGAGTACCAGTTTGTCTCATGGGCAGAGAAAGCGTTTAGCTTTACTCGCTGCCTATCTTGAAGACAAGCCTGTTATGATCTTTGATGAATGGGCAGAAAATCAGGACCCGGAATTTAAAAATGTATTCTACAAAGAATTGTTGCCGGAGTTAAAGTCGCGCGGTAAATTGGTGATAGTGATCAGTCACGAAGCGCAGTTCTTTCATTTGGCTGATCGTGTATTGAAGTTAGACGCTTCTGCTACTGGAGCCACCAGTGTTGTAGAGGAATTAATACCTACAGACCAACAACAATTATCCTGATATAAATTAAGTTTTGTTTTGGTGAATACGTTTGTAAAGTATTTTTGCGAATATACCAGGCTTTGCTGTTGAAAAAATTCGCCTGCAAGATGGGTGTCAGATTTCACTTCATCTACAGGCGCATAACACAGTAATCTCGTTCTGTATCTAATACTTAGTTTAATTTAAACATACACTACAGTATTCGAATTATGGAATTGCTACAAACTCTGCTGTAACTGGAAACTTACTGCTAACTTCAAAAGTATCCAGCGCGGTTCCGTAGTATATGTAATCTGTGCCAGTACCCGGTTTATACCAAAATATATCAGAATACACATCACCATTAAAATCACCTTTTATCGGAGTGTAGGTGCCGTAAATTGGTACGGCATTTTTTGGTGCGTACTGAAAGTCAGAACCCGTTGAATAGGATATATAGTCTGCGGCGCTCCCGGCTGCGTACCAAAATATGTCAGCCATACCGTCACCATTGTAATCGCCAGCAATAGGATCATAAGTGCCAGCTATTTGTATAGGAGATGTAGCGAATGTCGTGCCTCTACCACCCCATATATATTCTTGGCCACTGCCAGCCTGGTACCAGAAAATGTTATCTATGCCATTGCCACTAAAATTTCCAGCGACGGGTACATATGTATCGTTGACTGTGGCTTTTATCGATTCGAACTTTCCTGAATTACTGCCATAAAACACGACGTCCTGACCAGTACCGGGTCGATACCAAAATATATCGTCGACTCCGTTACCGTCAAAGTCGCCTGATATGGGTAAATAATTACCTTGAATTTGGGTACGTTCAGCCCTAAACGTTCTTCCTTCACTAAACCAGATATAGTCAAAGTCTGACCCAGAGCGATACCAGAAGATATCGGTTAACCCATCGCCGTTGTAATCACCGGTAATTGGCGTAAATTCTCCGCCTGCCTTTTGACTGACTGAATCAAATGCACGGTTATTGCCAAACCACGTGTAGTCAGTATCGTTATTGTAGCGATACCAGAAAATGTCATCAAATCCATCACCATCAAAATCTGCTGGTTTAGCGGTGACCGCTTTTTTAAAGGCATTTTGTGAAACAGGAGGAGGGGTGGTCGGGTCGTTTCTGAGAAGAGATTCATAAGACTTAACTAGCGACATATAGGTGGGAATATAACGACCACCTGAGTACATGTCGTAGTGTAGGTGAATAGTCGTTGGTGTTCCACCAAAGTTGTTTGATATTAAGCCGATACGTTGACCTTTATTAACCACACCGCCTACTTTGACAGCTAAATTATTGTGGTTTAAATGAAGGTATCGATGTCTGATACCACTATTACCTTGAAGAGTTATGGAGTAGCTACCGATATTGGTAATAGTTCCTTGTTCGACGGCGACGGCCCAATGAACGTTTTTCTCGCATGTCGCCGGTCTAATATCTTGCCCTTGATGACCTTTACCAGTAGGGCAAAAAGGCATTGACCACCCTCTGGTTTCACAGAAATTGTCCTGCCATGGGTAGCTGTAATTACTTGAATCACATTGTCTGCCACCGCCACCTTGATAGCCGCCAGGGCGGTATACTTGAGAGTTGGCGTACGCTGGGCTTGATTCAAAAGGAAATCGCATACCTGGCAAATATACTTTACTATCTTCTCGTCCTTGTCCGCTTCCTGGGATTAATTTACCGGGACTATCGTACTCAAAATCTGCAGCTGTGGTTTGGTTAGTTGTGGCAAGACCGATTATAATTAATGCAACTGTACTTATTAACACATTATGCACCGTCTTCATTGCTATCTCCCTCTGCTAATAATAAGTTACTGACTACTGAATTGATGAAGTCATTCTCCAAGCAGGCTGGATCTGTTTCGTGTGAATAGCACTCAACAACGACGTTATAGTTAACTCCATAAGCACTAAATGAAACTTCAATCATGCCGAGACTTTTAACTATATTGTCTGAATAATTTTCGAATGTTGTTCTTTGTACGGGTTCGCTGCCAGGTACTTCGACAGTAATTGAGTTACCGTCTATAAGAACGTTAACCTCGCCGCTATTCATGCTTGCCGCATACCAGTCTCCACCCACAGAGACAACCGCATCACTAAGTAACTCTGTATTGTTAGGAAGTAAGACAGGCACTTTGGATGCTGCTACAAATGTACTCTGTTCATCAGTTAAAAGATTTAAAGGAAGACGTTCGTGTTGACGGGCGGATTGCCAATCTACAGTATTGACAGTCTTTACGAATTCTTGCCCGGTCTCGTTAGGACTTATACCCCCTGATTCGGGATTCATCATTTGAAAGTCGACAAGTTGGTCCGCTTTTGTTAACGCATCATCGAATGTGTTGAGTATGGTTGCAGAATCCTCTATTTCTAAAGCGCTAATATCGTCTGGTTGACCTTCCGCAGGAAATTCTGTCGTTACTGCTCGATTTTCTTCAGAAGGTATTTTGTTAAGGGTTTTATCCAGTGCATTTGTGTTGACGACAGGGTTTAATGAAATATCTGTACTTTTTGTTCTTGGAAATAAAAATATCAATAGCACGACTAAAAACCCTGCAAGAACTGCCACTATTTTCACTGGTTTAGACATTGTGTTTTATCCTTATTGAAAAAGAGACTGTTGGATAGCCGCAGAAAATTCGACATTCTGCGGCTAGTAGATTCGGTTGGTCGCGTTAGTTATTTTTTCTTCCAAACTGCAACCCAATCAATTTCTACATGCCCTTGATCAGCCGTTGTAGGCTGCACGTTATCCAGACGGGTTTCGGTTTGAATTACCCAGTGCATCGGTGTGTTCGGTATTCTATCGAACCACTCGCTAGTATTTTGTGATGCATTGGTCAGTAGTTCACCGTCCAGATAAAAAGCAACCCTTCCCGGTTCCCACTCTATTACCGCTGTGTGCCAGTCGTAATACGATTGTCCACTGAGGGCGTAGTACTGCTGATCGCCACGTGTTGCGTTTTGCCAATGCATAAACCCGTTGATACTTTCAGTTAAATTGCCTTCTGGAAAATCGATTTCTCCATCACGTGGATGCACTCCGCTGTCTGGCCAGGTAAGCCACGCCGTTTTGTAGCCTTCAACCATATCGGCTCTGAAACGAACGGCGTAACGACCATAAAGTTGACCTTGAGCACCGGGTGTTCCGCTACCATGAATTCGTGGTAACAATGCAGCCACTAGTCTTTTGTGTTTATTGTCGATTAATTCTGTATGTAACCAGACATTTAGCACTCCGTCTTTAATGGATACCGTTTTTTCCGGGTAGTACCAACCTCCAATCTCGGCATTGCGTGTTCTTTGGCCCGTCGTATCACGCCATGGATACGGATAAGCATCCCACTTCTCCTGCACAACTTTAGGAAAATCGCCAAGCGCAACATCTTCATTGAAATCGTCGACAAATACTTGCTTCCATCCAGGTAAATCTCCTACTGGCATCGGCTCACCCGATGGATTCACTGGTGGTTCTGTGGGTGGTTCTACCGGTGATGGCTTTTCTTCTACATAAACGATATCCATGTAAACAGCTCTACGGCAGTCATTAGTTACAAGTGGATTTTTTAATCGGGCACCGATCTCGTAAGTACCTGCAGGTATATCCATACCGGTAATGCCAAGCTTCCAATACTTATCAGGGTAAGTCTCTGTTAATACTATTTTGCCATCTATAATTACTTCCAGTATCGGTGCTCCTTCGCACACATCGCCAGCGCCTCTAACGAGAATTTTATACGATGGCTTATCAATTTTTATTTTGCCGTATGCAGCCCAACTGGTTGATACTTTTAATGTACGACCTCCAATAGCTGACTTGCTAGCGATATTATTGCTGCCACCACCGCGAAATGATTCTGCTTCCACAATTCCAATAGTGTAGGGTCCGGCCAGGAGTGTTGATGAATACACGAAACTTGTAGTCGATAACATCAGTAGCCAGAAAATATGAGCTAACTTTGACTTTGAAACGAAAATCATATTAATGATCCTTCAATGCTAAGATTTAGTAAATACCGTAACGACCAAGTAGTCGCACACTTTCGATAACGGTCAAACTTGATCTTAGTTTTGAGTGTTGCGGAAAATTAATATTAGAAGCAGATCGGCAGTTTATAGATCATTGATAAAGCTCTTTGACTAGGCAATTTAACTAATGGATTCTACAGCTAGCTTTCGAATGGTTGGTAGCATGTACAGTAGAGTCAACTAATCCGAATTATATCCTTGGTCACAAACAGAGCAATGTTGAGTTTGAAACAGTTTAAGTAATGATGACTTTGTGATTGCAGAATTGGTGTGATACTCAGCGCTGTCAGAAGTTTTGTAAGATAACGACACACTAGGGCTGTGATATAGCCGTAGTGTGCAATTATCGGTATTTAAGCGGTTTGTGACTGATAGCTAAAGATGATTAAATACAACCAATACTTATACCATCGCTTATTGGACATGCTTCGACCACTGCGTCATTGTCTGCGACGTTGGCGTCACTAGTACAAACAGGATGACCGAACCCTCCTAATGATGCTGGATCCAGAATAATATTGTCTCCAACAGTTGCAACTCCTCCTGGCAAATAATCTAAACCCAGGCCGTCACGTACGCGCCAGGCAATATTGTGGTCTGCACAAGATGAATCGCCACTGACACCGATTGCACCCAAAAGTGTTCCTTCCGCATCGTATAAAGCTAAGCCTCCTCCAAACACGTTAACACCACCGATGATGCTGCCGACCATTGGATCTTTATATCCTTGCCCATACTGGTCACCCTTATTATCGCCATGCTTTGACGACACGTTACCGTACGCTACTGCTGTATCCACCGGATTGCTAAATTGCAGACCAAATAAGCTGCCACCTGGTTGAGTGGCCTGCCATAAATTTGCTGTAGACAACGCTAACCCTGGAAGAGAAAAAGCATTTGCTGTACTGGCTTTTTGTGCTGAAATGACACGGCTGCCTGGCCATTGATCACCTCTGTTATCACCTGTAAAAACAACCGCACATACTTCCCCATCTCGATTTACCATACTGGCCCACATATTAAGACCAAACCCGCCATTATCAGCCATAGTAGCGCCAATCAATGCTTGTTTTAAGTCAGTAGCGGATGGCAGGTCAGTACATTTTGTAAGTGCGTGACTTGCACTAGATCCCAGCAAAAAAATACTGATTAGTAATAGCTGTAATACATATTTATTCAACATATTCTAGTCTCCAAAAATAAAATCAATTGAGCTAAGTAACAACTCCTATGTGCCAGCACACAGAAACATATTGAAAAAAATTCTTCGGTATTGGGCTACGGCAGAACAGTAAAGACGTCTCTAGTTGGACGATATTTTTATCGATTCAGTACAAGCCATCTTAATTTCGATGGGGCGCCGAGCCCTTGCACGTTGATCCAAGGGGGCACGTAATCGGGGACGCAGAGTCTGGGGTGCGTGACCTTATGTGTCGTTCAATAGCGACATCTAACCGGCCGCATCGAGTTCTGCTCATTCACTACGTGTAAACAGCCGGGACTTCCAGCTGGCCACTCCAAACACTGCTCGCTCAACACATACCTTGTCTGAACGCAAATTCTCAATTTTTAGATGGCTTTCAATTTGGTTTGTCATTCTGGTAAAGACAATTCAGAAAAACCAATAGCATCAATCGGTTTTAAACCGTAGATGAACAATTCTTATTGGCAAATTTTCTATATGCATAGCCATTTTTTAAATATTATGTACAAACCAATGTGTTGATAAAAGTATAGTTAAACGTATACAAACAACCAATGGTGCAAATGATGTAGTTTCAATTAGTAAGTATCGTCTAGAAATAACCTTATTAAAACAAGCGTAAATACAATACAAACAACAGATTAAAAAATCTCCAATTAAGGAACGAATGGTGACGCGCGAAAAAGCAGAAAAAAAGAATTTGAATTGAAATATGAATAATATTGCAATATTGATTGTCAGCTCCCTAAATAATAACGGGGACGCTTGGTGTAAACCCAAAAGTGATCTGAAATTTGATTAATGACAGAGCATTTGAAATGCTGTAATCGCTATTAATTGACAGTTGACTGTAGATTTTGGATTGACTTAATGTTCCGTACCGATGGTAAACAGTATTTTGTGTTAGTTGTACACTTTAGTTAGTTGTACACTTTATAAGTGCGGTGTCATGTTATACATGCTGTGTTATTGATTAGCTTGAAACAACGTCTCACATTCAGATGCAAGATCCAGCAAACTTAAATCGTGCCCTGAGCAAGCGGTCATCATTACACCAATGGTGGCATTGTTGTGCTTCATCGGTAGTGAAATACTACAACAATCCATTACGTTGGCTATGGAGGTATTGCGCAGGACTTGAAGGTTAGTACGGGAATAAGCGTCATCGCTCTGTAGCGATAAAAATGTGGGCGGCAAAATAGGTACTGTTGGCATGAGCAGAATGTTACTTCCCAGCTCGGTTTTGTATTGTTCGATGAGAGATTCCCTCTGGTTCAGGGTTTGCCTGTAGGTAATTGCATCGACCTCATCTGCTCTACCCATACGGGTTGGACCAACAATACGAGGGTCTATTAAATCATGTTTGTGTTGATAGGCATCATCGTACTCAGCTCTAGATTCAACTGATGCAAACTGCCAAACTGGAAATTTTGTCAGTGCATCCAGTGCGACAATAGATTTATGTTTAATCTTGAATCCAGCGTCTTTGAGCATGCTAACTGCTTCTTCGAAAGCGGCTTTAACAGGTGATTCCAAGTCATCCATGCCGAAGTTTGTTGGAATAACCAATGTATTGTTAACCTGAATGGCCTTGTTATGCTTTCCAATGGACATGGTTCTATAAGCTAAGTCGCAGGCTGCCACAGTGCGGGACAAAGGCCCAACGCTATCCAAGGTTCTGGACAGAGCTTTACATCCTTTACGTGAAACAGTGTTTTGACTTGGTTTGAACCCTACAATGCCATTAAATGCGGCTGGTATTCTGACTGAACCACCTGTATCTGTGCCGATTGCGATGTCTGCAATTCTGTGTGCGACCGAGATTGCCCCCCCTGATGTTGAACCGCCTGGAATACATCCGGGTATTAGTGCGTTTTCTGGTGTTCCGTAATGCGGGTTCAATCCTAGTCCTGAGTACGCCAACTCTGTCATGTTTGTGTGTCCAATAAGAATTGAGCCGGCCTCACGTAAATATTTAATTGGCGTAGCGTCCGTTGTAGCGGGAGGATTATCCGCCATAAAGGTTGTTCCAGCTTTGGTAACAAACCCCTTAACGTCGAATAGGTCTTTTACAGATACAAAAGCGCCACTTAATGGCGAACTGGAATAATCAGATAATTGGTTGCATTGTTCTATTGCCTGATCGAAAAAGGTTTGGGTAAATACATGTTGCACTTCTCGCTCGTTCGCGATGATTCTGTTTTGTATAGCAGTGAGTCGATTTGATGCTGTATCTGCATTCCAAGCGTATTGAGTTGACACTGTAGATTTACTCCTTTAAATAGAGTTCGGCAGCCGCCGCGGCAATGGTAGCTGCATCTGCGTAGAGTTCGTTACGAGGATCACCGATAAAAGAGACTGTAAACTGAAGTGGGTCGAGCTTCCAGCCAGGGTCAAACGTAACTATGCGTCCCTGCTTAATGAGCTCTAGACCAAGTTGATGCGGGAAAAGACCAACACCGATTCCAGATGCAACCATTTCAAGTCCGGCGTAGATAGAACTTGAAGGGAAAACTTGTGTGCTGTGACCATAGCGGCTGCGCAACTCTTGGCGCAGTTCTCGATAAGGTCGAGACTGTCGAGTATATGAAATGACAGGTACTGTGTTGAAGTTAGTGTCGGGTTTATCCTTTGCGCGAAACCATGTGAGCTCGATAGCCGGCAGTTTTACGTTGTCGATAGAGTACTCGGAAACCGGCCCCATCATAATGGCAAAATCCAGAGAACGTTCCAGCAATTGCTGGCGTAAGTTAACAGACACATCAACAACGATTTCTACTTTAGTGTTCGGGTATTTTTCGTAAAGATCTGCAAGAAAGTTAGGTAACCATAGTTGCACTATAGTTTCAGCCACGCCAATTCTTAGCAAGCTGTCTACCGCTTCTGCTGGTACTATGTTGGTCTTTATATCCTCTATTATGTCTACAATCTTTTCGGCATAGTCTCTGAGTAAAACGCCTTTTTTAGTTAATGATACGCCTCTCTGTGCTCTATCAAAGAGGGTAGTTCCCAATGAGGTTTCGAGGGCTGCTATGCGTCCAGAGACAGCTGGTTGTGAAATGTTCATTTCTTGTGCTGCTTTGCGTACACCTCCCAATCGGGATACCCAAAGAAACGTGGTCAGTTGGTCTAGTGTCATTAGCAGCGGGCTCCTTTTCCGCACTAAAGATACACGATCTTTGTGGTTCAGGGTCGTCTGTGAGTGCGTATTGACTCATTATAGACAACTGAAAACCACACGACGTTCAGTGCCACAGAAAAATTGGTTTTTATATTGAAAAATGATAAAAAACCATAAAAAAAGGAACGCAAGGAACAGTGTGAAACCGTTGCGTCCCCAATAGATGAGCCGTAGCTGTTGGGTCCTGTAAACGTAATCTACTGAATATATAAGGTGAACAGAGATTAAAAGGGTTGGTATGAGTTAAGTACCCAAAACATCTATGGAGTTACCATACACGTTATCGCCTTCAAACAACGCACCATCGACGTGGTCTCGTCCAATTCCTGAAATTTGGCACTCTGTGTTTCGTCCTTCGAGTACAAAACCCCAACGTTGCCAGTTTCCGCGCCCACCTTCATTTTTGTCGTATGCTTGACAACCGATCAGCTGAATTCGATTCCGGTCGCGAATGATATAAAAGCCTGAATACTGTGCCACGGGTTGATTTCTATTCCAACTGTTCGAATCAGCGTGGCATGAAGTTAGGGTTACTTGCCCAGAGGTTATGTAGAAGCCGTGATGCTCATTGTCTTGAGATTCGCAAGCCGAAAATTGATTTCTTATCCCGGCAATGTGGAAACCACTACGATCGGAGTACCAAGCTTTACAATTGGTGAATCGGGTGTTTCCTTTTTTTATCAAAAAACCGTCCTTACCAGAGCTACCCGTTTCGCATTGATGTACAAATCCATCGGGGCCATTAAAAACAAATCCGTAACCGCCTGCATCCCAAACTCTGACACGGGTAACGCAGTAGCCACGATTTTGGCTACCGGTCATATGCAACCCATCGCCGCGTACTGCATGGATGTAGACGTCGGTGATGTAGATAGCCGGGTCTGGACTTCCGTCGTCAAAGTCAGCTTTTGTTGTGATGTTAAGAAGAATACCCGCAACGTCTTTGTATTCACCATCCAGTGCCAGATCGGAGATAGTCACTTTGTCGGTGCTTGCGGTTAGCGCTTCGATCATCGCTCCAGACCATGAATTTGATGCACGTAAAACTGAAGATCTGCCACTACCGACCAACGCTACACGCCTACGAACTTTGACAGGACCAGAACAGTTAAAGCTGCCAGGGGACAGCGTAACCATACCTCCCAAATTGCTTTGACTGTTTATCGCTTCGTTTATAGTGTTTTGATCATTGCTGCCGTAGCATACAAAATCTGCGATGTCCTTCATTGATTGAGGTGCATTTGACGCGGCAACCAGTATTGAAAACCCCGATGTGTCTGCAGCTGCCGAAGCCGATCCCGCATGTAGAGCCATTCCTGTTACAGCGGCAGTAGTTCCTGCGGCAGGTATTGTGCGTAAGAAATGTCGTCGTCCTAACATAGGTATCCCCCTAAGGATAATCGTAAAAATGGTCAAATCGATGGCTATACATTGTCGATCGAGATGAGATGTAACTACAAAACAATCACTAGCCGCTAGTAAGACGAACGAGTGAAGCAGCGCATTTGAACCAGGTATTTCCCTTGTAGATCTGGTGCGCTTGGAGCAAAAGGTTAGAAGCAGTCAAATACGCCAGGCAATTTGAATATTCATTGGTTTGCGCGAGTAAAGCGTATTGGCAAGCTGGTTTAATTTAGTGAGGGATTATAGTTTTTCAATGTGCGGGCATGTTCATGGGGAGATTTCAAGAACGAAAGAATTCGCTTGCTTGTGTGTTACGCTGGTACGAGTTTAAATTTTAAAACTCGAATTTTTAGTGTTTTGAAGCAGATTAATAAAATGTTGTGGGGCAGGGGCGTTGAGCCACCTGAAAAACATATTGAGCTTATATATAGAGTGATTAGTTTGTTATGAAGTGTTTATGGAAAGTAATTGCACACTAAAATATTTTTTAAGCATATTAATCCTTTAACCATTAGTTGTACTTACAATGGCTAAATCAGGCGTGAATGGTTAGCGCACAAAATTGAGATCTAGTAATGTGGTTTGCTGGTTGCTTTCGTTAAGTTCGACGAATCATTCGTTGCTGAGTGTAAGTATTACTATTTCCAGGCAACTAAGGTTTAAGCAATCATTGGTAATATGCTCACCTTATACTCTAGAGTGATTTCCATATCACGTACAGGGTCTTGCAGTTGCATTTTGTATTCAGTAGCAGTGCGTACTCCACCGATGGCAGGAAGGGTGCCGCAGAGCATTACTGCATTATCTCCGAACCCGGAGTTTTTCATTAGTTCTTCAAGCGGCCGAATGTTCACTAAGGTTCCTTCTTGATAAACTATCCATTCTTTGTTTTCGTTGATAGAACAACGCAATATCAGCGAATCAATATGATTTTTAACTTCTTTGTATTTCCATAGTTCGTGTGACACAGGTTTCTGGCAAATTTGTTTCGATGCTGCAACAGAATGTGCTTCCAATTCCCGGTCTGTATGGTCTGATGCAAGACCAATCCATGTTTCACCATCTTGTTGAATCAGCATTGGTTCGACTTCGCCCGAAGTGCCAATACCGAGCACGTCTATAGTTTGGTCGTGGGTGAGTAGCGTGTTGGAAACACGGTAATACAGTGGAACAGTTGAAGGGGGGGCTACACCTATGGCACTCAGCTCCTGTATGTGGTGTTTGACCGATTGTTCGTTGCGCCCTGTCCAGCCAGCTACATAGCAACGATCAAGTGCAAAATCCAAATTGCCATCTTCGTATTTAAATTTCATTGTGGATATTCCTACAATATCGACGGTAGCCATAATGCAATCATTGGATACAGAATTAACAGACCAACCATAATTAGCATTGCGATGACATAAGGGATAACACCGATCATAACGTCTGAAAAACGCCCAGTCTTGCGTGCGCCTTGAACAACATAAAGATTAAGGCCCACTGGCGGTGTAATGAGTGCCATCTCTACCAATATAATCATCAATATGCCAAACCATACTTTGTCGTATCCAAGCTGCACAATAATGGGTACAACGATGGGAATTGTTGCGACCATCAATGAGAGAGTTTCTATAAAAAAGCCCAGCACGATGTACATCAATACAATGATCAATAGCGTGGAAAGTGCACCAACGCCCAAACCTTGCAAGAATTCTTGTAGTGCCCGGCTAACACCTGAAGCTGTTAATACGAAGTTAAGCACATAAGCGCCGATCACAACCAACATAATCATTGCGGTTGTTCGTACCGTGCTCTTCAGAGATTGTATTAGCATCTCTGATGTAATGGCTCTGTGTGCTGCAGAAATAACGAAGGCCATTGCCACACCTACAGCGGCGGCCTCTGTTGGTGTGGCCCAACCGGCATAAATAGAACCAACGATGGTTCCAAACAAAACCAGTAACGGAATAAGGTCAGCTAGACCCGTAATACGCCGTTTCCAGTCTGCTTTGATACCTGGGCCACCCAGCGACGGTTTTAGCCCGCAAAAGATGGCAGTAACAACCATAAATAACAAGGCCAAACACAATCCGGGTATCAAGCCTGCAAGGAAAAGTTGTGGAATGGAGGTTTCGGTTAAAAAGCCATAAACAATTAAGTTTATCGAAGGTGGAATCATTATGCCGAGAGTGCCACCTGCTGCAATTGCACCTGAAAATAATTTTGGGTTGTAACCGAGTTTTTCGGCTTGAGGCATGGCAACAGATGCAACGGTCGCAGCTGTGGCAACAGAAGAGCCAGATGTAGCAGAGAATAAAGTAGCGGTAGCAATATTGGCGTGAATAAGTCCGCCGGGCATCCATGATACCCAGGCTTCAAGCGCTGAATACGTGCGCCTTGCAATGCCAGAGCGCACCAATATTTCTCCGAGTAGTACGAAAAATGGAATAGCGATGAGTGTGGCACTGTTAGATGATGACCATACTACTTGGCCGAGTCCACGCATTAATGGAAAGGGACTGAAGAACGCGTCGATACCAAAGGCAAGTATAAACAGCACTATGCCAACGGGTATAGACAGAGAAAGTAGAACCAATAAGCCAGTGGAGGTAAATAGAATCATGCTTCGTTGCGCATGCCAGCTATATCATTGACTTGGTCGAACTTTCCTTGCGCTACGAAAATAATAACGCATACCGCTATGATGCTTGATGAGATCGCGAACCACATCCATCCAGCGAGCCATAGTGATTGAGGAATCCATAGCGGTGTTTCTAAAGTGGTATTGGCGGTTGAATTGAATTTGATGGTTTTGGCCAACACAGGCCAAACTCGATACGCTATTACTATCGCTACCCAGGCAAGAGAAAGTATTGCAATAGCATCGAACAGTGCTTGTCCTCGGGATGAACATCGCGCACGAAGCAAGTCAATGCGTACGTGCGCCATGCTCGTTAATGCATAACCAATTCCCCAACTCGTGGCTATAGCCATGGCGTAACCAGACAATTCGTCTGTGCCGCCAAGCGACATCTGGAACGGGCGCGCAATAATGTCGAATAGCGTTACGACAACGCTAATAAGTAGCAGTATGCCCGCCGCCATGGCGACTCGCTCGTTCATGCTCACAAGCCAAGAGAGGAGGCGTTTCATGTTGAGGTGTCAGTTATTTGAGTTCAATTTCAACGCCGGTGGCTTTCCCAACAGTATCGTTCCAACGTTGTCCCCAATCACCGCCAGCACGGCTTGCCCAATCGGGTAGCACAGATGATAAAAGTATATCGCGCGCGGTGGTGACGTCAGCGTCGGTGACTTCAACCAAGGTCATGTCACGTTTGTCTCCAGGACAATCGCCATTGCCTGTTAAACAAGCAACGTCAGTGGCCAGAGCGTCTTGTGCGGTTTCCCATGCAGGTGCTTCCAGTTCAGCTTTAACGCTGCTTTCTATCAAGTTTTGTTCTTCACTACTCAAAGAGTTCCATTTGTCCAGGTTGATCGCTGTTACGACAGGATCCCATCCACCCAGTGGGATAGGCATTAGATGTGTAGAAACTTCCCACCATCCAGCGCTATAACCTGAGCCCGCCCCCGTTACCGCACAATCTACAACGCCTTTTTGCAATGCACCAGGCACTTCGCCGAAGCCAACACTGACGGCTTCAGCGCCAAGGGCTTCCAATAGTTTGCCAGTTAATCGACCAGAGGCACGAATTTTCTTGCCTTTTAGATCTTCCAGTGATGCTATCTCAGCATTGCAGAAAACAACTTGCGGTGGGTAAGGAGCCACACCCAGTACTTTAGAATTGAATACGTCCTTATAAATATCGTCGATCAATGGACGTGCTGCTTCTACCATGACTTTCGCAGAAGCCGCATCAGTGGCGATCAATGGAACATCCAGTCCTTCCAGAGCAGGGGTGTCGGCTACAGCATAGTCGGCTACTGTCATACCAACATCGAACACACCCTCACCGAGCATACGGAACACATCACCGCCTTTAATACCCATTTGGTCGTGAGTGGTTAATGACGCCGTAATTTTGCCATCGCTAGCGGCAGGCATTTTTTCATCCCAGAAAGGTTTTTCGTATAACTTGTGCAATGGCAAGCCACTCCAGCTGCCAACAACAGAAAGCTCGGCTGCGTAAGTCGTGCTTGCTACCACACTCATAGCAATGGCTAAAAGCCCTGGTTTTATCTTCATGGTTATTCTCCTAAGCCGTATCTGTGAAGTTATCCATCTAGAGGTCCGGCTGTCCTCCAATCTGAATTTGATAGTTCATCAATCTCGGTTATTAGCATGGCTCCGGGTGCGTGTGTTATGCACACCGCTGGGGCCGCGTTGGTTACGGCAACTTGGCTGGTGACACCACAGCCCCAGAATATCGGAACTTCGTTTTCTTTTATAGTCACGGCTGAGCCCCACTCTGGTTTATCGATGTTCGCGATACCAATTTTTTCTGGGGTGCCGACATGAATAGGTGGACCATGAGCGTGTAAGTAGCGTTCGCAAATGGTTTTGGTTTTTTCGATGTCTGATTCTTTGATGGGGCGCATGCTGACCACGGCTTGTCCGCCAAATGCGCCAAACTGTTTTGTTTTAATATTGGTTTTATACATTGGCACGGTGACATCTTGTTCGATATGTCGCATCGCTATACCCGAACTCAAAAGTGCTCTTTCGAAAGTAAAAGAGCAGCCAATGGCAAAGGCGACAAAGTCGTCTTGCCATAGATCGATAATGTTAGATGTAGAATCAATTAAATGACCATGTTCATAGACGTTGTAAAGGGGTAGGTCGGTGCGTAAATCGATCCCCTTGCCCAACGAGTCAATGTTGTACTGACCTATTTTGGATTTGGCTAACAACGGACAGAAAACGGCATTTTCTTCGCAAAATCGGTAAAAATCTTCAGCCATTGATTGAGGCAGAATCACCAGGTTGCATTGCAATAAACCATCGCACAGCCCTGCCGTATGACCGGAATAGTGGTTTTGTCGAATCGCTTGTCTCACGACACGGTATTCGGCAGTTGCTAACACTGCATGGCTACTACTTTCGCTAGCGCTCATGAGACTCGGCGGCGTTGGAAGATGGGATAGGATGGCAAAAATCAGATATCAAAACAATCTGTATATTTCTATATTGTTTGATCAGAAAATCTGATCATGTTAGTTGGATTGATCTGACTGCGTGTCAAGCTCATATTCACGACTTTGTGTGTCTAATGTCACAACGTTGAAACAATAATATAACATTTTATATAAATATCAATAAGATACGGATGATTTTACTATCCGTGTCTACAAAAGCATAAACATATTTGTTAGCATTTCCGGATGGAAAAGCTATTGAGATGGATACTATGTTAAGCCACTACCTAGTTAGCATCGTCTCAATAGCACTGATAAGCGGGTGCGTTGCTGCAGTACCTAACAATGTAGCGCCTCGTACTAAATTTATCGACTATTCCAAGGTCAAGCCTGAGAATCATGAGATTCTTGCTGTGCGGTACGCTAAAAACGTCCTAAGCAACACATTAATGAACCCTGCCGATATGAGGTTGGATACCAGCGAAACTGGCAATACGCTCAAACTTGGCATTTGCCAGGGTGATCAGTTGTACAACAAAAGTCGCTACAAAATTTGGGCAACCACCGTTTTGGTAGACGCGACGAACGCGTATGGTGAATATACGGGCAAGAAGCCTTACACCTTATTTTTTAAAGACGGTGAAATAATTGCAAGCCAGCAAGCTGATGCACGAAATTTTGACCAAGTACCGGTGGCTGGCGGTTTTTACTTTCCGTGCAACGATGTAAAGTAAACTGTGGCGTGTGTCTCGATACCGTCCCCCAGCTCCCAAGTCTTCTCTGTACTTATATAGGGTATCCCCTGGTTGCTTAGCGCGGTGGTTGAGATAAACTCGATCAATATGCTCAATATTTAATGGACAACATACTATGCAAACCAACGACCAAACATCGTCTGCCGACGAGTCCAGCACATCTAAATCTG
>CALIMV010000080.1 GCA_938045275.1 uncultured Granulosicoccaceae bacterium
CGTTGATTCAGACGGAGACGGTATCGATGATGCGTATGATGTTGATGCGACAGGCGGTGTGGACGCAGATGGCGATGGTGTTGATGACGCAATCGAAGCGGCGGGCGCAACGGATACTGACGGCGACGGCATCCCGGACAACATTGATCCGGATGCGGATGGTGATGGTATCCCTGACACAATGGAAGGCACCGGTGATGCTGATGGCGATGGTATCCCAGATAATCTGGACACGGATTCAGACAATGACAGAATCCCGGATGCGCTTGAAGCGGGTATCACCGGCGTTGATTCAGACGGAGACGGTATCGATGATGCGTATGATGTTGATGCGACAGGCGGTGTGGACGCAGATGGCGATGGTGTTGATGACGCAATCGAAGCTGCAGGCCTCAATGATAGTAATGGTGACGGTATCCCAGATCATATTGATGGCGACGCAGATGGCGATGGCATCCCAGATATCATAGAAGGTGCAGGTGATGTAGATGGCGATGGCATCCTCGACTTTTTGGATGAAGATAGCGACAACGATGGCATACCCGATTCTGAAGAGGATCAAACAACCCCACCATTAGTTGGAATCGATAGCGACGCTGATGGCATTGATGACGCGATTGATGTGGATGTTACCGGCGGTATTGACACGGATGGTAACGGTATTGACGATGCATTCGAACCCACTGACTTTGATGGTGATGGCATCCCTGACAACTACGATGCAGATTCAGATAACGATGGTATCGATGATGAACTGGAAGGCATTGGTGATCATGACGGTGATGGTTTACCTGACTTTATCGATCTAGATTCAGATAATGATGGTGTCCCTGATGCTGTAGAAGGTAGCGGAGATACGGATGGCGATGGTATTTCAGATTATCTGGATCTAGATTCCGATAACGACGGCATCACTGACATCGTTGAGGCAGGCGGTATTGATGCTGATGGTGATGGCCTTGTTGATGACTACCTGGATACGAATATGGACGGCATTGATGATGCGGTTGCACTAGCGCCCGCAGATCCACTTGACAGTGACAGTGATGGTGTCCCTGACTACTTGGATCTGGATTCAGATAACGATGGTATATCTGACATTGTAGAGACGTCCGGGCCAGCGGCTGATACAGATAGTAATGGTCAAGTGGATGACTTCGTCGATGACAATGGTGATGGCTTAGACGATGCCGCGGCATTAGCGCCTGCAGTCATCGATGATCTTGACGAAGATGGCATTCCCAATCATCTTGATACCGACACAGATGGTGATGGCATCCCAGATATTGTTGAAGCTGGCGGCGAAGATATTGACAACGATGGTATCGAAGATTCCCTGGCCGATGCAGATAGCGATGGTATCCCTGACTCAGTCGATGTTGATGTGACTGGCGGAGCCGATGCAGATGGCGATGGTATAGATGACATTGCTGATGCGAGTATCACTGGAGAGCCTGACCAAGATTTCGATGGTATTGCCGATGCGTTTGATCCGGATGCGGATGGTGATGGGCTGGTTGATGACGACACACCGCTACTCGGTGGTGCATTGCCTGATCTAGATAACAATGGCACAGCGGATATTTTTGAGGTCAGCGGTGCGATACGTACTGGTCTGGCAGGACACGGCTGTTTGATTAGCGGTGTTGATTCGAAGCAGGATCCGATGCTGTTAATGTTGATACTGACGGCGTTGATGCTGGTGTGCCGACGTGGTGCGCAGGCCAAGACTGGAAAAAAACCATAAACGTGAAAGTAATCAAGCGCTTGACACAGGTTGCACCAGTTTGGGGTGCAGACTGCCCAACCTTCGACAACTAATCAGCGTGGTGCTTAGACAAGCTATAGCACCACGCAATTCCAAAAACGGGTTAAGTCGGCTAGCAGGCATTTAACCTCACGCAAAGAGTCGATGAACCGCTTAGACCTCAGCGCCGACTGGGGCGGCTGTTTGCCTTTTGTATAGTGGACCAGCGGTTTACTCTAAGTGATACATCTGTTGGTCCATGACTTGTTAACCCTTCGTTTCTACTTTACCCACGGTTATGTATCAATTAGTCGGGCTAAGCAGTATTTTCATCGCTTTCGATGCGGCAGAGCAACGGTAAGGCTTTGAATAGTAAGTATATAACTTATACGAACGCACCATGTTTAACGTCTGACTGAATTCATTCTGGATATCATTGTCTGACTGTTGATTTACGGTATCTAGTCACAATTGGTAGCTTAATCGCCCCAAGTATTGACAGGCTGCAATCAAACACCAGCTCAAGCCGTTGTAGTTCTGTGGGTTGCACTGGCATCCTCTATTTAAGTTTATTGCGAAAAGGCGTGTGAAAATGAACAAAGTGGAACAAAAAGCGATTCTGGCTCGTAGGCAGTTTGCGAAACAGCTTGTTGGTGTTAGTGCACTGGGGACATTGCCAGCGGTTGGACTAGGGTGGTCGTCAATTGCGGGTGCACAAAGTACGCAGCCTTTCAAAGTAATTGAACCAGCCATGCCCACCCAGGACGAATCCAGCGTTGAAGTGTTGGAGTTTTTCTGGTTTGGTTGTCCACACTGTTATGCGTTTGAACCATCAATAAATGAATGGAGTGCATCAAAGCCGGATTACGTGAATTTTGTTAGAGAAGCCCCGCCATTGAATCCGTCATGGGAGCAGCACTCACGAGCCTACTACGCAGCACAGGCGCTCGGAATAGTAGACGGCATGTTCGATGCCATGTTCGATGAAATTCATAAAAAGAGAAAACCCATGCGCAAGCCAGAGAGAATCGGTCAATTTATTGAAACGCTGGATTTGGGTGTTAGCGAAGCTGATTTCGTCAAAGCTATGGACTCGTTTGCTGTAAATACGGCAATTAAACGCTCAATGCTACGTGCACAACAAGCGGGTATTCAGGCAGTGCCAAGTGTTGTAATCAACGGGAAATACCTAACCGGTAACAGCTTGGCAGGTAGTCATCAAGGCATTATTGACGTGATCAATGAGCTTGCTGCGAAGGAACATGAGGCGGCATAAACGCGGTGTCTGAAACTGAACAAAAGCTCGAAGCCCTGTTACACAGCGCATACCGTTACGCAAACTCGCTTTGCGCACATGCGGAAATGGCTGAAGATCTGGTGCATGAAGGCTGGCTTAAGGTTGTCAGAAAGCACGGAACGACCCCAGACAAAGCGTTGTTGTTTCGGGTGATAAGAAACTTGTTCATAGATGATGTGCGACACCGCACTCGCTTTCCCAGCGACTCGTTCGAGGAGGGGTTTCTTGTCGATCAAACGGCAGTTGACCCTTCGCACTATGTTAGTGAGGACCGGGTTCTGGCGCACGGTTTGGCTGAGCTCCGTGGGATTGAACGAGAGGTATTATTTTTGTGGGTGTTCGAAGGCTATACGGCTGCCGAAATATCAACATTAACCAAGCAGTCCAGAGGTACTGTGCTAAGCCAGATCCATAGAGCCAAAGGCAAGCTCAAAAAACATCTTGATCAGCATTCGGGTAACCTGTTAACGGTGGTCAGGCCAAGCAAGAAGGAATCGCCATGAACGAACAAGACCGGCGCGTTCGAGAGTACTATGAAAATATGTCTTTGCCGCAAGACAAACTTGAGATGCTGCTAAAGATTAAGCCATCGACGAGCTCTGCAGAAAACCCAGAAGAGACGTTGGAGCTGAGTTCAGATGAACAACGCGATGCTGCTCAGGTTGTAAGCGGTTCGCCAATAACGTTCAGGGAGCGACTGTCCCACATTAACCCGATTCAGTGGCGGTGGCATCGTTGGTTACCGGCAGGAATGGCATGTGCTGCTGTTTTGCTAACGTCACTTTGGATGCATCAGTCGAGTACTGAGTCGGAACGCATGCAACGAACAGTTCGTGAAGTTGCCATGAATCACACGACACGATTAAAACCTGAATACTATGGTGAAACACTCGCTAAATTAGACAATTCAATGCAGCAACTGCCGTTTACGCTGGAGTTGCCTAAGTCCATTGGAAAAACACATGAGTTAATCGGGTCACGCTACTGTTCACTGGGTGGTGTGCTGGCAGCACATGTCAGGCTCAAGAGCCGTGATACTGGCAAGCCAATGAGTCTGTTCGTAACCAGTAATGCTGCCGAACTCGAAGATATACGCTCGCAACAAACCACAACAGAAGGGGTTGATGTTGAGTTCTGGCGAGAAGGCGGTTTGTTTTACGCAATGGCAAAACAAAGCTGAAGTGCTCATAGAAGCTGAACGGCTTTTCGCGTCTAGCTCGCTAATTTTACGGCCAGTTTGGCTACTCGCTCACCGAGCAACACACACAGTTCCTGCTCGGTGCTGTCGAGCGGCTTATCGCCAGCTTCTCCTGCCAGATGACTTGCACCGTATGGTGTGCCGCCGGCAGTTGTTTTCATCAGGCCTGGGTGTGTATAGGGCAGGCCGCTGATAATCATGCCGTGATGCAGTAGCGGTATCATCATGGTCAGCAACGTGGCTTCCTGCCCGCCATGTAAGCTGCCTGTTGATGTAAACGCAGCCGCGGGTTTGCCGTTCAAGGCGCCGCTGAGCCACTGTGTCGATGACTGATCAATAAAGTGTTTTAACGACGCAGACATATTGCCAAAGTGAGTGGGGCTACCAATGATCAGGCCGTCGTGGGCTGCCAGATCGTCGAGCTCCGCATACGGTGCGCCGGCGTCGGGTAAATGATTGCCTTGCAGTTCGAGGTTATTACTGACTTTTGGGACAGAACGAATAACGGCCTCGCATCGCTCCACACCATCGACACTTTTTACACCCTCTACTCCCCGGGCAATTTTCTTGGCCATGGCGTAGGTATTGCCACCGTTGCTATCGTAAATAATGAGAATTCGAATTGTCATTGTTGTGTGCCAGTTATCAAAATTCTGTACATGAACTGAAGTTTGTCATACAACCTGGACGTTGAAAAATTTTATTCCATCCAGGCCACTATCAGCCGATAACTCTCAGGAACGATTTAAACTTGCAAATAGCGCCGTGCCCAATACCGCCCAAGTACTCGACGACAATGCCAGAAGATTCGCAGACCCTGCAACGGGGAAGCTGGAACTATCGGCGGTTATTGAAGGTCTGCTGCAGCAAGGGCTCATTGAAGAGTCCAATGCTAAATTGTTGCTATCTATATCTGGCTCCAACGACCCCAGTGCAGAAATCGGTCCATTGGAACGAATCGCTAACAGTGGTTGGACGCTACCCGGCGATGAGAACACCAAAATTGATCTGGAATTCCTGTCTAAATGGTTGGCAGAGCAGGTCGGGTTGCCGTGGAAACGAATCGACCCACTGAAAATTGATGTGCCTGAAGTCACCTCTGTTACGTCGTCTGCCTATGCAACACGCTTTAACGTTATTTGCGTAGAAGTGACACCCGAGTACGTTGTCTTTGGAACCGCAGAACCCTACTACGACGAATGGCAGGCCGAGCTGCAGCGCATATTGAACAAAGAAATTCGACTGGTTATATGCGATCCGGTTGATATTCGGCGCTATCTGGTTGATTTCTACTCGCTGTCAAAGTCAGTGTTGGGTGCGAAAAAGGACCATAACGCATCGTCAAATGCGGTTCAGAACCTTGAACAGCTTATGGAGTTGGGTCGTGGCGGCAAGCTGGAAGCGAATGATAGTCACGTTGTCAGCATCGTAGACTGGTTGCTGCAATACGCGTATGAGCAACGAGCTAGTGACATCCACCTGGAACCTCGTAGAGATGATGGCGGTGTACGATTTCGTATCGATGGCGTTATGCAGCAGGTTTACGATATGCCAGCGGCTGTTATGGCGGCAGTAACCAGTCGACTAAAAATACTTGGCCGTATGGATGTGGCTGAGAAGCGACGACCTCAGGATGGTCGATTAAAGACACGAAATCAGGAAGGCAAAGAAGTCGAGCTGCGTATCTCCACTATGCCAACGGCGTTTGGTGAAAAAATGGTTATGCGCATATTCAACCCGGATGTTTTGGTCAAGAATCAAACGCAATTGGGATTTGATGAGCGAGAGGCTGGTATATGGAATGAAATGATCAAGCAGCCAAACGGTATTTTACTGGTAACCGGCCCAACTGGCTCGGGTAAAACCACAACGCTGTACAGCAGTCTTAAATTGCTGGCCACACCAGAAGTGAATTTGTGCACAATCGAGGACCCGATTGAATTGATTGTGCCTGAATTTAATCAGATGCAAGTGCAGCACAATATAGATCTGGACTTTGCCTCAGGTGTAAAAACCCTGCTAAGACAAGATCCAGACATTATCATGGTCGGAGAAATTCGTGATCTTGAAACGGCTCAAATGGCTGTGCAGGCTGCACTGACCGGCCACCTGGTTGTATCAACTTTGCATACAAACGATGCACCTGCTGCTATTACTCGAATGTTAGAGCTTGGCGTACCGTACTATCTTATTCGATCAACATTAATCGGAGTTATTGCTCAGCGATTGATACGAACGTTCTGTCCCCATTGTGTGGAATCTACCGACACCGATGTAGACCAATGGAACAGCCTTATGTCGCCATGGAAAGCAGAGCCGCCAGAACACATTAATAAAGCAGTTGGTTGTCTTGAATGCCGTAATTCCGGTTTTCTGGGTCGAGCTGGTATTTATGAGTTATTGCAAATGACACCCGGCGTAAAGGATATGGTGGTGCCTGATGTTCATTTGGAAGAACTGCGTAAGCAGGCGTTTAAAGATGGTATGCGGCCATTGCGTGTTAGTGGCTTAGCGAAAGTGGCACAAGGTAAAACATCTTACGAGGAAATTTTGAAAGTCACCCCTGCGCCTTTGATTGGTTGAACTTAATTCGCACCACTCGCACCACTCGCACCACTCGCACCACTCGTGTCACTCTGATGCAAGCAGTGCCGACACATATTCGGCAATGGCTAAACTGGATGTAAGACCTGGCGATTCAATACCAAAAAGATTGACCAATCCGTTTAAGCCGTGAGAATTGCTGCCTTGTATTAAAAAATCGTTGTACGCCGTTCCATTGACTTCAATTTTCGGACGTACGCCGGCGTAATCGGGGACAAGTGTATCGCCTTTTAGTGCTGGCCAATAACGACGTATCGCATCGTAGAACGCGTCTGCACGATCTTCGTCAACGTCGTAATCAAGCGTGTCTTGCCATTGTACATCGGGCCCAAATCGACTCTGACCTGCCATATCGAGTGTTATGTGTACGCCTAATCCACCGGGTTCTGGAACAGGATAGATTAGTCGGCTCACCGGGGATTTGCCCTGTAGTCGAAAGTAGTTGCCCTTTGCGTAACGGGCGGTGGGTAATAGCTGAACAGGAAAGCCGTGCGTGTTTTTGGCAAGGGTGCAAGCGCCGTGTCCCGCAGTGTTAACCAGTCGTTTGCACTTGAGCGTCATGTCCTGCTCACCACCCACCGCAACTGTAAAACCACTATCATCGGGTACAACCTGATCAGCGGTGCTATTGTAAGCAATCATAGCGCCGAAGGATTCAGCTTTACCTAACAGACTAAGCATAAACGCATGGCTATCGATAATACCGGTTGATGGCGACAGCAAACCTGCATGTGCCTTAATGGCAGGTTCGAGATGAGTGATGTCAGTACTGGTCATCGCAAGCAGATCGTCAACACCGTTAGCCTTCGCTCGTTTATTAATGCCCTCAAGTTCAACTACCTGCGCAGCTGAAGTAGCCACAATAATTTTCTCTATCCGTTTGTGAGCAATGTTGTGATCGGCACAGTATTTATATAACAAGGCTTTGCCGCGTGTGCACAATTTGGCCTTCAGACTGTTCTTTGGGTAGTAGATGCCAGCGTGAATAACTTCTGAATGGCGCGCGCTTGTTTCGCTGCCGAACAAGTGTTTTTGCTCCAGAATTATTACTTCCTGCCCTGCGGTTGCAAGTGAGCTGGCGATAGCGAGCCCAACAACACCTGCACCTACAACAACAGTTTCTATGTCATGTGTCATGCTTGCTACTAAGCACCAGTGGTCCATCAATTGTAGTCAATAACTTACTCAACAATAATTTATCCTCAAATAAAAACTTATCCTCAAATACCCAATTTCTATCATTAACGCAGAGTGGTGCTCAAATTCGCGGTTAAAGTATAGTTCGAAAGAACTTCACCGGTAAATAATTTCGCGTTGCAGTTATTGTTTCCGCTGTAATAACTATTCGGTATGGATTCACTACACAATATAGGTGTAGATTCACGTGTGTATTCACGTGTAGATTCGCGCTTAGAGGTGCGTGTAGAGTCACGTGTAGATTCGCAAGGTAGATTTGAGTGATGTGAGCTACGAGTTGGCCTATGCTTCGTGTCTGCAGTATTTGCAAATGATTGGTCTAGAATGTTCTTGCCTTGCGCATCGACGACTCGAAATCTGTATTGCGTTGGTGATAGCTTGCGTACCGCGTTGAACGATGCTCTGCTATTGCGCAATGCGCTCTCAAAATCAAACAGACTATTGTTGTTAGTGTGTTGCTGCTGAACAAACTGTTCATCTAACCGTTGGTCATCATTTCTTTGCCCATAAAGGTGGTCAACGTGTTCAATGGTGTAGCCACCTTTTTGACTTTCATGGTCTAACGTCAATTCGGCAGCATCTACCGACACAATAACTTGATATCGATCAGCGGTGGCGATCGTTTTGCCCGCACTTTGTAAACTGGTCTCCGCCATTAAGACGGCGGCTTTATACCCGTATGGGTGATCGGCTCGGCGTTGCGCCATTTTGGAGTCTGTGGAATCCAGTTGATTCAGACAGTGTTCAACACTGTTGAGAAATGCTTGGGCGATTTCGGGTGGTAAGACCAATTGAATCATTGTGTTGCCGTTGCTGACCTTGCTCCAGGTTAGCGAACGTAAATCCCGTTGTTTAAGAGCGCGATCATTTTCATTGTTATTATCAATGAGCGAAGGAATTAGAAAATCAACGGGACGTGTAATACGTATTAGCAGGAGTTGTTGAATAAGAGTTGCAGTTAGTATGGGTACTTGACTGAATGACTCAGGGCGTGAAGCGGTCAGTCGCGGTTTGCGCTTTTCATAGAATTCGCGTATTTTTTGTGTGATGACAAACGGCCAAGAGCGGACCATGCCAGCACCAAGCTAGTGAAAGTCAGGTGGATTGAGCTTTATGTGCAGTACGGAATCAGAGATTTAGTCTTTTTTGTATCTAACTGCATGTATTACAGAACCAATTACTATTCCGCCAAGTAGACCATAGAACACTCCCGATGCAGCACTGCTTACGAATAACTCGCGGCTCTCAGCGACTGCGGCACCAATTGCCCCGCCAAGGATGCTACCGGCAACAGCCCCCCTTGTTAATAGTGGCGCTAACAATGGATATTGCTGCTTTCTAAGATTTTCACCCTTTGATAAATCACTCATAGCCACAGTCTCAAAGTGCACGAACTTATATCTTACTCGGCGACGTGAAAAACCGCAAAGGGTCGGATCCGGGCTTTTCATCTGCAATTGATATTCAATTTTCTCAAGGTAAACCTATTCCCGCAATGAGGAAAATCCAGCCCGTCGAATCAACTCGTAAAAGCTGGAAAAAGCATCCATGCTTGGATGATAGATTCGCAAATTGATTCTCGGCGCAAGCGCTGACAGGCTCTTTGAATCCTATACTTATGACGTTGATGGCCCTCAGCCGGTGATCTTTGCTATCGCATCGTCAATCGAGATTAAAGTGGCGTCTGTGTCACGCCGCCCCTTGTACTCGATCTGGTTATCGCCAAGCAATTTGTCGCTTACGACAAACCGGTGTGGTATGCCGATAAGTTCCATATCGGCAAACATGACACCGGGGCGCAGTGCTCTATCGTCAAACAGTACATCGATACCGGCATCGAGCATTTTTTGATAAAGCGATTCGGCTGCGTTTGCCACTGCTTCAGATTTGGCCATGTGTATTGGGGAAATAACGGCGGTAAAAGGCGCTATTGCATCGGGCCAGATAATGCCTTTGTCGTCGTTGTTTTGTTCAATTGCGGCAGCTGCAACGCGAGTTATGCCAATCCCATAGCAACCCATGTGCATAAATTGGGGTTTGCCGTTTTCGTCCATCAATTTGCAATCCATTGCTTCACTGTAGGTGGTGCCGAGTTGGAATATGTGGCCAACTTCGATGCCGCGCACGATTTTTAATTCGCCTTTACCGGTTGGGCTTGGGTCGCCTTCCACAACATTACGTAAGTCGCGTACTACAGGCTCGTCCAGGTCACGGCCCCAGTTCACACCCGTTGAGTGTTGGTTATTGTTGTTTGCACCGCAAACAAAGTCACTCATAAGCGCAGCGTCACCATCGACCAGAATTGGCAAGTCCAAGCCTACAGGGCCAATTGAGCCCGCATCGCATCCGGCTACAGAGCGAATTTGATCGGCGGTGGCAAAGTTTAATGGAGCGAGCACCTCTGGTTGTTGTTCAGCTTTAATGGTGTTCAGTTGGTGATCACCTCTAATTACCAATGCGACAACAGGGGATTCTGTACCTTGTACCAACAGTGTTTTTACGCAATGGGCCGCATCAATTGATAACTTGTTTGCCAAATCATCGATTGTGTGTACGCCGGGTGTGTCGACGGTTTCCATTTCTTTGGATGCGCTACTTCGCGCACCGGTTGGCACAGCCGCCGCTTTTTCAACATTGGCGGCAAAATCGTCTTCGGTTGAATAAGCCAGAGCGTCCTCGCCACTGGAGGCAAGTACGTGAAACTCGCGAGACTTCGCAC
The DNA here is from genome assembly GCA_938045275.1 of uncultured Granulosicoccaceae bacterium. Classification (GTDB taxonomy): domain Bacteria; phylum Pseudomonadota; class Gammaproteobacteria; order Granulosicoccales; family Granulosicoccaceae; genus Granulosicoccus. The sequence goes on from CALIMV010000080.1 coordinate 10,763, forward strand.
CACCAATGCTTCCGCTGTCCGCATCGACAGGTCGGTAATCCAAACCAATGCGATCGAAGATGGCACAGTAGGCATTGTGCATATCGTTAAAGGTATCCTCCAGCGAGTTTTCATTTAAATGAAACGAGTATGCATCTTTCATTATAAATTCGCGTGCTCGCATAACCCCGAACCGCGGCCGAATTTCGTCTCGAAATTTAGTCTGGATTTGATAGAAATTGGCAGGTAGATTTTTGTAGCTGCGAATATCTTTGCGCGCGATGTCAGTGATAACCTCTTCGTGCGTAGGACCCATGCAATATTCGCGATCGTGTCTGTCGACAAATCGCAGTAATTCAGGACCGTATTTTTCCCAACGCTTTGACTCTTGCCAAATTTCCGCTGGCTGAACGGCGGGCATCAGCAATTCGATTCCACCGGCAGCGTCCATTTCTTCCCGCACAATGTTCTCGATTTTTCGAACTACGCGCAGGCCGATCGGCATAATAGAATAAAGCCCTGAGGACAGACGCTTGATAAGCCCGGCGCGTATCATCAGCTGATGGCTGACTATTTCAGCATCTGATGGTGTCTCCTTGACGGTCGCGATATGAAACTGACTTGCGCGCATACTGATTTATCCCCAAAGCTTTTAGTAAAAGATGCCAGTATAGCGAGACTCATGCCGTGCAGAGCAGAGTATGATAGGTATTTGCGAAATTACATCCAATGAACTAGGGCATTATCCTTATGTCAGATCGACGTCTTCAGGTATTTCACACGGTTGCCGGTGTACTCAGTTTCACCAAAGCGGCGGAGATCCTGAATATGACGCAACCCGCAGTAACTCACCAGATTCGACAGCTCGAGGCCGATTTCAACACCCGTTTGTTCGATCGTGAGAATAACCGTATCAGTCTAACTCGCGCGGGCGAGGAGGTGCTTAGCTACGCTAATCGAATTATTGCGTTGTACGGCGATATGCATGAGTCGGTTAAATCTATCACCGGGGATACATCTGGCCTGGTTACACTGGGCGCCAGTACAACCATTGCAGAATATATGCTGCCAGATTTATTAGGCGGTTTTCAGAAGAAATTTCCAGATGTGCAAGTGCGTTTACGTGTGGCCAATACCGATTCGGTGGTCAGTATGGTTGCGGACAACACGATTGATCTTGGCGTGGTCGAAGGTGAGGTGAACAATCAGTTTTTGTTGGTCGAAGACTGCCAGGCCGATGAATTAAGAGTTATTGTGCCTCCTGACCATGCTATTGCACGTCAACCGACAATATCACCACAGGAACTGCTGAATTACCCGTTCGTATTTCGCGAAGAAGGGTCTGGAACACGTAGCGTTATTGCGCGTTTTCTCGAAGCGCATGGCCTGCATGAAAATCAACTCAACCAACCATTTGAGCTAGGTAGCACGGAGGCCATTAAAGGCGCTGTTCAGGCAGGTATGGGCATTTCGATTGTGTCGAGAGTGGCTCTGGTCAAAGAAGAGAAGTTGGGCCAATTGGTTTCCATTCCAACCGATCCTCCGGTTTTACGAACTTTCTACTTTGTCAGACAACGACAAAAATTTCGAACCCACCTAATGGATGAGTTATTCCAGTTTGCACAGCAATATTGTGCTTCCAGCGTTGCATAGCGCCCACAGACAAAATTTTGTCACCGAAGTGTTGTGATGCATTTGCATCAATATTGCAACATCGTGAGACACAATACGTGTCATTCATCAAAGCTGCGGGTTGAGATGGCATAATAGTTCGGTGAAGAATCAGTACAAATCATCTAGCCCCACAGCAGAAAAAGGAGTCGCTCCGGCCATGCTGGACATAATTCGCGACTGGTACAACCGAAATTTCTCAGACCCGCAGGCCGTCATACTGTCTTTGATGTTGCTCGCAGGGTTTGGCTTGCTATGGTTGTTCGGCGA
>CALIMV010000081.1 GCA_938045275.1 uncultured Granulosicoccaceae bacterium
GCTGGAGGGAAACTTTTTTTGATAGATCAATTGAATGGCCTGTACAAGCGTTCGCTTGGCGCTTTAATTGCGTTTGATCTTACGAGTATTCGTTAGTGAACAAGAAAACACTGTAAGAGCTGAATTTTTTTTGGTGGGTATTTTGATAGCATCGATTAGTCCAGTGCATAAATTTAATTAACTCTTTCTCGAAATCGTTACTAATATATTCGCAATGGAGTAGAGAACTCATGACGGAACTATCTGCCAACAATACGGAACGTTCTCAGAATGAAACAAAAGTTGTCCTGTTTCAATCAAAAGATGAGCTCATAGCTTTTGGTAAGTCCGTTGCAGATCACTGGCGAAACAGGACCCCACTTCCACTGATTGATCCAAAACTGTCAATGACTGACGCTTTGATCATTCGAGATTCGTTCCTGGAATGCTTACAAAATGATATGGGGGATCCAGCGGGTTACAAAGTGGCTGCTATTACTCCGCCGGCACAACGTGATCTGGGAATTAAGGAACCGCTTGGTGCGGTTTATCTAGAAGGTATGTTTTCTGAAGCCGGAGGCGAGGCTGTGCCGGTTGACTACGGCGCACGTCCAATCGTCGAAGCCAAGATGATGGTGTTGGTTGGTAGTCATGCGATCAATGAGGCCCAATCACCGGTTGATGTTGCACAGGCAATATCTCATCTTAATCCGTCCTTAGAGCTTGGCGACTCATTAGCGCATCCAGATCAACTGATAACGGGTGCGTTGCTCACCGTCTACGACGTTGGTGCGCGAAGCATTCTCACCGGCACTCCGATTCCTTTCGATGGGTCTGCTGATGCTATCTTGCGCTTTGAAAGTATGGTTGTATCAACAATCGATGTGGGTTCAGGTGAAGAGCTGGATAAGCACAGCGCAGAGGTCATGATGGGCAGTCCCTTGAATGCCATTTATTGGATTGTCGAGCACCATCGCAAGCAAGGCGTGATCTTTAAACCGGGAGACCGACTTGGTCTTGGTGCGATGTCCCGAGTCAGGCCGGTTGCTGGACAAAATATTAAAACCGTCTGGGAGGGTTTGCTGCAAGAGTCAATTGAAGTAGGGGTGCAATTTTCCTGACAGCGCTAATCGATTACTTGTTTAAGGCTACGTATGATCTTTTTCGAAGGCAATGACGGGTTAACATCCATCGTTAGTCCTTACTAATTCGTCCAATGGTTTTTAGGGAGATTACACCTGCTACATCAAGTACCGCCTTTTCAATGTAATAATTAACGTGAAATGCAATAGAAGTTTTGCGTTGAACTGATGCGCATGGAACATGTGCCGGGCACATATACCGCGTAATCATCAAGCAGACATAAAAATAATAAGGTAAATAATACGCAAGATGAGTTCGCTTATATCAGGAGTAGTGCTCGAAGGGCTGAGCACAGCCGGAAAAACATCTGTATTAAAGTCGATTAAACAAGTCCAATCCCTCGATACAGAAGCTGAACGAAGCGTTGTAATACTTGGGGAACATTACTCTCAACAATTGCAAGTTATTCATGGCAAAGAAGTCAGTTTGAGTGTGTCTGCGCATACGAAATTGCTTAAGGAAAGAATCGAAGGTATAGAAACACTAAATTCGTGGGCCAAAGAGCTCGGCCCTCACAGAAAAAGTTCGCGCGGGTTATTTTATTTATTTGAGAGATTTCATTTAAATCATAGAATGTCATATCCGACTAGTGGTTCTATTGGTGAGATTGAAGAACGGCTTATCAAGTTAAACTGCAAATGTGTGATTTTGACAGTGTCAGTGAACTTTATCGAAAGTCGATTAGCGCATCGGAGTAATGGGCTTTTATTTGGTACCGATTTGCGTGATGCAGCGGCAGGCTGGATGGAAAAGCAGGAAAGATTATTGGAATGTGCGCGACTGTCAAACGTGCCTTATATCAAGCTGCGTACTGATGGCATGGAGTGGCAAGACTACGCAACTAAGATCATGGAATTTTGCGTGAATAGTTTTGTGCCTAACGAAACCTTGGAATGTCGGTAAACACAGTGACGAATTTGCGGGTAACATCAGCAAAAGAAAGAATAGAGCCTCATATGATTAGTAGTACTTCATGACTCCAAAACTATAAACACAGGACAAGACTGATGAACTATGTTACTTCTCGTGAAGAACTTCGGAGTGCCTTCGAAGCAACCCACGATATTGCAATTCGAAAAGAACTCAAATTTATAGATGAGCACTCCCGGCGCTTCATCGAGAAATCCCCATTTTTACTTATTGGATCTCAGGACGCGTCTGGTAACGGTGATGTCTCGCCCAAAGGCGATCAGTCAGGTTTCGTCAAATGTCTAGATAACACTACACTTGCCATTCCAGATCGGCCAGGAAACAATCGACTAGACACGTGGGAAAACATTATTGAGAATCCTGGGGTTGGTCTCATCTTTATGATTCCAGGCATGAATGAGACGCTTAGAATCAATGGCGAGGCTCGTTTGACACTTGATGCAGAGCTTTGCTCAAAAATGCAGGTTAATGATCGCCCAGCAAAAGCGGTTCTGATTGTTAAAGTACGCGCAGTATATATGCATTGTGCAAAAGCCTTTATCCGATCCAAACTTTGGTCACCTGACACGTGGGCACCGCGGTCTGACATGCCATCACTCGGTCAAATGCTTAAAGATCAAGCTGAGCTAGAGGAGACGGCTAGTGAGTTCGACAATATTCTCGATGATGCCTACAAAACCTCGCTTTGGTAATCAATTACTAACAATTAGTGATTCTTTCAACTGCATAATAAAACAATGCAATCGACAATTTATAAGCTACCCAAATTGGCGTTTCGCTGCACCCAGCAGTGCGCCAGTTCAGCTAACGTATAGTGCTATTGACTGCGGCGTGAGGCGAGCGAAACTATGACTTCCGATAAACTAAAACTTGTAAGGGTGACGTTGTTCGTCGAGAATCTGGATACTCAAACATCATTCTACGGAGAAACACTTAAACTCCCAGCCTTCGACGTTCGAACCGGCTGGTCAGAGTATGGAAATGGGGATGTGACTATCGCTCTTCACAAAGGTAAGGGGCGTAAACCCAGATTAGAGTTCGTTACTGAAGATAGTTTGGAGCAAACACGTGAAGAACTCAACGCGCGAGGTGCGCGGTTCGGTCCAATAAAAGAAAGACTTGGAAAACGAATAACAGTTGGAAAGGACAAAGACGGTAACACGATCCAGCTCTCCGAACAGCCATGAGTAGAATTCGCCTGTCTGGAAATTGAAATGACAAAGATGGTATGTATTGCTGGATTCGGCGATAACGGGAGCATGTTCTATCCACTGCTGACTACGGAGCTGGCTAAACAGATTGAGATCCGGCCATTCGATTTACCTGGCTTTGGGAAACCAGCACTGAGCGGTGATACCACATTAGCATCATTGGCAGATGTACTCGATGCAGAGACTCGAACCGTTGAAGCGAGTGTAGTGGTGGCCCACTCGGTCGGTTCTATAATCGCATCGCTTGCGGCCCAAAAGGCAGGGTCGCCGATCCGAACGATACTGTCATTGGAGGGCAACCTAACTGCGGAGGACGCCTATTTTTCTGGTACCGCAGCGGACTATGACAGTTCGGAGTCTTTTCGTGCAGCTTTTCTCCAACGATTAAGCGAGATGGCCGAACACCAACCGATAATTTCGCGGTATCGGGAAATGGTGGCTGGAGCTGACCAAAATGCACTTTGGCAACTTGGCCGTGATGCCCGTCGGTTTTCAGCCGAGAAATCTCCCGGCAAAGTGCTTATCGAGGCCGCAATGGCGGTGTATTTTTATAACCCGGCAAACGTACCGGACTCGTCTCTGAAATGGCTTGAAACACATGACATTCTCAAGATTCGGATGGACGATACATCACACTGGCCGAGTGTAGATCAGCCTGACTTACTGGCTAAACAAATGACAGAGGTGCTCACACAGATCGGCCATATAAGTTGAGCGCTTATCGCGCGGATATAAAATCGCTTAGTGCAACCCTCGATATAACCTTATCGATCGTCCGCAATGAGAACAGAAGATCAATTAATTCCTAATACCCCGACCCAAATACCACATTCGCATCGATAGCAATGAAAAACCATTGCCTAACACTGCATCCGAGCGAAAAGCATCATGCAATCAGGTTATAAAAATACCCAATTTCCTTGAGCCAATTTTTCGTTGATCGTCGCTTTACCAAGTACAGAGAAAAATTTTGTCTTACCGGTGTGTTGTTTCAAACCACTGGTCTTTTATCTCAAAAAAGGAGTAAAGCATGTCTAGTTTAGTAATCGACGATTTGGTCACGATTAAGAAAAATCATATTGTCTTTGGTGGTAACAAATACTTCCGCCGAAACGCCCACAAAATTGTACTTTGCTGTCACGGTCGAAAAAGCGACTCTGCACTTACCGCTAACTATATGCAAGTCACAGCGAAAATAGCGAACCGACATTTGGAAACGGTGCCAATTAAGACTTCCAGCCCCATCGAAGTTGACTGGACGGAAATATCACAGAAAGATCTGAATCTAGAAGTTGCGCCAAAATTTTTCGGTTTCGATACTGAAATAGCACAAGATTTTGATCAGACCCTAGCCGAACAGCAGCATCTCAAACTGATGTGCTTTTGGATAAATGAAGGCCCACTGAAAAAATGCCTGAACAACAAAGCCAATGCTGTACGCAACGCGATGGCTGCGGAGGGCAAGGACGCGCGCATTGTTTCATCGATTCTGGTTGCTATGGACATAAAGCTGGCTGAGCATTTTTCAACCCATTCGGCCACCTCACTGACCGTTTCAGATATGGGCGATGAAATCCTTGGTATTACAGCAGGGAGTGGCCGTGTTGGCAGCAAAACCATTCAAATGGCGGAAGGGTCAACGTTTTGCTACGGCCTGCACAAAGTAAAGGGTTGGCGCAATTCAAAGACAGAGATCAAGCAGCTTGAAGACGACTGGTTTTCTTTTGGTTAATACAATTTGGGGCTGATAAGTCAGCCCCCTTTAATGGGAACGGAATTATGTATATACGTATCTTTGTAGTCAGTAGTATATTGGCGTTTTTTGCCTTAACAATGCAGGCGCACGCTCAAATTGCGTGCTCGTCAGGCGCCAGCGCCGCGACTTGCAACAACCCTGAATTTCAGGCCTGCACTATTACCTCCGGTGGTGCACAACGGCAATTTTGCATCCATGAACCTGCCATTCCTCAAACGAATGTGCCCGTTGTTTTTGCATTTCATGGTGGCGGTGGAGATGCTAGTCGTGCCGTTGGCTGGATATCAAAACATACCGAGCAAGGCATGATTCTAATTGCACCTTCTGCGCAGCCCAGTGCCATCAATTTTCCTACTGCTGGTAGCACTGGCTGTGCTGCAGCATGGCGTCACCTGGGAGCGAGAATGGATACGGGATTTAATAGTATGACTCAGCTTGGTGATCCGCCTCAATGCGGAACGGGATTAAATGGAGACGATTTGTTTTTCATAGAAGATCTTGTCAGGGAAACACGCAAACAATTTGACACAGGCGATTTTTATGCAATGGGTTTCTCTAACGGTGCTGGCTTTGTTCACCAACTCAAAATCACCGAACCATTTGCCACTGCATTTTCCGGCTTCGGCATGATTAGCTCTGGTATCAATCCGGCAAAAGAAGCTATGGTGCAAATGGGCCCAGTGGCAATCCCAGACTCGAACTTTAGTGTTAATGGCGGTAGCGGGCGTGTAGTAAAACCTGTTATTCAGATGTTTGGCACGGAAGAGAAAGGCAACCTGCCCGCGGCCCAAATCATTGAGTTGGTTCAGCGTTTATCAAACAACGTAGTACCAGGTGATGTGACCGGGCCTTGCTATCATCCCGATGACTGGAATGCGCTTCGTTTCATGCAATGCCTGCTTGCCGAACCATTTCCGGGGCTTGATTTACATGATCTGCCTTCGACACTTGAATCCACTCGAGAATGGCTGGTCGAATTTAACCGAGCGGAACGCCGTTCCACAGAAAGTCTTTATCCCGATCTGGGTCACGGCACTGGCGTATTAGGTGAAAAGAGCGACGACACGATGGTGGTGCGCCGAGACCACCGGGCGCGTAACACGGAAAACAGCGCACATGTTGCAGCCCTAACGATTGTTGGCGGAGGTCATGCTGTGCCCGGCGCACGAGGCAACTATGCACCCTGCGAGTTGACAAGAAATTGCGATATCGATGCAATAGAAGAAATACTCCAGTTTTGGCGGGCGCATGCAGGACTAAGAAATGTCTGGCCATAGCGCGATTCACGTCAACTAGACCAGGTTACTTCATGGTTAACGATCGCAAGATTAAGTACATGAAATTTAATCTGGATTAATGCAAATTTGCGCTTTGATGATCAACATTATATTTTATTTTTTTGAAAGGATTTTCGGTCCGGTTTGAATTCTCTAAAGTGCCTGACTTTAGATTTGAAGGAGCGGACCTGAAATCCAACATATCCTCCCAGCATCGCAGTGGCAACAATAACTGCTGCTCCGGCCAACGATCATGTGTTTGAACTTTGCTACAACTTTGGTTTTGTAAGCTTTCCAAAGTCACAGACGTCGGCTGTGCCAACGCGTACCGTTAATATTCCGGTCGGTGCTTTAGGACGGGCAAGTTTAGGAGCATCGATGCTATACAACGCAATTCAGTTTTAATCGGTGTCCGACAGATGCTCGATGACACCTTGCAGTAATAAGGTTCGTGGGAAGTCGTTTTGATTGACCAGCGTATGCGTAAGAACCGATGTCCAGCGTCTGGTAAACGGCAGTGCAATAGCCCAGTGATCAGCGTTCACTGTGGCTAGCAACTCACTGTTGGGGAGCAGGGTAGCGCGATCAATCACCTGGCTGTCATTGTATATACTATGGGCCGCCAGATTGTTATAGGTTTTGCGAAGGATTCTTGATACACGCTCCGGTGCGGGTGCCGCGGCGATACTTGCATATCGAATGGTCTCTGGCAGCTCGTTTTGCGCTAGCCAATCTTGCCTGAATTCGCAGGTTAAGTCTCTTATCGCAGAACCATCGCCGAACTTACTGGTAGGAAGCGGTGTGTATTGAACAACGCGTCTCATCCACGTAGGTGTGGTGTCGGCGAGTGGCGATCCCAGCACTATTCCACCGAGACTCACCAGGGCGTTAACACAGTGATGAGTTTGCGGATGATTGACAAGCATATGCATTGAATCGGCACAGCCTTTCGAGTAACCCACCAAATTTACTTTACTTTGATAACGGTCAGCCAGGCTCATAACCCGGTCTCGTAAACTGCTGGCGTTATCGTCGCAGCCAGTTCTGCCATTGAGCCATACCACCTCGGTTTCGTATCCCTGCACTGCCATCTCGTTACGCGCGCACATGAACGGACCCACAATAGCTGAAGCAGTATCACCAGATAAGCCGGGAACGATAACTGTTGGCAAAGCATTGGCTGATGCGAGGGGCTGTTGTGATGATGCCTTTTGCACTGGTGGCACCTTGCGTTGTGGCTCGGCAGTCACCCCCCAAAAGTATTTGGATACATCTTCCAGACCACAGCTTTCAGCGAGTTTAAAACATCGCTGCCCAAAAGACTGACGCACATCGGTAATATCCGCTGGCAGATTCTGCAGTGGTATATTCAATCGGGTAGCAGTCCCGAGATGCCTTGCTTGTCAGCATTGATTTGAATTTCTTTAATTAATTGATCCTGACTTTTATCGGCACTGATTGATGCAAGACTGTCTTTTTCAATGTAGCCCGCCGCGGCGGCGTGTTCGGCGGCTTCTAAAGTGTTGTCTACCAATAACATCGGCACATTGTCGGCACGCAGGGCTTCAAGCCTTGGTGTTAGAGCTGCTTGCTCGTCTGCATCACTGGCGTTTCTGATATAGATGGCAAGAATTCTACCCGGGTAGTCTTTGACGCACTGTGCATAGATCTCCGGGTCTTTCTGACCACTATCACCAATCAGAATGAATGGCAGATCAGGATAGCAATCGAGGACTTTGGTGATTTGCGAGCGCTTATGTGTTTGATGATCGCCGGCGATGAACTTGGTACGATCGATACCGAAGTCTCTCAGAAGCAGGGGGCCCGCGACAATATTTTTTAGCAGCATAAAGTCATCGAGAAACTCGTACAGATTCCACGGGCTGCTGGAAACATAGAAGAACGGATTGCTGCCATTGTGCAGTGCACGATAAAAAGCACTGACACCTTCGAATGCCACTCGTGTTTTGCTGGAACTCATCAGTGTCAGGCGCATCATCTGCATCAGAGAGGTGGCTTTGGTTAACAATACCGTATCGTCGATATCGCTGATGACACCAAAGCGTGCGTCTAATGCCGGTCGTACAACCGAAGACTGAACGTTGGCAGATCGATGATGCGCGTCTGGAAGAGTAATTTCAACGCTGTATTCGTTGCCAGAAGTTGATTTCGTTTTGCTGGTTTCAATTGATGCGGCAGGCAGTCTAAAAGTGTAGTAGCCCTCTGAATCGGTGATCGTTTGATAAGACTGATCGCCAGTGTTAGCACGCACGGTCATGCCGGATACTTCATCTGTCTCAAAACGTTGATAGCTCGTTAACAACGTGTGCCAGAGAGAGTCTACGTCACAAGCAGGTGGTTCCTTATACTCAAGTACGCGGCCCATGAGAAAAGCCTCTTCGTGATTGGCAAAACCGCGATACGGGACAATCTGTAGAGGCTCGTCGGGTCTGAATCGGCGATTAACGTTATGTTTCAGAAGATCAATCGCATTTTCTGTGGCATCACCAACCTGCAAAAGCAACTCAATCCATTTGTTACTTTGATCTCGCGATTCCTCAGGATCGGGGGGCAGGGTTTGGTTGGTCATGAAGTTCCCGTTTTAAAAGTCAACGTTTCGTATGCTCGATTTGCACACCCTATCAAACAAATTGTCTAACCCTTAACTCTTTGTGTTGCTCCACTTCAGCTGAAATTCAATTTCCTCTTCATCACCGTCGCGTTCGTGCTCTATGTTAAACACTGCATGAACAGGCACATAGACTCTTTCGCCATCTATTTGTATTTCGAACGGCTCACCGTTTTCCAGTGCATCCGCTAAGCGTCGCAGCTTGGCTACAGATTCTGAAATCGGGTATTCTTTTTCAATGTCTCTGTCGTTTTTCAAGGTTCAGCCTCTATACTCTATGTTGTAGTTACGTAGGCAAGTCATTGCCACTGTCCCGTTTATAGCAAGATTCACGCGAAATACTACACTGCACCGCGCAACACCTGCTTGCTGCGTGTAAATATTACATGCAAAACTGTTGCTGATGGTCGTTAGTCTTGTGCTGCTCGCAAATACCAGTAGCCAAACAGGCATACGATCATGAAGCCGCGTGACCTGTCAATGCCAGCTCGGGAAACATCAGCAACACGAAAAGCCCCACTAATCACCTCCGACGCTACTATGGAACAAAAAATGGTAGTGTATTTCATCGGATCGCATCATTCATAAACCATGTACAAAGAACTTAACTCCATAGCCATTTTCATAGCTGTAGTCGATGAAGGTGGATTCAGCAAGGCTGCAGAAAAAGTAGGTCTTACAAATTCTGTTATAAGCCACCATGTCACTAAGCTTGAAGAATCGCTAGGCGTAACCTTGCTGTATCGCTCTACTCGTCAGTTGAAGTTGAGTGATAAAGGCCAGGAATTTTATACGGTGGCCTCAAACGCTTTAAAATCAATCGAGGAAGCGGCAACGGAGATCAACTCAGAAGGAAGCGATCCTTCTGGTCAATTGCATATAGCCATGCCCGCCTTTGTGCCGGACCAACGCCTTCAGGCACTCATTTGGGAATTTGCCGATCTCTATAAAAACCTGGAATTGAAAGTCAGTTTTTCAGATGATCAGAAAAGTCTGATAGAAGACGGATTTGATATCGCATTCAGATTGGGCAATCTTCAGTCCTCTGGCATGATGTCACGTAAAATTCTCGACGTTGAGTTGATGCTGGTCGCTTCTCCAAAGCTCATTTCCAATTCGAAAAAAATCACTGAACCGAGCGATATTGTCGAGATGAGCTGCATATCGTTAAACCAAGTGCGCTGGAGTGTTTTTCTGTCAAAAGGCAACATGAACGAGGAAGTCCATATCAGTAATAAACGAATTGAAGTGGACAATATCTACGCGGCGCGAGATGCGGCTGTCGCCGGCCTTGGGCTTATTCCGCTGCCGTTGGGATTATGTGGACAAGAAATAGCCGATTCAAAATTAGTGCGAATATTGCCCGAATGGCAATTATCTGCCATCCCTCTCTATGCCATTTGGAATAACAAAGCCCGACGTAATAGCGTTGTACGACGATTATTATCATATCTAACGGATAACTATTAGTTCTAACGGCTTTATCAAAGCAGCTGTTCCGACCTTTTCTGCCGAACTTATCTCTGTTCGCTATCCATTAGGCAATCTACTGGAGCTAATTGTCGGGTAGAAATTGAGATTAGTCGAAAATATCGCAAAGTGATTTCGCATTTCTCGATTAATAAACGGCAATGCCTCTGTTACCTTCCGCTACGTAGTCAAAAGATCTTACTGCAATCTGAACATTATTGAGTTGTTGGTTTTCTGCCAACTTAGTAACGGATGATTTCCATTTTTGCGTTTTTAAATTTAGCACAGCGCAGAAACAACGCTAAGACTAGATATTAACATCAATAATTCAAGGGGTTAAAATGACGATTAAAACGTTTACCGCTGTCGCAACTTTACTATCCAGTATCGTTCCGGCCACAGTGTTTGCTCAGGATTCACAACTTGATCTCAAATTTGCCGGAGCACTTGAATTCTCAGAAGCCGGTACTCTGTTTGTTGGCGACAACTATAACGGAGCTATATACGCGTTAGATATGACAGGTGGCAACGCGCCTGATCAAGTCAAGCCAGTCAATATTGGCGATATCGATGTGAAGATTGCCGATGTGCTAGGTGTCGCTCGCAGCTCTGTTGCCATCAATGATATGGCCGTTCATCCTGTGAGCGCTGAAATCTATGTTTCGGTAACACGCATCGGAAACTTCGAATCAGCCCCTGCTGTAATGAAGGTGACGCAAGACGGCAGTATTGAGTTGTTGGATTTGGCATCCGTTGCGTTTCAAAAGCAGGAACTCAACCATTACCCTGATCAGGAAACAACGTTCAGACCACGTGGTTTGGGCAAAATGCCGCCTTTGGTCAGAGACGTTGCTAAAGGAGATATCAAATTGAGCTCCTTGGCAATTATGGATATGGAATTCCATGACAACGAACTTTTCGTCTCAGGTGTTGCCTTCGATAACTTCCTCTCTACACTGCGACGAATACCTTACCCTTTTACTGGAGAGCAATCTGCAGCAAATGTGGAGATGTACCACATATCGCACGATCAGTATGAAACACGCGCGCCAATACGGGCCATGTCAATCCAGGAAATTGATGGTAAAGCTCAGCTGATTGCTGCCTATACCTGTAGTCCGATTGTTGCGATCGAACTGGATGAGATTGTGGATGGTGCGAAAATCTCTGCACGCACATTAATGGACTATGGAAACGGTCAACCGATCGATATGATCTCCTACTCCTTGAATGGTAAGGACACGCTGTTTTTAACCAGTAACAGCCGGTCCCCGTATGTAATTCCTGTTGATAGTTTAAACGGTGCCAAAGCCTACAAAAAGGGAGACTTACCCGATGGCGGTCGCTCAGACCTGTCGCCTGTAATGCCGGTCGGAGCCACTGGTAAAACAGTCATGTTCGACGGAATGTCTCTCCACATGGATGCCTTGGGAGACAACTTTTTTGTATCAATAACGCGTGATATGTACACCGGTAGTCTGAACATGGACTCCAACTTCAATGGGTTCCCGAATCGCTTGCACAATCTTATAGCTGAGTTTGATTTTCCTCAGTACTACACAGATAAAGCTAAGTAACCGTGTTGCTTCGCCCGAAAAAATTATTGGCCAGACTTTCTATGGCCATTGGCTTGTGCATCGGACACTATTTTTCTGTTTCTTATGCATTTGAGGGCGATTTAATCCTTCCCACGATGGGAAAACCAACAATCGAGTTCGAATTTCGAAGTGACCAGGAAGACATCGCTCCTGCAGATGTCTTCTCGGTCTTTGTTGGCAATCGCGGTGAATGTTGTGAGGGCAAATCGCCAATCGCCGGACGTTATTCGATGGAAGGGCGCACAATTACTTTTGTACCGGCATTCGATTTTATTGAAGAACAAAAATACACCGTACAAGTTCACGATACGGACGCAACAAAAAATGACGCGCAATCAATCAACGAGTTCACTGTAGAGCGCACTGTTGAAAAGATCAGCCCAGAGATTGTCGCCGTTTTTCCAAGTGGGAATATTATTCCAGAAAACACACTGCGATTTTACATTCATTTTTCCACCCCGATGCGGCCACATGTCAGTAGCGATTACATAAAGCTTGTTGATGCCACTGGCAAGGCAGACACCGCAGCGTTCATGGCGTTTAAACAAGAGCTTTGGAGCGAAGACCGAAAAAGGCTGACTTTGCTTATGGACCCTGGTCGGATAAAACGAGGTGTAGCGCAAAACATAGCGCTGGGACCTGCCTTGCAGGTGGGAAGCACGTATTCGATTGTTGTCGATGATGGTTGGCCAACGGCCAACAGGGCAGAATCGATGCCTGGTTATGAAAGTACTTTCACGGTATCCAAAGCGTTGCGGACGCTACCAGACCCTGCATTGTGGCAAATAGCATTGCCACGAAACCTGACTAACGATCCTCTTGTTATTGAGTTTGATCGGCCCTTTGACCATGCGCTTTTACAGAGTGGAATTTCGGTGCGAGACGCTAACGGACGACCAATCCTGGGGGATATAACAATAGATAAACATGAGCGTGCCTGGCGTTTCAACCGAAACGGCTCATGGCGTAATGCCCAGATTCAGATAGCGATAGACACGCAATTAGAAGATGTCGCTGGCAATAACTTTATCGAGCTCCTTGATCATTCGGTCGGTACAGAATCGTCAAAAGCGAATCAAAATCTCATTATTTTAGATCTTAAGCCTACGCCCAATTAAAGCGCGGCTACAGATGCTGAACGCAGTTCAACTATTTAATTCAAAGGAAATCCACTTACATGACTAAATATAAATTAACGCTTCGGACTCTTGTTTTTGCTTGCACTGCTTTGGTTGTTGCTGGCCCTACTTTCGCTGACATGTCTGGCAATGTCAGTCAAGCCGTCAATTTTTTCCAGAACGGAAAATTCACTGAAGGCAAGCCCTTCACTGTAGACGCCAAAGGTCCGATCGAGATCAGCGACGAGGTTGAACTACCCGGCTTCGCTTTTCACGTATACGATATCGATTTTACGGCCAATAGTCTGACCATGACATTGGTCGCTGAACTAGAGAAATTGCAGGTAACACTCTACGACGATACCACCTTCGATCGCTACTACTTTGCGTTTGATCAAGAAGTTAGTGCGGCAGAATTGTCTGACCAGACTGACGAGAACTTCGCAGCCAGTGTAGAAATTATTGCGCCTGGTACAAAAGTGACTGCCAATGGCGCCTTTGTTGACGGGTTGCCCACGGAGTTTACTTTCGATAATGGCGGCATACTGATTACCATTGGCGAGGGCACCGACTTGAGCAAAATCAGTGAGAATGGTGGTTCATTGACGGTTAATTTCTAGGCATTCTTCTAAGCCACAACACAAACTTTATAAAGACGGGAACTCAAAGTATGGAAATTAAACGCAGGCAAGCGCTGATCGTTTCAGCAAGTGCACTGGTTGGGGCATGCGCAACGGGTCGTACTGGAGTTAGTGTTGCGGCGGATGGAGTCGGACCCAACAGGGGTGTGGTTGAAAAAGCTCTTCGTGGCAAGCAAACCTGCGACAACACCGGCATCCCTGTTTCTGATATAGCAAGCCGTCTGGCTACGCCGGAAGATTTCTCAGGTGACGTATGTCAAATGGAAGAAGACAGCCATGAGGGCCCCTATTTTACTTGCGCACCTGCAACCGGTAAGGACATAGCAGCAGATCAAGATGGTCAGCCTTTAACGGTGGCCATGCGACTGCTTAATAAAGATTGCCAGCCGATTCCAGGGGGTGTGATAGACATTTGGTCATGCAATGCTACCGGGCACTATTCAGGCTACAGCAGCGACCCGGATAAAAGACCGCCCATGGTAAGGGCCATTGTATTTGGCCATATTAAACCCGACGAAGCACCGCGATTTTGTCGCGGTGCGCTTACCACCGACGATGATGGAATTGCAGAATTCAATACCATTTATCCAGGCTACTACTACGGCGTGCCCATTCACATTCATATGAAAGCGCACGTAGCTGGTAAAAATCTGCTTACCACCCAGGCGAATTTACCAGAAGAGGTAAACCAGAGAATAATCCAAACACCACCCTACGCTGACCCTAGGCCAATTACCCGGTCTACAAAGAGCACCGGGTTTCCTGTAATGCGCGTACAGGAGCGAGGCGACAGATTACTTGCTACACTTGATCTCATGGTGCCGGCTTAGGAGTCGCAGTGGGCCACTGTGCAGTCGTAAAGTTGCGCTTAGTCAATAACCGTGAGTTCCTCAGAATATGCGCTAAGCACAACGGTCGTTGACTGAGCTTGTTATGAATCTTCGAATCTCTTATACCTGATTTGAGTTTATGTAAGAAATACTCACAGCAGATTGGTATTCAAAAAAATTGAATACTCCCTTTGCTGTCGGCCAAGGAGATCATGACAATGAAAAGTAATTTGCCGGACGGGCTTCATACGATCACACCCTATTTTACGGTACGTGATGCTGCCAGGCTAATTGAATTCCTTGTTGCTGCATTTGATGCAACAATTATCCTCGATAAGCGGTACTCCAACAATACGATTCAGCATGCACGCCTTCGTATCGGCGACTCAATTCTTATGATGAATGAGAGCACCGATGAGTATCCGGCAAACGTATCTCAGATCCACCTCTACGTCGAAAATATCGACACGACATTCTCGAAAGCTTTAGAGGCTGGCGCGATCGTGCTCATGGAGCCAAATAGTCGCCCTCACGGTGATCGGATGGCAGGTGTCAAAGACCCGTGCGGTAATGTCTGGTGGATAGCTACACCCGAATAGCAGTGTTCCAATACGACTTATGGCATGCTTGGGACAAGGTGGTAGCCGGCATCAATGTCAGATAACTAGCGCGATCCGACTGCCTATGATGTAGACGTTATTTTTCTTGGGAAATCCAATATGGGGGAGATCGCTGATTTAAAAGGTCTTGGCCCGCGTTCAGAGAAATTCTTGCTAGAGGCAGGTATACGTACCAAAGACGAGCTCATGGAAACGGGTGCGGTAAGAGCCTTTCTAAAAGTTAAAAAGTTGAGCGGCGTTAATCCGAGTTTGAACCTGCTTTACGCCTTGGTGGATGCGATTGAAGATAAGCACTGGGTGGATATCGCAAGAGAGGAAAGAGGTTGTCAATCAGCGTCTGTGCTAAGCGTACTGACCCAACCGTATATTATTTGAATCTAGAAGGGTTGCACATAAGCATAAATGGCTATAGCTATAGTTATGCAAACTAACATTGGAGATTGTTTTCATGAAAGAACGGAAAAAATCATTTCTGAGAATATTCGGATGGGGTTTGATCGGCGATGTCGTCATTTTTATTGCAGCTCTGGCTGTTTTTGCCGTGTTTGCAATAACTTCTTTTTCGCAAGCATACATGATTGCGTTCGTATTAGTCGTCCTGTTGTTGGGAGTTGGAATTATGGTAAATCGGCTAGGGCGGGGCAAGAACTAGTTGGTGTGTTTAAACGACCGTTAGTTCTTTCATTGCACGGCCTGGCATAGCGTTTATCCAGGGCTTCAACTGGATGAATAGATTATTCATCTTCCTCGTTCCGACTTGCATTTTTTGCAGAACCCGTCTTACTGCTATCTTTCTTTGCAGTGATCTTCTTAGCAGCAGTTTTCTTACGCACGGTTACCTTGTCTGTGTTTTTACCACTGGCCGTTTTTTTGAGTACTCTTTTCTTTGCCTTGGCTTTCTTAGCAGCGCTTTTCTTAGCGCCCTTCAGCGGTTTTCGGGAGCCGTGTTTTTCGAGCACATCCGCTTTATCCTGCTTGGCTTCATCGGTACGTCTGATGGCGTAGATCTGTGCCTTCATCTCCGCCGTATTGGCCTTAATGTCGTCTATAACTGGAGGATATTTTCCCAGAGTGCGATTTTCGTAATCCAGAATGGAAGTCGCTTTGAATCGACGCAGTTCTGGTATCCAGTGTTTAACGAACTCAGCGTCGGCATCTTGGTCAGCAAGCTGTTTCGCAGGGCTATAAACCCGCATCGTGTTGATACCCATCAGGCTGGCTTGCATCTGAATTTGAGCGATGTGAATACCCGGTTCATAGTCGAAGAAAACCCGTGACAGGGGATGCATGATGCTGCGCCATGAAAGCTTTAGCCCGAAGCAGGCGGTCGTTACCAACATCGCTCTCATTCTGAAGTTGATAAACCCCGTAGTGTTCAGGCAGCGCATGCATGCGTCAATCATGGGCATGCCGGTTTGTCCCGCCGACCAAGCTTGCAGTATCGCTGGATTGTCTTCGTACACGATGCCATCGTGCGATCGGTTCAGCGAATGAAACTCCATTTCCGGTTCGGTTTCCAAGCGCTGGATAAAATGGTCGTGCCAATGAAGCCGGGATTGAAACGCCAGCAGAGACTTGCGCCATTGTTTGGATTCCGGGTCTTGCTGTCCGTCCAACGACTGTAGACTTGCGTCACTGCGTGCGAAGACTGTTCTGAGGCTTATGGTGCCCCAAGCTAAGTGCGTTGATAATCTTGATCCGGCTACAAAGGCGGTGTTAGGTGACGAAATGCCACCGGAATAGTCAAATGCACGTTGCTCTAAAAACGAGGAAAGATCATCGTTGGCTGCTGTTTCGCTGACCACTTGCAGTTGATCCGTGTCCAACTGCGGTGATGGTATGACGCCCAGACTTGAAATCTCCGGAAGGTTTGCTGGCCAGCAATCGATATCCCACTTAGAGATGCGCTCGGGCGAGTCTACCGGCGATGTTTCCCGCAGTCGCTTTTTGATAATCGGTTGCCTCAGGCTCCTGTCACGTAATCCTCTGATAACGCCGTTCTGAGGCAGTTCCTGCCAATCGACTTTATGGCGCTTGCACCAGGCGGCCACCGCGATATCGCGCTGGTAAGTGATTGAGGTACCCGTTTCCTCATGGCTGAACAGTGCATCGAAGGGATGATTATCTTGTAGTTGTTGCAGTACCTCAACCACTTCACCGTGAGGAAAATAAAGCTCAGAACCCAGCGCGCGCAGCTTGTTCTGCAATTCGCGCAGCGCCTGCCACCACCCATACACATGCATGTAGGATGTCTCTTGCGCTGTCAGCAACCCGGGCTCGATAACAAAAAACGCAGACACGCTTTTCGCTTCACTGAGAGCCGCCGTCAGCGCCAGATTATCGTGCACCCGCATATCGCGCTTCACCCACCATAAGGCGCGTTGGTTATTTTTTTTCATGCCATTGCCCGGTTAGGCATGTCAGCCTGTTCTTGCCGGGTGTGTTGCCAGGCAGCTGACCCGGAGGCTTGGGGTGATTGTCGAAAAGTGTTGGCCACACGTCTGGCGTGATCGGCATGAGCGTGAGTGATTACTGCAATGTTAGTGGGCTCGTACGGGTCAATGGTAAAACCACCTGCCGCACAATCCAGACCTCTGGCAGTTGCCTCGAGTAACAAGGAGTTTGACGCTGATTGTTTGATCGGTTTGTTGATAATACACACCGTAGCAAAATATTTAGTTTTAATGTGCATTAGACTATTTCCTGTAACGCCGCACAAACTAAAAGGCACTGAAGTAACTCGCGAGGCGAGTGATGACTGCCCTGCGTATTTGATTTCGCAAAGCGATGACGATGAAGTGCTCAAGTCTTATACAGAAATTGAAAGTGCACAGTAGGTGGTCAGAAATCAAAGCAAGCAAGCTTGTGAGCCACTGAACCAAACACGTTGACGAAAGGGAGAAACACTTACTTGTTGAAACACTGCTGCATGTGTTTGTGAGTGAACGTTGAACTCGCGCTTTTAGTGGGGCCGTTGACAACAGCCGTCGCTGACGATTTTGGTGACGTCAATGTGGACTAGTAAAGCTGTGACTTAAAAATCGAAGCAGTGGAGGTCCCTAAAGTAGTGGGGGAGGTTCCGAACGGTTCAGACGATGCTTATTCAGGAGGTTCGCAGGAGTTAGCGTATCGTTACTCTGGGGCAGGCACAGCGCCGCCAGCAATCTGGTGGAGACACGTTTTTAATTCTTCGCATAGTCATAGCTCAGCATACTTTTCACCTCTTGAATCAATTCATAATTCGCAAAAGGTTTGCCCAGAAATCCATCGGTTCCAAGATTTAGGAAATGGTATTCTGCATTTAACGCCCGTCTACCTTGGGTCATTCCGGACACCCCTAGAATTTTTGTTTTTTTCCGGTATTTCGTGTCGAGATTGCCCAAAAACATCAGGCCTCCGTCGGATGAGGGTTTACCATTTACTCTTACCATGAAATCAACAATACAAAGGTCAATTTTTTGGGTAGAGAAAATGTTTAGTGCTTCTTTAGCGCCATGAGAGATGAATACCGTAAAGCCAGCCGATTTGAGTGCAGCGCGCCATTGAACGGCTAATGCTACGTCGTCTTCTAGAATTAATATATTACCCGTCATTCATCGATCCCAAGCTTATTTATTACGTCACGCAAATTTTTTATGTTTATCGGTTTGGTTAGAAAAGGAACGTCAAATTGGTTACACAAAGCGGCTCCCTCACTGCCATAACCGCTGGCAAAAAGATATGGAATGCCCAACGCTTGTAACCTATGAGCAACCGGCGCACTCATTTCACCACGCAGGTTCACGTCCAGAAGGCAAAAGTGAAAGCTTTCCTTCTCAAGATGCAATAAGGCTGCGCTGACAGTGGCAACGGCCACTGTATCTCTAAACCCAAGCTCTTCGAACCATTTCTTGGCTTGAATGGCAATGACAAAGTTATCTTCAACGATTAGGCCACGCTTGCTAACCGGTTTTGGTAACGGCTGCTTGGCGGAAATTTTGTTGTTGACCAATAATCTGGTTTCTCGCACCGGCACAGTTTCAATATCGGACTTTGGCAAAGAAAATGTCGCTCGCACTCCTGAAGATTCGAAACTTAAATGTGCTTTGCCTCCAAATTCATACGGAATAGCGACTTTAATGATTGAGCTTCCGAATCCTTCGCGTGTCGGTTCCATAACCGGTGGGCCGCCAGCCTCTGCCCATTCGATATCAAGGCCAAAATCGGAAAACTGCCACTTCAAAGAAACAGTGCCCCCAGGCACTGACAGAGCACCGTATTTGACAGAATTGGAGGTTAGTTCGTGCAATACCAGAGCCACTATTGGAGAGACATCCGCTTTTAAGACTACATCTGGGCCAGATAAAGAATGAGCCTGATTTCTGTTTTCCATATAAGGCTTTAATTCCAGCTCCGCTAGTTTGCGAAATGGTATACCGCGCAAGTTTTCGTGAGTGAGCAGGTTATGCGCACCGGCCAACGCTACAATGCGCTGTTCAAGTGCTGTGGCGTAGTCTTCGATTGATTCTGAGGTTGTGGCTAAATTCATGGAAAGCGATTGAACCAGCGATAGTATGTTTCGCACTCGGTGATTGAGCTCTTGTATCATCAGCTTCAAGCGTTGCGGTGTTTGTATATCGAGCATTCTTACTAATGTATCTCGAAGAACAGTTGCGATATCGATGTCTTTGCTTGTCCATTCTTCGCACTTGCCTTCGATAGACTCAATGTACTTAGAGAACGAACGACGAGGGTTTAGTTCTAATCCTTGCTTCCCTCTGGTTATTTCTTTTTCTGGTGCACCTGCCCAGTTTATTTTCTGCGATGCTTCGTTACGAAACAGGATGAGGCTTATCTCAGCTGTTTTGGACAAGGTTATAACGAGTGCACCTCTGGTTTTATCAAGATGCTGAGCTGAGATCTGCGATGTAAGATCGTCGAAACAATTCAAATCACCCGACATTTCGAATGTTAAATCTCTAATAGTCAAGCAAGTTTCATCGCTGGGCGAGTTACCGCCACTTTTAACACGATTGCCAACAATATAAGCCGCGCCGTCAGATGAAATTGCACTAGCAAGAGGGTTGTTCGCGTTTTCCCAATACGCGGCCATGGACTGTTTTTTTTCTCCAATTTCAAGAAGATCGTGTCCGATGATCGCACAGCTTTTCATGTGGGCCCGGTGTCTGATTTGAGTGGTTTGCTGAATAGTAAGCCCAAGCATCTTGCCAGCAAGCTCTGAAGCAAGAAGCATGTTGGCATCAGGCGTTCGAGGATGCTCGTGATGCATTGCAAACAACCCCCAAAGCTTACCCTCAACAATAATGGGCAAAGTCAGGGTTGAACTGACACCCATATTCTTCAAGAACTGCAAGTGAACATTGGCTGTCCCCCGCAGAATCGCTAGCGACAAATCCAGTGGCCGAGCGTCTGGATCTTGTCCAATGATGGGTATATCGGTGCCATGAACATCGGCTAATACCCTTATCGGTGTCTCGGTATAGAGTTTTCGTGCAATCGGCGGAATGTCGGTTGCTGGGAATCGCAACCCAAGAAAAGAATCCATGTGGGTAGCTCGCGACTCTGCAACAATCTCTCCAGCACCATTGGGTAAGAATTGATAGGCAGTGACACGATCAAACCCAGTGCTGCCGCGTAAATTCTCAACTGATAAATCCAGATTTGACTGAGTGTCCTTTTCAATAATCGATTGAGCGAATAACAATCGCGTTTGTTCCAGCGCACTGAATTCCCCAGCCACTGTTTCTTTGAGCGGCAGGAACTCCAATACAGATCGGCAGTCTTTCAGGTGAATCGATAACTGAAAACGATTTCCCAGGAAGGCTTTTTCACAAACGACTTCTCTTTGTTCCTGAATTGATACGTGTGCGAGGCAATTTCGTGCCTGGTGCACTTCTTCGTCATCAAGCAGCTCGCTTATCGATTGACCTAACAGCGTTGATGCCTCATGGCCTAAAAGCGCTTTCGTGTTCTGTGACGCAAACTCTATGGTTGTAAACTTTGCATCCAAAGCGAGTAACGCGCCAAAGGATTGAACTGTACCTGGAATATGAATAGGGCTACGATCGCAATTGGCAATAGCCTCCTCCAATTCAATAGTTTCAGTCATCGGGTCGCTCCGCATGTGCAATTATGTATTCAAAAGTTAAAAGTGCGCCAGCCACTACAGGGTCTGTTTCCTCGCAGGTGTCTATGTATTTAACGTATTTCGGCCACCTTGTTTTCGAAGTCGTTGTTACATGGGTTAAATAGCAGGGGTGTTCTATGTCTAATGCTGTAAGACGTTTTTTTAACATACTGGCGCCAAGGGCTGAGCCTTCGAGTACGTAGCCTACGCCAAGGCTGAAATGATCATCACAGATGCTCGTTTGAATTGTTGCGTCAGATGAAATATTTAAATCATCTTGAAGCGCCTTGATTAAAAGACCAGACTGAGTTTGTAAACCGGCTAATTCTGCAGCACGGTCATATTCGGTGCGAAATCGCGTGTGAACCATCAGCATACAGCCCAGAAATTTTGATAATCCCTGTCGAGATTCAATGGGTGCTTTTGATTCGAGCGCGTTTTCTGCTTGGCGGTGGAGGGCCGATGTACGATCTCTCAGCAGAGATCGGACGTTACACTTTGTCATTTAATCGATCACCCGAGCAAGAAACTTAATTGTATTTCAGGCGAGATAATTATATTAGCCAGTGTTCACTTTTTCGACTTGGAAGTCAACTCAATCGAGCCCGTCGAGTTGTAAACAAAAAATATCGGCAGTATGTTGCACATACAATACGCGCCACGTATTTGCTGAATCGCACTTGAATCATGATCTTCAAAAACAAGCGAGTCAATCCGTTATATGTTATTCACATAAACCCGTGGCTCGTGCATGCCAACACGTTGAATCAATTGATTAACTTACGCATCCGATTTTCAAAGACTGATCATTGCTTATCTGCGTTAGCTTTCGGCGTGCAATTATGACTATCTCAGAACTCACACCAAGCACTACAGCCGCTAATGGAACCAGATCATTATCTTGATTTTGGGCGTATTCTTAAATCAGTTTCATTGACGCCTACTCCGGCTGATGTTGATACATTACTTGAAACTACAGATGGAGAAACATGCAAATTTGGAGACGCTTCGCTCTGGTTGGGGTGCGGTGCATATGGAAAATTTCACCTTGGTTCAAAAAATATGTCGCCGTTAGAAGTACTTTTAAATATGGGAGAGCTCGTAAGCCCTGAGAATGGCAAGGTTCTATGGCCAAGGAAAATGGCAAAAAGAAAGAGAGTATTGGACTATGTTTCTCGTGTATTTGAGAATGAAGCTAAATACAGTGAAGGCGAAGTTAATAAAAAGGTTGAGTTTATTTCACGATGATTATGCGCTGCTGAGACGCGAGTTGGTTGTTGCTGGTAAATTGTCACGAATGAAGGATGGGTCTTCATATTGGCTAAGT
>CALIMV010000082.1 GCA_938045275.1 uncultured Granulosicoccaceae bacterium
ATTTTTGTTTGGTGTATTTTACTGTTTTTACGGCTTTTCGGTATTATATAAGCAGACGATTTGAGTGATTCATACATAATCGGGTAACCATGAAATTCTCCTTTGTGGGCACGTCCCTGTCGTTAAAAAAGCAAGTGTCTGGTACGATTGAAAAACGGCAGCAAATTTGGCCAAAATTGTGGCTGAAAATAACCCCCACTTTGAATAATTCTTTAGGTGTTATGACTGACAGCAACGTGCTTGGAGCCGATGCTGGATAATCTTGAATTAACGTAGAATCAATCTTAGGCGTGACTACAGTGCTGTTCACGATTAGCGTAAGCCATGTTGTACAACGCCATAGCGTAATCCATTTTATCTCCACAAGCAGACCAAGGGTCCTTATGCGTTAATGGTACTGGCTCACCAGTTTGCGCCACGGCTTTTTGAATAGGCGTGCCATCTGGCCGCCTGAACGTCAAGGTGCTATCCGCCTGCCGAACCACTGAGAATTGCCCTTCATGCAGCAGCTTGTGGTGGTGGTGACAAACTTCAATCAAATTCTCTAATGAAGTGTCGCCACCATTAGCCCAATGCACAATATGGTGTGCATCCAAATGGTGCTGACAATCACAGCCTGGAAACTGACAAACACCGTCTCTTATTGTGAGCGCTCGACGTATACCGGTTGGAACAGCGCGACTACGACGGCCAATACTCAATGGCTCACCTTTGTGTAATAAAGCGGTAACCACCTTACAACTGCAACTTAGCCGACGCGCTGTCTCTACTGGGACTGCCACTTGTTTATCTATATAACAATCAGGTTCCCCTGATGGCTTTTCAAAGACCTTCTGACTGAGCACATTGCTGTCGACATGCACCACAACTTGATACCGATCTTCGATGCTAGATGTAAGCTTGGTGTCCTTAAGTAACGCTTCTGCCATTAACACTAAAGCATCTGCTCTTTGTCGAGGATACTGGCGATTATTGTTGATAGGAAACCCGCCCGCGGAGGTGCCCTTGGTCAACTCCAACGCGTGGCTCTCGCTTTTTTCCGCCGGTTCAGATTGCGCAATTGATTCTACAGCCGCGTCAATCGCTTTGATGACCAAAGCACCTTGTTCAGGCGTTAGTCGTGCGCGTATTTCCAGGCAACCGTGTTCGTCCCAATGTGTGGTGACATGCCGATGTTCGTGGTGGTGCATGGCACGCTGGTTCTCTGCATCGCGGCGCTCGTCGTCAGTGACACAGACCGTATTATCGCCATCGTGAATGGCATTGTGATATCCAACCATCATTACACCGGCCTCATCATACTGTTGTCGATACAGCCGTACTGTTTTATCCAATTGACTGGCCGTACCGTAGCGCGCATAGGACAATAGACATTCTTCATTATTCTCGTTACCCACGCGAGTAATGGCGCGCGCTTTCGAGTAGCTTAGTACGCCAGAGGAAAAAGCTTCAGATGTTTTCGGCAATCTACTCAACGCGTGCCCGACACGCACTTTCTCTCGTGCCGCGGAGAAGGAAATACCGCAGCGCCAGTTCAACCAGTGCGCACAGGAGCGACAACCTTCGTGCCCCCAGCCATTGCGCCGATCAAACTCAGCAATCATAATGAGTTGTTGATAGGTTGCAGCATTGATATCTGCACACAAACGTGTGATGGAATTTTCCAATTGGGTGTTGGAGTAGTTGCTAAACTGGGGATTGGCTTCCATGCGAATTCCTGTGTTGTTTTTATATTATACTATAAATATATACAGTTACAAAGTCAAGAGAGAGGAGGAAGCTTTTGGGCGTTATAATTTGAATCACATGTTGATAGCAAAGACGCCTCCGCAGGGGGCTTTTTGTTCCTAGTGCGGTACGGAAGGTGTCTGGGATGTGCTTTTTCCAGCCGGTCGCCGGTTGCACCGAATGTGTGTTTTAATCGGAACGCGACTGGCTCTGTACGGCCCGAAGCGGCTATAGCTGTTTCAACTTTTTTCAATGAGATTGAAAATGAATTCTCTAAAGCGGACATTCTGATACGAATCGACCATTGATTGTAAGAGCTTCCATGCTACATTCTACTCCATGCGTTAATTAGGCACAGCGAGTCAACACCGACGTTAAAGATCTTTCTTAACATTCAAACTACTAATATGACCTGTGATCAACAGGTGTGATTTTGCCAATCGGCGCTCCAGCCAACGCGCCGTGCTCTCGCAGTGTCTCCGGTGAATCCGCCCGATATACACAATAAGTACCCTCACTGGTGAGATAGGAGTGGTCCCACTCAATTATCTCTCCGAGTTTCGCTATGGCACTGTTAGAGCCTTTAGAAATTATCTTCTTTTTGTCCAGGCCAAAAAAACCAACACCGGGAATTGGGCGCTCAATTACAAAGACTTGATGACCATCTCGAGGTAGTTCTCCTGCAGCTGTGCCACCACCGATTTCCGGACTATTCACAAACAACACCTCTGATACCTTTTCAGCACTAACATCGGCGTCCGCCAGAAACACC
>CALIMV010000083.1 GCA_938045275.1 uncultured Granulosicoccaceae bacterium
CCGCAGAGTATCGAAGACTGGGCCGATATGTTCAACACGACCTCTGCTGACACCTTAAGCTCGACAAAAAGAAGTGGCATTACTGCGTTTGAATCAGACCTGACTCAATTAAAAACGCGGCTTCACTCTGACGAGTTTGACGACGATGCACGGGGCCACATTGATAAAGGGAGCCAACACAACGAATACGAGCTTCGTCAACCCAGAGGAGATTCGCAATACTCTGACAATATTCCTGCCAACCGAAATAATCGTAACGCTGCATCGAACTCGGTGGGCGGCGATGCGTTTAATCGGCGTAATCTGATAGACAGACAATCCGATAATCAACCATTCGATGAATTGTTGGATTTCGATGATGACGAACCTTTTGGCAACAAGCCAAATGCGATGCGCCCGTCCAGTGAATCGTCTAAACGAAGTCGATCATCTACCAGTCGATCATCTACCAATAGATCACTGGGGCCAATGGTGGTTGCGGCATTAGTATTGGCTTTATTAAGCGCCGGTGCTGGTTATATGTATTACACATCCAGCGCAACAACTGTCAATATGTCGTTGGCGACAATTAACAAAATGCCCAGGCCACCGCAATCGATAACCACCACTTTGCCCAAAGATAATGCGTTGGAGCAATTGGATTACATGACCAACATGGCGCCAATGTTGGCACAGGCTTATTCTATTAACCCTAACGATCCTGTTTTACTGGATACCATTCAACAAACTGAGCAAAGCCTATTGTCATTAGCGAAAACCTGGAATGCAAGCCGATATGGTGATGTTGTAAACCAGATCTTGGCTGTGTCTAGTGCGATGCCTGCAGCTGTGCATGATCAAGGCCGCATTCAGAGTATTCTCGCCACGTCCAATCAAGTACTGGCTTACGATCAAATAATGACTTATCTCAAAGATAAGCACTACTTGCGGCCGTCAGGCAGTTCGGTACTCGACAAAATATCGTCAGTCAGTTTCAACGAATATCAACAACTCAAAAGCACATCTCAGTGGCAACAAATGATGACGGCGCTATCGCAAAGCGCAATGGAAAAGTTAGCCAAATCAGAATTCGATGAAGTAGCAAAATTGACCGAAGCCGCCTTGAGCCTGGATGCCGATCATGCAGGTTTCAATGCGTTAAAATTGTTTCTTGCCGGTTCGTGATTACTGGCTTTTCAGTACACTGGTGTAAGCATAGTTTTGGGCTGTTGTTAATTAATTAATTTTTAGACATTTATACTCTGCCCGGTCCTATTTTTCCGGTGGCTTTGAGTTCAATAAAGTCTCAAGCTCAGAAAACGGATTATGAGTGACAAGGTCATCTTTACTTCTACCTTCCACCGTACTCTGTTCAATGAGGCGTTGATGTTCGTTGTCATGACAGTAAACACATAACAACTCCCAATTGCTGCCATCGGCAGGGTTGTTATCGTGATCGTGATCTCGATGGTGAACGGTAAGTTCCTGCAGATTGTCTTTTGTGAATTCGCGTGTGCATCTGCCACATATCCACGGATAGAGTTTCAAAGCGCGTTGACGGTACCCATCTTCACGTGAGGCGTAATCAGCCCTTGCGGACGCCACCAATTTGTCGAGCTTTTTTTGATCAAGTTTTTTCATTGTAGTTGATTAAAAAGTGAGAGCTTCAATGTACCTGATTTTGACAGTAGGTCCTAGTAAGTTTGCGCAGGGAGCAAAAGCTGTAATTGTTACGCACGACGTTAAATTTTGAATTATTGGTCTTTTTTTTCTACCGAAGATACTGCTAACATATAATATTTTCGCATAGCCTTGATACGAATTAGTACACTTATCTAAGGAGTTCGATCGTGAAACTTGAATGTGAAGTTATAGTTGATAGACCTATTCAACAGGTGTGGGATTATGCGAATAACCCTGACAATCTGACTAAATGGTTGAATGATTTCGTCAGGTATGAACAACTAACCGGTGATGTTAGCGCACCTAAAGTTGGCGATACCTCTAACCATACCTATGATCAAAATGGCCGCGAATTCACCATGCATGAAAAAATAACTGCCTATGACCCACCGAATCACATTAAGTTGTTTATGACATCCAAGTGGTTTGATATGGAAATAATCAACAAATTCGATCAAATCAGCCCAACCCAAACTAAGTTGTTCGCCGGAGCAGAATTTGTCCGAATAGGGTGGATAATGAGAATTATGTTTTTATTCAGCTCTAAAAAGAAAATGCGGACCGATCACGAACGACAGATTAATAAACTAAAAGAGCTTATCGAAGCCAACTAATTACATCTGTATTTTGCTCGTGTAAGGTTAGTAGCCATAAATTCGCACTCACAATTTGACTTTAATTTGCGCGTGCGCCCACCACGATTTTTATTCGTGTCGCCTTGGTGGCTGTATAAGCCGGCTACAGTAGTTCGTTAATATTGTTGTATTGAATTGGATTCGGCAGTCTATTATGCCGTCGGCATTCAATTAGATGCCTGAAAGTAATAATAGATAGCGTAATAACCCGCTGTTGAATCAGAAAGTCAATGTGTTGGTTTTAACTGGCGCATTACGCATGTTAGTAATAGTTAAGTATTTTACGAAAGACTGGTTATTAGAAGCATTATCAACGCATTTCAAATTTGGCAATTCGACACTCGAGTACAGTGCGCGTGGATTATATATTGACGTGGTTTATCTGGACTAGTATGGTAGTTTTGCGATTTGTTAAACAACCTAGTATCACCAGTGCTGCAGCTGTGGCGCAACATACAGTGTTATCTAAACATCGAGGAGAAACAATGAATAATTCAAAACAATTTTCTATGAAGTGTCTGTCGGCCTTTATTGGGGTAATTGGACTGATATTAAGTCTTATAAGCCCGTCTGTAATGGCGGCATATCCTGAGCGTCCGATAACGCTAATAGTACCCTGGAGCGCTGGCGGTGGAACAGACGCGACCGGGAGAATGATCGCTTCGTTACTGGAAAAGGAGCTAGGGCAAACTGTTAATGTCGTTAATCGCACTGGCGGAAGCGGTGTGGTTGGCCATTCCGCAATAGCCACAGCCAAACCGGATGGTTACACAATTGGGGTAGCAACGGTTGAAATTGGCATGATGCATTGGGCGGGTCTAACCGAACTTACTGGTAAAGATTACACACCTATTGCGTTGTATAACTATGATTCAGCCGGGTTTCAAGTCAGAGCAGATTCTGAGTGGAGCACAGTGCAAGACGCAATAGATGCAATAAAGGCCAACCCTGGTGAGCACAAAGCATCGGGGACTGGGCAGGGTGGTATATGGCATCTCGCGCTGGCTGGAATGTTGAATGCAGGTGGTAACAGCCCTGATGCTGCACCTTGGGTACCATCAAAAGGCGCCGCACCCGGGTTACAGGAATTGGTAGCCGGTGGGGTCGATATTGTTACCTGTTCGATTGTTGAAGCTGGTGCTTTGATCGATGCTGGTAAAGTAAAAGCACTGGCTATCATGGACACTGACAGAAACGCTGCATTCCCTGATGTGCCAACGCTAAAAGAAGCTGCAGATCTCGATTGGCAAATGGCTGCGTGGCGTGGTTTGGCTGGGCCAAAAGGAATGCCGGACGATGTCACTGAGACACTGACAGCCGCATTTGAGACTGTTTGGAATTCGGCCGAATTTCAAGAATTTATGAATGGTCGAGGGTTCGGCCTGGTTTGGAAACCCGGTGCTGAATTCAGTGAATGGATGGAATCCAGCGATGCCGCATTAGGTACCGTTATGAAAGCTGTTGGTCTTGCCAAGTAGTTAAAGTTTAAAAGCACAAGCTTAAACAGCATGCGCTTTAACGATGCAATTACGGGTGCAGTGTTGGTAGTCTTTGCAGTGGCAGAGATTGCCTACACTCGCACCTTTCCATCTTTGCATGGGCAGGCTTATGGGCCAGATCTGTTTCCGATGTTAATTGGTCTGGGTTTGTTTGGGTGTGGGTGTGTATTAATAGTGCGGGGCATTCATGCCCGAATGGCCGATGCCAGTGAATCTAATCAATCGAAGGTTGTAAAGTGGATTGATTTGGGCAGAGTAGCAGATTCGCGTCGTGCCAGAGTCAATGCGGTACTGACAATTCTGTTTCTGCTTCTGTATATTCTTTTATCGGAATGGATTGGCTTCATACCGATCTCATTAGCAATTGTCTTTACTCTTCTTTATCGGCTTGGGTCTTCTGTATTTACAGCAGCTGCCATTGCCGTTTTCACTACTATAGTCATTCAGTTATTATTTGCCAAAGTGCTATTGGTGCCGCTACCGGCAGGATGGTTACAAGGAATGGTCTGGTAACGGATTGTGGATGTCATCCTACTAGCGTTTACGTTAATACTCGATCCATCGGTTCTCGGTGTTATGCTCCTTGCCGCGTTGTTCGGGTTGTTTGTCGGAGCCATTCCAGGGCTTACAGCCACAATGGCTACAGCGTTACTGGTGCCGTTCACTTTTTTTATGGACCCAGTGCCTGCAATAGCTTGCATTGTAACTACTGTGGCCATGGCCATTTTCGCAGGAGACATACCCGGCGCTCTGTTGCGAATTCCAGGGACGCCTGCATCGGCTGCATATTGTGACGAAGCTTATTCACTTACCCGTAAAGGCAAAGCCGAGCTAGCACTGGGTACCAGTTTAGTCTGTGCTGTAATAGGCGGAGTTATGGGCTCTGCGGTTCTCGCTTTAACAGCCCCGCTGTTGGCAGAGTTTGCAATTAAATTCTCATCTTATGAGTATTTCTGGTTAGCTTGTCTGGGATTATCTTGCGCTGTCATTGTCTCCACTGGGTCGACGCTTAAGGGTGTTGTATCTTTGCTAATCGGGTTGTTTATTTCAACCATTGGCATTGACATCACAGCTGGTCATCCACGCTTTACTTTTGGAAACGTCGAGATGATGGGGGGTATCAGTTTTATACCCGCTATGATTGGCATGTTTGCCATTTCTGAAGTGATTCGATTTATGGTGTCCAATGATCTGAAAACCAACACCTTACAGCAACCTATCAAACATGTATTTCGCGGCATTGGTTCGATCTTGAATCAATATAAACCGAATGTTTTACGTGGCGGAGTAATTGGCGCTATTGTCGGTATTTTACCAGGAGCAGGAGCAGATATCGCCGCATGGATTGCCTATGCAACTTCCAAACGCTTTTCTAAAAACGCTAAGAAATTTGGCACCGGTCATGTTGAGGGACTGGTGGATGCAGGCACAGCGAACAATGCTGGACTTGCTGGTGCGTGGGTACCTGCTATCGTGTTTGGAATACCGGGTGACTCGATAACAGCTATTGTAATCGGTGTGCTGTATATGAAAGGCATGAATCCTGGGCCCACGGTATTTTTATCGCAACCCGAACTAATCTATGCTGTATTTATTGCTTTCTTTATCGCGAATCTTGCGTTACTGCCTTTGGGATTTATAGCAATTCGTTTATCTCGTCAAATACTAAGGGTTCCAAGAAACGTTTTAATACCGGTAATTTTAATGTTCTGTATTGTTGGCTCTTTCGCAATCAACAACACCGTTTTTGGAGTCAGTATTATGTTGGTCATGGGCATACTCGCCTACTTCATGGAGGAAAACGGATTTCCAGTTGCGCCTACTATTCTTGGTATTGTTTTGGGAACTATGCTGGAAGATAACTTTATGTCATCAATGATTAAAGCCGATGGCGATTTAATGGGGTTCTTTTCAAGACCGATTGCCGCTACGTTGGGTATCTTGGTTATTGTACTTTGGTTGGTACCCATCGGCCGAGCAATGTATCGGACCGGTAGGCAATTTCGAAAACACGATACCTGAGCATTGGCACCGCAAACGCACAATTCTGTGGTTATGTCTTGCAAGGTAGCTTGAACATTGTGGCAACTGAAATTTTAAGATCAAAGATTGTAGCTATTGCGTCCTGGGTCTGCTTTCTACATTGGATTGCCTGATTCATTACCTGTACCATGGGCGAGCTGAACCATGTTGGCGATGCGCTGGTTTTTTGGACTAAATTGAAATATTGGAATAAATATTTGTATGAATAGCAGCACTGCAAGTCTCCCATCGGAGCGACGTACCACCGCTGATGAGATTTTTGATCAGCTGCAGGCTGACATTGTCGCTATGCGATTGCCGCCTGGGACCAAAGTCTCTGAATCTGAAATTGCGAAACAGTACGGGGTTTCTCGCCAACCAGTTCGCGAAGCTTTCATACAGTTAAACAACCTGGATTTGTTACAGGTGCGTCCACAAAAGGCCACGTTGGTAAAAAAAATATCTATTCAGGACATTCTCAACGCACGATTTATTCGCACAGCAGTAGAAGTTGAAGTGATGAGAAAGGCATGTAAAAGTGCAACTGAAAAAGATTTCGAACAGTTTGAAATTAATTTGAAAGGGCAGAAAAGAGCGGCGCGAAACAACAATACCACGGAATTTCATTCGCTGGATTACGATTTCCATCAACTAATTTGTATAGCTGCAGATGCAGAATTTGCGTTTGCAACTATCGCAAAAAACAAATCACAGGTCGATAGATTGTGCATGATATGTCTGACCGACAAGAAAAGTATGCTTGCTCTTATTGATGATCATAGTCAAATATTTGATGCACTTCGACACAGAGACGTTCGTTGTATGATCGATCTGGCCAGAACGCATCTGTCGCGTCTTGACAGTACTTTAAAAGCGGCGTGTGACGAACACAGTGAATTTTTTGAAGACTAGCTCTGTCTTATCTCCACTGTTATAAAGAGACCGGAATAACAGCGATTCGGGTTTAGTTCGATCAACTGTAGATTGATTGCTTGATCTTGTTAGCCAGATTCGCCATTACGCCCCTGTCTAATACAAATCAGTAGAATATATTATGAATCCAAAAACGCGAGAAAAGCTGCTACAAGTGTCTGTTGCCACGCTGGCCACAGCACTATTTAAACGATCGCTTAGAAATCAAACCATTCAAGACGTCCGGCCCGTCAAACCTAAAGGGCAAAATATGGTTGGGCCGGCTTTTACGCTGCGATACATGCCCGCTCGCGAGGACCGAAACCAACTCGTTGAGTTTCGTAATCCGGAGCATCCGCAACGTAAAGCAATCGAGACTTGCCCCGTAGGGCATATTATGGTCATCGATAGCAGAAAGGACCCACGTGCTGCATCGGCAGGAGATATTCTGGTTACGCGCCTGATGGTTCGCGGTGGCGGTGGCATAGTTACTGACGGCGGCTTCCGTGATGCCATGCGTATTGGTGAATTAGATATGCCGAGCTACCATAATAGACCCGCATCACCCACGAACTTAACCCTGCATGAAGCTATTGATATCAACGTACCAATCGGATGTGGGGACGCGCCTGTGTTTCCCGGTGACATTATTGTAGGCGATGATGACAGTGTGATCGTCGTACCCGCTCACCTGGCTGATGAAGTTGCCGACGAGGCTTTTGAAATGACAGCCTACGAAGATTTTGTCGTAGAGCAGGTTCAGGCTGGTGAGTCCATCATAGGACTGTACCCGGCTACCAAAGATGAATCGATGAATAAATTCACTGCCTGGCGCAAAGAAAATGGGCGCTAACTTGCTACATAATCGCAAATAGCAGCTATATGCATGCCAGGGCATTGAGGAATGTTTTATATATTATCCAGAAATTGGGTATGCCATGGATGAAAACCGGTCGCTATGCAATATCGTATTGTAACTTTGTTGAACAATGGCATTGATTTCTAAAAATTTGTCCTTATATTATAGGTAATCGTTAAAATCTAAGCGTGGTACCGGCAATAAACTAGTCTTTTAATCATACAGGGCTTCCAAAACAATCAAATCTACGGATGTTTATAATCTGACACTCCATTTTTGTGTTTCCTTGTGGCACATATTTACTTTCGTATTACCGCTATGGATGCGCATAGCGCTCTTCTGCACATTCTCTTCAATAGTTTTTATTTTCTTTTTTAATATCGACGCGCTGGTTGCACCAGTCATGAAAATGCTTGTCTTTTGTAAAGTATTCTTCTTGAAAACAATTCCGATGTGGCTTCTCTCCGTTTACGTTGCTGTGAAAAAGGGCGCGGCAAAATTAATACTGACAATAGGAGGGTGGGAGGCATGGTCAATAAAAAAACTATTCCGACACGTTATTCGGTTTGCTGTTACCTTTTTTGCTCGTTTTACGTTTTTAACGTTCTTGATAAATTTGTTTGACGGAAAGGAGCGCAAGGGTATTAGAAATTTTCCACCATGGTTTGTCAGTAGCATCCGTAAAACAAAGCTTGGTCTTATTATCAACTGGTGGGAGAATGCAACTGCGAGGCAAAAACGACTACTAAGTGGCGCAATTGTTTGTGTGGTTTTGATTGCTTTCGGTCAAACACTATTAGGTGTATCTATTTTGCTATTTGATATCGTGTGGGAATTTGTCATTTTACTTTGGCGATCACTTGTTTATCTAAGCCGTATTTTGTTGCCAATAATCAAGAGGATTGTTCCAAATTTCATTGGCTCATTTATAACCAATCGAATAATTCCGTTCTTTACCAACGTCATTCCAGTCATCCGTGATGATGTGAAAGTTATGTACGTGCGTGGCAACCTCAGAGAAAGGTATAGAAAATACAAAAAAGATATTCTTAAGCTCGGCAGACGGTCGCGACCTACAATAAGAACTAAAATAAGGCCACTGTTACCCAACTATGTCAGAGAAAAGAAAAAGATTATCTTAGAAGAAACCGCTGCAAACCAGGGAAGAGATGACGAGGTTGGATAGCAAAATATAAAAAATGTGTAATGAAAACGAGTATGCAGGACCCGCATAGTCCTTTCTCGACTCAGCTGGGCAACTCACTTTCGCATGTACAGTAGATTATTGTACTGGATTACTTCGGACCCTAAATATTGCTGCTCCCACGACTTACATTCGCATGATAGTTGCTACTAACATTACCATCTATGTGTCATTTCCGAGTCATACTGAACTCGGGTATTATATGCCTGTCGAACAGAAATATGCCTGAAAAGAGAGACCAAATGACAGTCCAAATACCTGCGCGTCGTAAATTTTTCGCTGTAACCGGAGTCGCACTGGCCAGTGCAAGTGGGTTATCCATTCCTGCCTATGCAAAAGATGTGGCTGCGACGCCGTCAATGCGAGGTGGCTCCAACAACTATTTGCCTGGTGCACCGATAGTCGATCGAATTGGCGGCGGAGGATTTTTGATGACGGGTACTGTCCGAAGAGCTGGTGATGGTGCGCCACTCGCTGGACAACGTATCCAGATTTGGG
This sequence comes from uncultured Granulosicoccaceae bacterium, assembly GCA_938045275.1. Taxonomy (GTDB): domain Bacteria; phylum Pseudomonadota; class Gammaproteobacteria; order Granulosicoccales; family Granulosicoccaceae; genus Granulosicoccus. The sequence goes on from CALIMV010000083.1 coordinate 9,292, forward strand.
CGCATACGACAGAAGGCCACGAAAGGGATCAACGAAGCCATGGTGCAACACTTACCGATGCAAATGGTGAGTTCAGGCTCGAAATGCCGCAGATAGTACCGGCTTTTGGCCAGGCACATGGACATCTTGCTTATGATAGTGACGAATTTGAAACAGTGTTCTTGCGTCCTGTAATGGCCAGTGCAAAAGACACCACATTAAGTGCACACTTCGTTTTACAACCCGCTTAAATTGGCACTTCAGTCCGACTCAATGGGTTGAGTCAGCACCTTGAATCGGTTCCGAACCATTTTTATTTGGATTTGGGCTACCGCGATAATGGTAGTACCAGTTGTGGCTGCAATGATGAGTCCGTTGCTAGCCTGGCGTGATCCAATCTACATAGTGGCAGGGTTCAGCGGGGTTATCGCCTTGTCAATATTGTTCTTGCAACCGTTGTTAGCTGCTGGGTTCTTGCCAGGCTTAACACTACTGCAACAGCGTCGTATCCATCGTTATGTAGGTGGCGCTTTATTATTGGCCGTGATTATTCATCTTGTTGGTCTGTGGATAACCAGCCCTCCTGACGTAGTCGATGCACTTCTGTTTGTGTCAGCAACATCATTTTCAATCTGGGGCGTCATTGCCATGTGGAGCGTTTTTAGCACGGCGTTATTAGTGGTATTCCGCCGCAGATTAGGTCTGTCTATACGCGGGTGGCGTCTGAGTCATTGGAGTCTGGCTACTGTCACCGTTATTGGTAGCGTAGCGCATACGCTTATGATTGACGGAACGATGGAGTTTATTTCAAAAATAGTGGTATGTGCGTGTGTTGTAATTGCCACAGCCTTGGTATTGTTCAAATCAGCTCAACGCTGGCGTTGAGTATCAATAATGTAAGCAGCCAGATTGACAGTCATACTATCCAATTTGATTGTCAGTGCCGCCACTTGCTGTGTTACATCCTGAAACAAGTTGTTTCACCAGCGTAACACTCCTAATCCATACTGCAGTCATACTGTTTTCATTAAGGCATTTGATGAATATAATCATGAAATCATTTTTCAACAGCATTTACTTTTCGTGGTTCGTTCTTGCGCTTCCTTCAATTGGGATGTTAGTCGCTGTAATAAACGGCACCAATATAGAAAAATTTATTCATCCAACGGGAGAGTTCGCGGCGAGATTCATGATTATAGCCATGATGTTAACGCCTCTTCTCATGCTTTTTCCGCGTTCAAAAGTCATTCGATGGCTACTCAGCAGACGCAGGGCGCTAGGCGTTGCTGCGTTTTGCTACGCCTCTGTGCACACGCTTTTTTATCTGCTCGATATGGGTAGTTTACAGTTGGTTTTGGACGAATTCTGGCTACTGGGTATTTGGACCGGATGGTTCGCATTTGCAATTTTTATTCCGTTGGCTCTGACTAGCAACCAGACCATGGTGAGAAAATTAAAAACCAATTGGAAACCCTTACAGCGATTAGTTTATCCGGCCGCGGTTTTAACGCTTATTCATTGGATTTTTGTTCACAATAATATTGGACCGGCATTAGTTCATTTTGTACCGCTTATAGGTTTGGAATCTTATCGTATCTACCGCAATATTAATAAGAAGTCGGTCCAGTCAACGCAAACAACTTAGGTTATTTATATGAAAAAGCACAATCTACTTTTTACTTCAATACTGATAATGTCACTGTCATCAGCTGTTAATGCTACGGGGCGAATGACTTGTGATTCTGGTGATCAGGATTCGTGGAAAACCATGGATCAATTGCAGTCTGTTATCGAGTCTGAAGGCTGGAAAGTACGAAAGATAAAAGTTGATGGTGGCTGCTATGAAGTTTACGGTTCTACACCAGAAGGTAAACGGGTTGAAGCTTACTTCGATCCTTTAACTCTGGAAAAATTGTTAGTCGCTCAGCGTGGAAAAATACTGTTTAAAAAATAGTGTTATACAAGAACACACCTATTATTGCGTGGTTCGAGTGCTGCAACAATGTGGTACTTTTGGCAGTTATTGACTAATAGGCTAGCGAGTTCGCGAGCCACCGTTCGGATAACTCTGTCGACTGCTCCATTCGTGCGGCGTATTGCTCAATTTGGTCACGCTTAATTTTACCAAGCCCAAAATAACGCGCATCGGGATGTGAAAAGTAAAATCCGCTAACAGAAGATGCTGGTAGCATTGCCAGCGATTCAGTTAGCGTAATGCCAATTTTATCTGGTTGTAACAACTCCCAGATCACTTCTTTTTGGCGATGATCAGGGTTGGCAGGGTAGCCAGGAGCAGGGCGTATTCCCTGGTAACGTTCTTTTATTAATTCGGCATTCTCAAGTGATTCGTCTGGCATGTAACCCCAGAATTCAGTTCTGACTTTTTTATGTAAGTATTCCGCGAAGGCTTCGGCTAAGCGATCTGCGACAGCTTTGGCCATGATGTTTTTATAAATATCATGTTCGTTATCGTATTCAGCAATCAACTCATCGAGTCCTAGTCCAGCTGTTACGGCAAACGCCCCAATATAGTCTGTAACTCCTGATGCTTTTGGAGCAACAAAATCGGCCAGTGTTAAGTTAGGCCTACCGTCTGGAAACACGCGCTGTTGGCGCAGGCCATAAATAATGTTTGCGCGCTTGGTTCGACTTGTGTCTGTGTAAATTTCGATATCATCATCGCCAACAGAATTCGCTGGGAACAGACCCACAACACCTTGAGCTTTTAATGTGTCGTTGTCGCAAAATTCTTTCAGCATGGTTTGGGCATCTGCAAAAAGCTTTTTTGCCTCTTCACCTACGGTGTCATCTTCCAATATGCGAGGGTATTTACCTCGCAACTCCCAAGTCTGGAAAAATGGTGTCCAGTCGATGTAGGGAATAAGATCTGCTATGGCGAGTTTGTCGATGACCTTTATGCCGGTCATGGAGGGTTTAGGGGCTTCGTAATCAGCCCAGTCAACCTTCAGTTTGTTTTTTCTTGCAACTTCTATATCAAGTAAGACTACCCCTTTTTGACGGGCCTGGTAGCGCTTTCTATATCGATCATAATCGAGTTCAAGTTCGTCGCAAAATGATTTTTTATGGTTATCGCTGAGTAAATGGCTGGCAACCTGAACACAGCGAGAAGCATCGGCAACGTGTACAACCGGTTCTTTGTATTCATCTGAAATTTTCACAGCTGTATGCATGCGTGAGGTTGTTGCGCCACCAATGAGTAATGGGATAGTAAAGCCAGTGCGCTTCATTTCAGCGGCAACATGAGTCATCTCTTCGAGCGACGGTGTGATAAGACCAGACAAGCCAATTAGATCAACATTGTGCTTTTTAGCCTCATCTAAAATGGTTGCCGATGGCACCATAACCCCAAGGTCTATTACTTCATAGCCGTTACATTGAAGGACAACGCCTACAATATTTTTACCAATGTCATGGACATCGCCCTTTACCGTTGCCATTAATACCTTTCCTGCACTGCGTGTGTTCTCATCTTTTTCGGCATCCATAAACGGTAATAACCAAGCCACAGCTTTTTTCATTACGCGCGCAGATTTGACCACTTGCGGCAAAAACATTTTTCCGGCACCAAACAAATCACCAACCCGATTCATTCCATCCATCAATGGGCCTTCGATTACGTCGAGCGGTCGAGACGCTGCCAGGCGTGCTTCTTCAACATCCAAATTAATAAATTCATCGATACCTTTTACCAGTGAATGTGCAAGGCGTTCATTGATTGGCGCATCACGCCACTCATTGTTTTGTATGTCTGCTTTTCTGCCATCACCTTGGAATTGCTCGGAGATGTCGAGCAGCCTGTCTGTAGCATCGTTGCGACGATTCAGGATCACATCTTCTACGGCGGTACGCAGTGTAGGCGGGATTTCGTCAACAATGGCCAGTTGCCCTGCATTGACAATGCCCATATCCATCCCAGCCTGGATAGCGTGATAAAGGAACACAGCGTGAATGGCTTCCCGCACCGCGTTGTTACCTCTAAAAGAGAACGACACATTGGAGACTCCACCGCTCACCATAGCACCAGGCAAAGTCTGTTTTATTTGTCGGGTTGCCTCTATAAAGGCAATGCCGTATTCATTGTGCTCTTCGATACCCGTAGCGATGGCGAAAATGTTTGGATCAAAGATAATATCCTCTGGTGGGAAGTCTAGTGTGTCTATCAACAGTTTATAGGCGCGTTGGCATATTGAAACTTTGCGCTCAATGTTATCAGCCTGACCGTCCTCGTCAAAAGCCATAATCACAACCGCAGCGCCATGGCGTTGTGCTAGCCTTGCTTGCTCAAGAAACTGAGCTTCACCTTCTTTCATGCTGATTGAATTGATGATGCATTTGCCTTGCAGGCACTTCAAGCCCGTTTCAATCACCGACCATTTTGATGAATCGATCATGACAGGAACGCGGCAGATATCAGGCTCTGTTGCTACCATTCGTAAAAATTGCTGTATGACTTCGGCAGAGTTCAGTAACCCTTCATCCATATTTACATCGATGATTTGCGCACCGTTCTCTACCTGTTGGCGCGCCACATTAAGCGCCGAGTCGTAATCGCCTTCTTTTATAAGTCGCAGGAACACGGCAGAGCCTGTCACGTTAGTGCGTTCACCCACGTTTACAAATAATGACTCTGAATCAATATTGAATGCCTCAAGACCTGACAACCGGCAGGCCCTGGAAATAGTGGGTATTTTGCGTGGCTTGGCTTTTTTCAAAGCGTTTGTAAAAGCGCGGATGTGTTCAGGGCCAGTACCACAGCAGCCGCCAACTATATTCAGGTAACCGGACTCAGCCCACGAATTGATCTCGCTGAGCATTTGATCGGGTGTTTCATCATAACCACCAAAGGCATTGGGTAAGCCAGCATTTGGGTGTGCGCTGATGAAGGTATCCGCAATGCCTGAGAGTTCCTCAATATGCGGGCGCAGTTGTTCTGGACCTAGTGCGCAGTTAAATCCGATGGACACAGGATTTGCATGACGCACAGCATTCCAGAACGCCTCTACCGTTTGGCCTGATAGCGTTCGTCCGGAAGCATCGGTAATTGTGCCTGATATCATGACAGGCAAGCTTAGGCCTCGATCATCAAACACACGGTGGACCGCGAATATGGCAGCCTTGGCATTCAGAGTATCGAACACGGTTTCAATCAAAATAATGTCAACACCCCCTTCTATTAATGCATCGCATGCCTCGTAGTAGCAAGCATCCAGATCATCGAAACTGACATTACGAAATCCTGGGTCGTTTACATCGGGAGATATTGAGGCAGTGCGATTGGTAGGACCGATTACCCCTGCAACAAACCGGGGTTGCGTTGGGTCTTCTTGTATTATTGAGTCAACACACTCCCGGGCCAGTATGGCGCTTTGTCGGTTCAATTCGGGTACTAACGATTCCATCGCGTAATCGGCCATAGAGATTGAATTAGCGTTAAACGTATTGGTCTCAATGATGTGGGCACCGGCTTTTAAATAGTCAGTGTGAATTTGTTTGATGACGTTGGGCTGGCTTAGTGAGAGAAGGTCGTTGTTACCTTTTAAATCTGATGGCCACTCTGCAAAACGATCACCCCTATACTCCTTCTCGCCGAATTCGTGCTGCTGGATCATGGTTCCCATAGCACCGTCCAAAATCAGAATTTGATTGGAAAGTGCATCTCGGAGCCGTTTGTCGACATCGGAGGTTTGGGAGGAGGAGACAGTAAGTTGCCGCATACGTCGTTATTTCCATTTTTACCTGTGCTGCTTCGACAGTTGCCAGAATAGTCAGCCAAGTATTGAAATAGATTTGATCAATAGATATATGCACATATAAACATAACTTTATATAAATATCCAGCTTATGGCGATTTTAAAAAATCGAAAAGCGAACTAACCCGCCTAGCATCGCAACGAGATGAACCACCATGCCCAGTGTTGACATGCAATATTGTGCATAGCGGATAATTTCAAGCTGTTAAGAAAGGCAGGATTGAGCCCAGTGTTGAAAAAAGGTCTGAGCTTGCAGACCCCAATATTGAAGTGCACGCCATAAGCCCCTACCCAATGCCGCCTCGTGGGACGGTTTATTCAAACAATATGGATAACGGCGGTTTGTGTTGTAAATTAGTAGTGGTGACAACCAAGGGTCAATTACAACCTGTCATTGAGTCTGAAGGCTGGAAAGTACGAAAAATATAAGTGGCTGGTGGCCGTTATGAAGTTTTCGGTTCTACACCTGAAGGTAGACGGGTGAAGGTAAACAGGTTGAAGCTTACTTCCATCCTCCTGCCATCCTCATAACTCAGGAAAAGTTGTTGTTCGCACAACATGGGAAAATACTATTTTAAAAATAGTGCTATACAAGAACACACCAATTTATTTGTTCCGTAGTATTTATATTTTATAGGTGCAAGCCATGGCCAATAGCACCCATACAAGCTTCTTGTAAACCTTCACTTAAGGTTGGATGAGCATGAATGGTGGCCGCGATATCTTCAGCTCTGGCACCCATTTCAATAGCAATTGAAAACGCTGCTGAGAGTTCTGATACTCCAGCACCCACTGCTTGAATGCCCAAAATGATGTTTGTTTCTTTTTGAGTTATCACACGCACAAAACCATCTTCACGTTGCAGACTCATGGCTCGCCCGTTGGCTTTAAACGGAAAACTTGAAACTGAATAAACCTCTCCCAAGGCTTCGGCTTCTGCTGGTGATAGGCCGGCGCTAACAATTTCCGGGTCGGTAAAACAGACTGCAGGGATGCATTGTTTATCCCAGCTAGCTGATTGCCCTGATATTACACGAGCCACCAATTCGCCTTGCGCCATAGCCCGGTGTGCAAGCATGGGTTCCCCGGTGACATCACCAATAGCATACACGCCACGCATGGAGGTTTGACAGTGTTGATCGATGGCAATGTAGCCATGCTCAGTAGTTAAGCTCAATTCTTCAAGTCCCCATCCTTGCAATCGTGCCCGTCTACCCACGGTCACCAGTACTTTCTCAGCAATGATGCTGGTATCTTCGCAATTAGCGCTATCGATTCGTAAAGCTTTTTCGGGTTGCGAATAGCTAAGTGCCTTTGTTTCGGTCATAACACGAACACCTAATTTTTTAAGTTGCTCGTGTACAGGTCGGGTTAGTTGTTCATCGTACTGCGGTAAAATTTTTGGTGAAAATTCAACGATGGTTACTTTGGATCCAAATTTTGCAAAACTGGCGCCGAGTTCAAGGCCGATATAACCGCCACCAACAACGGCCATTGAGTTGGGAATTTCGGTTAACGATAGGGCGGTTGTTGACGATAATATTCGATCACCAAATGGCAGAGTGGGAATATCGACGGGTTCCGATCCTGTAGCAATAACAATGTTTTCACAGTGAATCTGAGTTTCTTCCGAGTCTTTGCTAACGATAACTGTTTTACCATCACGAAATCGCGCTACACCTTGAAAAATTTGAACGTTGGCCTTTTTTAGTAAGCCATTAACACCATTATTCAATCTGCTTACAATGCTATCCTTCCAGTGTATTGTTTTTATCAGATCGAGCGACGGAGACGCTGCACTGATGCCCAGTGCAGACTCGTTTTCGTCTGACTTGCACATTGAAACGAGCTTGTGGAACTCATCGGCTGCGTGTATGAGTGCCTTGGATGGAATACAACCAATGTTAAGGCAAGTACCACCGACTTTTTCTGATTCCACTATAACTGTACTAATGCCCAGTTGTGCAGCTCGGATAGCACATACATATCCGCCTGGCCCTGAGCCTATTACCAACAGTTGTGTGCGTATGGTTTCCATTTTAATCTTCCAGAAAAAGCATGGCAGGTTTCTCAAGAAGGCTTTTGAGTTTTTGCACAAAAACGGCTGCGTCCCAACCATCAACAATACGATGATCAAAGCTGCACGACAGATTCATCATTTTACGCGGCACAAACTGCTGACCATCCCAAAATGGACGTATCATTATTTTATTAATACCGACAATTGCAACCTCTGGATGATTAATAATTGGCGTTGTTGCAACTGCCCCCAGGGAGCCGAGAGACGTTATTGTTATGGTGGAGTCTATTAATTCTTCGCGCTCGATTTTTCCATCGCGGCAGGCCGCAGACAAACGCCGTACTTCATTTGCGTTCTTCCATAGCGAGTTGACTTCAGTGTGTCGAACAACAGGCACAACGAGTCCATTTTCGGTTTGAGTTGCAATGCCAATATGAACACCACCGTATTGTGCCACTGTGCCGGCTTCATCATCAAAACGGGCGTTGAGTTCTGGCTGCTCGCGAGCAGCTTCAACAATCGATTTCATGACAAATGGCAGAATCGTCAGCTTTCCGCGCGTGTCAGCATGCTTGTCGTTTAGTTCCTCGCGCAGTTCCTCTAAATAGTGAATATCAACTTCTTCCACAATAGTGATATGCGGAATTCGTGAGTGAGATAAGGCCATTTTCTCGGCTATCTTGCGGCGCATACCAATGATTTTTACTACATCAATATTGGTGTTTGGCTGCCTGCCTGACGTGCCTGGCTGTGCGCGTCTTTCTGTGTAACGATCAAGGTCTGCGTGCACAATGCGCCCAATAGGTCCGCTACCTGTTACGGTCGACAGTTCCACACCCAAATCGCGTGCTCGTTGTCGCACTGATGGGGCTGCAAGCACTTTTGCTGGGCTAGTATTGGCCGGTGGTGATTGCGCAAAGGCAGGTTGTTCTGTTGTTGATTTTGTTGTTGTTTTTGTTGTTGTCCGTGTATTTCGGTTGTTGTGCTCTTTTTTGGTAGGAGAGTCCGATTCACTAGTTGGTGTTGCAGTTGTTGGTGATTCTTTTGACAGCGATGAACTATCCGGATTTATATCTGTATTGGGTTGGGCATCAGGTTCGAATTGGTTCCCACTTGATTTTGAAATGGGGGTATTGCCTTCGCCACTGACCTCCAGTTGAATCAGTTCAGAACCGACTGCAACAACGTCGCCAACATCAGCACATAGCTTAACCACTTTACCTAGCACGCTACTGGGTACATCGACCGCAGCTTTGTCGGTCATTACAACGCCCAGTAATTGATCTTCGCCTACAGTGTCACCAACCGAAACATGCCACTCCACGAGTTCTGCTTCTGCCACACCTTCACCAACATCACTCAGGTTAATAACATGCAAGCCCATTACTGCGCCTCCATTGCTTGTTTAAGTGCACGACCCACGCGTTCTGGACCTGGAAAGTAGTCCCACTCCTGTGCATGTGGATACGGTGTGTCCCAACCAGTAACACGCTGAATGGGAACCTCAAGGTGATAAAAACATTCTTGCTGAACAAGGGCTGCCAGTTCGGCACCGAAACCACAAGTGAGAGTGGCTTCATGAACAATCACACAGCGGCCCGTTTTTCTTACGGAAGCGGTTATTGTTTCAAGATCAAGCGGCAACAAGGTGCGCAGATCAATAATTTCGGCATCTATGCCAGTTTCTTTTGCGGCGAATTCGGCCACATAAACCATGGTGCCATACGCCAGCACGGTTACTTGCTCGCCGGCGCGTCTTATTTCGGCTTTACCCAAGGGCAGGCTGTAGTATTCCTCGGGCACTTCACCCGCGGCGTGATTGCGCCAAGGCACAACCGGTGCGTCATGACGCCCATCGAAAGGGCCGTTATACAGACGTTTTGGTTCTAAAAAAATAACAGGATCCGGGTCTTCGATAGCGGCGGCCAACAAGCCTTTCGCATCGTATGGGTTAGAGGGCATTATGGTTTTCAAACCACTTACGTGTGTGAAAATTGCCTCCGGACTCTGGCTGTGTGTCTGCCCGCCGAAAATGCCACCGCCAACAGGCATGCGGATAACCAATGGACAAGTAAAATCGCCTGCTGATCGATGACGTAGACGCGCAGCCTCTGACACTATTTGATCGTATGCCGGATAAACGTAGTCCGCAAACTGAATCTCTACACACGGGCGTAACCCATATGCCGCCATACCAATTGCTGTACCGACAATGCCGAGCTCACTGATCGGTGCGTCAAAACATCGTGTTTTGCCATATTTTTCCTGCAGGCCAGAGGTACAACGAAATACGCCTCCGAAAAATCCGACGTCCTCTCCAAACACAACGACTCGATTGTCACGGTCCATTGCAGTATCGTGTGCACTGCGAATAGCGTCTATCATTGTCATGTTAGTCATGACTAATAACCTGCCTCTTGCCGTTGTCTGATCAAGTGAGGTGGCATTTCTTCAAAAACCCCCTCAAACATATCGCGGGCAGAAGGAGCGTTTCCTGAAATTAGCGTTCCGATTTTCTCCGCCTCTTTTTGAACGCTTGTTACTTCGTCATCAATTTCGGCTTCAGTTTGCGCGTGTTTTTGTTCAGACCAGATGCCTAGCTTAATTAAATGTGTTTTTAATCTGAGTATCGGGTCGCCAAGTGGCCATGCATCGCCTTCTTCTTTTGGTCGGTATGCACCCGGGTCGTCAGACGTGGAATGCCCACCGGCACGGTAAGTCACGTACTCAACTAACGTCGGGCCAAGGTTTCGCCGGGCTCGCGCGCAAGCCCATTGCGCTACGGCGTGGACGGCCAGATAATCATTGCCATCAACACGCAACGCCGGTAATCCGAATCCGTGGCCGCGAGCTGCAAAGGTGGCCGAGCCGCCCTTGGCCATGCCCTGAAACGTTGAGATTGCCCACTGATTGTTAACGATATTAAGTACAACTGGTGCGCGATAAGTCGATGCAAACACCATTGCAGCATGAAAATCATTTTCTGATGTCGATCCGTCACCGACCCAGGCTGCAGCTATTTTTGTATCATTGCTAATTGCTGACGCCATTGCCCAACCAACAGCCTGGGAAAATTGGGTTGTCAGATTTCCGGATATCGAAAAGAACCCGAAGTCTTTGGCTGAATACATCACTGGAAGTTGCCGACCTCGAATGGGGTCGTCCTCGTTCGAGTAAATTTGATTCATTAGTTTAATTAATGGGTATTGCTGGGATATCAATAAACCAACTTGCCGATAAGTCGGAAAATTCATATCGCCTTTTGACAACGCTTGCTGAAAGGCGCACGCTACCGCTTCTTCACCAAAGCTCTGTATATAGAAAGATGTTTTTCCCTGGCGTTGTGCCATAAGCATTCGACTATCGAAACTCCGCACCGTCATCATATGTTTCAAACCAGCGATAAGTTCATCGTTGGTCAGACTATTGGCCCAGGGTCCTACTGCATCACCATCGCGAGATAGAACGCGAATGACAGAAAAGGCCAGATCGCGGATGTCCTTGGGGTCGCAATCAATTTCGGGGCGGCGGGTTTCACCCGCACTTGGGATATCTACATCGGAGAAATCGGGTGTGTCGCCAGGACGAACACCAGGGGCTGGCACATGAAGAGACAAACCATCAGCTTTTGGCACTGTTTGATTATCCTATTTTTCACCAATAACATGTACAAGTGTGCTCGCACATGTAAAGGTATTTGGTATTGATATCACCTTCAATCGTTGGCAGGATCACCACCTCAGACCGACTCG
>CALIMV010000084.1 GCA_938045275.1 uncultured Granulosicoccaceae bacterium
CCAAATAAGTTGACGCGAAAAATACGCATGATGAATCGATACGGCGTGATGGCAGCATATATTCCAGCCTTCGATGCCATCGTTGGTCGAATGCAATACGATTTGTTCCATATTTTTACCGTCGACGAACACACAATATCAGTGATCAGAAACTTGCGTCGCTTCGCCCTTCCAGAGTATGCCCACGAATTGCCTTTCTGTGGTTTTGTCGCACAACAGCTACCGCGCCCTGAACTACTTTACATTGCAGGTCTCTTTCACGACATTGCCAAAGGACGCGGCGGCGACCACAGCATTTTAGGCGCGCAAGATGCTGATACTTTTTGTAAGCAACATCAATTAGCTGCAGAGGCAACAGAGCTGGTTCGGTGGTTGGTCCGACACCACTTGTTGATGTCTACAACGGCCCAGAGAAAGGACATTTCAGACCCGGCAGTACAAATAGAATTTGCCAGTCAAATGGGCACATTGAATAAGTTAAACCATTTGTACTTACTCACCGTCGCCGACATTCGAGCAACCAACCCGGAACTTTGGAATTCATTTAAAGAAAGTCTGTTGCAACAGCTGTATCAGTCTACTGCCCTGTTACTGCAACGCGGCCTGGACAATCCTATAGACAGCGTCGATATGATCTGGCAACGACAAATGCACACACTAAACCTACTCAGTGAATCAGGTTTTAAAAAAGCGCAAATGAAAGCGCTCTGGGAACGACTTGGCGAAGACTATTTCAAACAATACCCCGCTACTGAAATTGCGCGACACACCGAAACTTTATTGGCACACAACGTCTCCGCTGGCCCTTTGGTATCGCTGCGACAGTCAGAATCGAGAGGCTCGACCGAAATTCTAATTTACGCACCCGATTCGCAATCGTTGTTTGCTCTTATAACAACCGTGCTCGATAAGCTGCAGCTGGACGTGCAATCGGCCACCATAAATAGCACAGCTGAAAATCGGGCTTTAAATACCTTTTATGTACTTGAGTCAGATGGTGCACTGATTACCGAAACAACGCGCATAGAACAAATAAAATTAGCGTTGCTATCTGAACTAAGCACACCACAGAACATTCCTGCACTGGGAGAGATCAGACCGTCCCGACAACTACGCCATTTCACCATCCCGACAACAGTTGAGTTTGACGACAGTACAGATTACACAGAAGTCTATATTGTGGCCGCTGACCGACCCGGCATTCTTTCCAGCATCAGTCGCATATTTTTACGCGCAGGTGTGGTTGTACAAGCAGCCCGCATCGGCACGCTCGGAGAACGCATCGAAGACGTCTTCTTTATAACCGACCAACACAACCGGCCCCTGTCAAACGATAATGAACGCAAATCACTTGCTCACATGTTAATAGAACGGTTGTAAAGATACCTTGAACGCCATTGCTACAAACAGCGAAACAATTGCGCTACTGATCAACCTGGTTCAAAGGCCTTCAGTTACACCTGACGATCATGGTTGTCAGAAGCTTATAGCCGATCGCCTTAAGGCATTGGGTTTCAATATCGAGCATATGCGCCACCATAATGTTGACAACCTATGGGCACGTCTGGGCACTGCCGAGCCCGTATTCGTATTCGCCGGCCACACCGATGTGGTACCAACAGGTGATGAAGCTCAATGGTCCATGCCACCCTTCTCAGCATCGATACAGGATGGGTATGTGTATGGTCGAGGTGCCGCCGACATGAAAGGCAGTGTGGCTGCAATGGTAACCGCTATAGAAAGATTTGTTCAATCCGGGCAACCTATTGAGGGCTCGCTGGCAGTATTACTCACCAGCGATGAGGAAGGGCCTGCGATAAATGGTACGAAAAAGGTTGTTGAAGCACTACACGATCGCAAAGAGGCGATTCACTACTGTGTTGTTGGCGAACCAACCAGCATCGATGCTCTTGGCGACACCATAAAAAACGGTCGCCGTGGATCTTTAAGCGCAAAGCTCGTTGTGCGCGGCAAGCAAGGACACGTGGCATACCCACATTTGGCCGATAACCCCACGCACAAGTCGTTTAAACTACTCGACGAGCTTGTGTCAATTACCTGGGATGAGGGTGATGAGAATTTCCCCGCAACAACTTTGCAAATTTCGAATATTAATGCTGGCACAGGCGCCGGTAACGTCATACCCGAAACACTAACGGTTGATTTTAACTTACGTTACAGCCCAGCGATCAACATCGGCGACATACAGTCGCGAGTGAATGAACTGATCGAAAAACACAAGATAAGCGCAACTATTGACTGGCATGACAGCGCAGCACCTTTTCTAACGCCTACAGGATCATTAACCAATGCGATGAGAGCGGCGGTCAAAAGTGTTGTTGGTGTGGATGCCAGTCTGGATACCGGTGGTGGGACATCCGATGGACGATTTATCGCCAAGACCTGTCCACAGGTCATTGAATTTGGGCCGCTGAACGCCACAATTCACCAAACTGACGAGCGAATTAGCTGTGATGATATAGATTCGCTTTCTTCAATCTACGAAAAGCTGCTGGAGTTAATACTCAGCGCAAAGGAGAACTAGGCATGGGCATGTTAGATGGCAAACGCATATTAATCATTGGCGTGGCGAGTAAACGCTCGATCGCCTGGGGTATAGCACAGTCAATGCATCGTGAGGGTGCAACACTTGCCTTCACCTATCAAAACGATCGGCTTAAAGATCGGGTGGTTGATTTTGCGGCCGAATGCGATTCAACCTTCACTCTACCTTGTGATGTGGCAGAAGATTCGCAAATCGATGATTTGGCCGAATCGTTAAAAAGCGAATGGGGAACATTCGACGGGTTTGTTCACGCAGTAGCATTTGCTCCACGAGAAGCACTTGATGGTGACTACCTCGACTCAATAGATCGTGAATCGTTTCGTATTGCTCACGATGTAAGCTCTTATAGCTTTGCTGCTCTGGCGAAAGCTACCCGCCCAATCCTAAACCCTGGTTCGTCATTAATCACACTGTCATACCTGGGCGCCATTAGAGCAATGCCGAACTACAACGTTATGGGGCTGGCTAAAGCATCACTGGAAGCCAACACACGCTTTATGGCAAACTCGTTAGGCCAAAACGGCATACGCGTGAATGCCATTTCCGCCGGCCCTATTAAAACATTGGCAGCCGCAGGCATAGGCAATTTCAAGAAATTGTTAGGTCATGTTTCAGCCGTTGCACCATTGCGTGAAAACACCACCATCGAACAAGTTGGTGATACGGCGGCGTTTCTGGCATCTTCCATGTCATCAGGCATTACCGGGCAGATTATTTACGTGGATGGTGGATACAATGTCGTTGCCATGCCGGATGTATCCGATAGCTAGGCGCAAATTCAAATGTTGTTTTTTACTGGAGAGTCGCATGTCTAATCAAACAGCAGTACCTGCACAGGATTTTCCAAATGCACCGTCAGGCTGGACCCTGGCTAAAGCCAATGACAGTGCCGATGCACTTGGCATTGTTATGGGCCCTGATCACTGGGACATCATTATTTGTTTGCAGGAATACTTTTCCAGAAACACGACGATTAATCGCAGAGAGCTCAATGATGCACTGGATGAATTTTTCCACCAACAAGGTGGCCTAAAGGAGCTCTATCGCCTATTCCCTGGTGGCCCAATTGCACAAGGATGCGAAATTGCCGGGCTGGAATTGCCCGCAGGTACGGTAGACAAGTCTTTTGGGAGTACCTTGTAGCGGGTAGCGATCGGTGCGCATTCGCTTTGCGACAATCAGCGTATCTAATTTGATGTGGTTTTACTGGCAAGGGCAGCCAAAACCGATTGAGTATGTTCACCCAATTCAGGTACAGGACCATTCGGTGCATGTACCGGAGTGCCTGACAATCGAAATGGTAGTGTTGGTGTAGCCAGACCTGCCTGTTGATGAATGAATGAGCGTGCTTGTGTTTGCTGCGATGCTAATGCGTCAGGCATCGATCTTAAACGGGCAGACGGTACACCGGCGTTTTGTAATATTGGCTCCCAATCCTGCGCCGTTTTATCTAACAACGCAGTTTCAATGTCTAATACCAACGCATCAGCATTCGCTTTTCTTTCAGCGCGTCTGGCGAAGCGATTATCGCATAACCAGTCTTCTCGGTTTAGCGCCTTTGCAAGCGCCACAAAATGCTGCTCTTCATTTACGCCGAGACTGATTATGCCTTCCTTACACGGAAAACTCCCCGCACCGGGCGAGCGGCTATTTGCCAGATTACCTCGGCGCTGCGGTGTACTACCGGTTGCCAAATAATCGGTGATAGTTGAGCTCATCATTGTGAATGCTGTTTCCTGCATCGACACATCGACAAAACTGCCTTTACCTGTTTTTTCACGCTCGTACAATGCCGCAGATATGGCGAACGATGCTGCTAATGCTGTGCCATAGTCAACAATCGGCGCACCCGTTCTAATTGGGCCACTCTCCTGGGTACCAGTCATATCCATAAGTCCGCTGGACGCCTGAATATTAACGTCATAAGCCGGTGCGTTTTCCTGAGGCCCACCTCGACCATAACCTGTCATCGCACAATGTATTAACGTGGGGTATTGGTTCATTGTCATTTGCTCGTGCAACTGAAGACGCCGGAGCGTTTTGGGAAGATGGTTTTCAACAAACACATCAGCGCTTGCAAGCAAAGCCTGCATGGTACCTTGCCCCTCATCTGATTCAAGATCTATAACTACAGACGCTTTACCGGCACCTTGAGTTTGAAATGCCGTAGACATACCACACTCAGCGAGCGCCTGATCAGTACCGCCGCGGTGCCGCATACCATCGCCTCTTGGGCTCTCTACTTTAATGACTTCAGCACCCAGCAAACCTAAATAATATGCGCATGCAGGCCCTGCAAGTACATGAGTAAAATCTATTACGCGCAAACCGGCAAACGGCATCATACCCATACTACTGTTCCAGTTTATTCAATCAGCAATAATAGTAGCACCACGGAGAACCGTCACCATAATGCCATCGCAATCACATTGCGGCGACTGACTCATCTACATACCGCACCGTACATACCGCACTATACATACCGCGGTATTAATACCGATACAATTGTTTCGATGCTATCTCAAAAACACTTACCAATACGTCTTATACTTGGCTGATTAGTCGTACTAAATTGACAGTGCGGCAGGCTTGAGAAACAGGCCACAATACGCCCAGGAAACACAATGAGCTCTTTATTCTCGATAACTAATCGACTTGCAACAGCGTTGTGTATTGTGCTGGTGTTTGTTTCTGCTTGTTCCAGTTCAAACAACAGTTCATCAGCCGCAGGCGTTAATTCAGACAATTCAGGTGCTTCCTCGGATGCCACTACAGACGAGACCATAAATGAAGCACCCACGAACGTTGAATCAGAAACAACCACGCCATTGCAGGACCCGCTTGATACAGACTCAATAGATTCAAACCCTGCAGTGCCCGACCCAATGGCACAAAATTCAATACGCGTAAATTTTGATATCGAAGTTCCCGCTTATCAATCCAACAACTTGCAAGTCCGCCTGGTTTGGGGAGAGCAAACCATTAACGCAGATTGGATTGGCGATGAATTCTGGTCTGCCTCTGACGATTTTCCAACTGACACAGAACAATTATTGATCGCTACATTTTACGATGCAAATGGTGACATAACATTAGGCAGTGTTGAAACTGTTTTTAAAACAGGTACAAACGCATCGATGTCTGTTCAAATTACCGCTGATCAGTTCAATACAAGTCGATGGGACAGTGATGGTGATGGGGTAAGTAACCTTGACGAATTAATCAATGGCTCCGAATCAACCGATGCCATACGCGTCTTACTCTTCAGCGAAACTCGCGGTTACCGTCATGATTCCATTGCTAGCGCAATTACAGCGCTTGAAGAACTGGCGGCGTCTGCCAATGTGCAAACCGATTATGCCGATGATTCTTCTGGCGTATTTACGGTTGCAAACCTTGCCAATTACGACGCAGTAGTCTGGGTTTTAACTTCAGGGGATGTGCTGAATACCAACGAACAAACCGCGTTTGAAAATTACATTCGGTCCGGAGGTGGTTATGCAGGTATCCATGCTGCAAGCGACACAGAATACGAGTGGCCATGGTATGGCGCACTGGTTGGCGCTTATTTCGACCGCCACCCGGAAATACAATCTGCTACTCAGTTTGTCGAGGACAGCGCTCATCTGTCAACTGCCCACTTAAACCTAAGCTGGACGCGCACCGATGAATGGTATGACTACAGGACAAACCCACGCGCACAAGTGAATGTGTTGCTTAGACTCGACGAAGGCTCATACAACGGCGGTACAATGGGTGACGACCACCCCAGTGCGTGGTACCACGAGTATGACGGAGGGCGGTCCTGGTACACCGGTGGTGGCCATACAATCGAAAGTTACACCGAACCGGATTTTCGCGCACATTTGCTCGGTGGCCTGCGCTATGCAGCAGGAATTGATAGATTATAGAATTTCCCTAATGACTATGATAACTTGACCAGTTGGAGTAAGACTATAGGGACATCATTTGAAACGCGTTTTACATCATATTAAATTGGTCGCCTTGTTAATTTTGTGTGGATTGCAACTATCCTGCGACAACCAAAGCTCACAATTTTCAATCAATCAAAACCAAGATGGATTGCAAGCCAACATAAGCATACCAAGTGATTTGGCAAAAGCTCGAATTTCGCCAGAACGCCTGGGAGTTGCTATTACATTGGATAATAGTGATCCGGTTATTCTTGAGAGGCAAGGTGAAAATTGGACTGGCAATTTTCCATTGAGGCCAGACGCTACAACCAAGCTCGGTGTCACCTGGTTCTCAGGAAACGTGCATGTCGCCACAATGACTCGTCAGATCGAAATGAGTGAAAGCAACACAAACGAAACGTTCTTGCCCACCGATTATATTTATCTTGATTCCGATAGCGATCAAATAATGAATATCGATGAGGTCGCTGCCAACTCCGACCCATTCGATGAAACAGTATGGCCAAACACCAGCACTGTTGCCAGCATCAATTCCAACACCGGACTATTAGGTACAACGGGTTTGCGAGAATGGATTAACGTTTCTAATCCCATCGTTGAAATAGACGAGAATGCGCCATCGGTGAGTTTCACACTATACCGATCCGGCACGGCAACCTTGCCCATAAGAATTCGATATAGACCAGAATCGCGAACCGCTTCAAACGCGACGGACTACGATTCATCCACCGGGTTATTAGAGTGGCCAGTTGGTTCGTTCGATCAACAGTCCTTTGAAATCGCATTACAACAGGATGTGCACATAGAAAAAGACGAATATTTTGTTGTCAATTTAACCAACGAAGACGACCCTGATAACACTGACGTTTTTAGAAACCGAAACGTTATCATAGTCATTATTAAAAATAACGGAGGAACGTTCGAGGTCTTAGAAAATGACACTTCAAACATCGAAGGCTGGTATGACGCAAGCACAGACAAATACGGTGTCAGCGTTGACGCTCGAGTTGAAATTACCCCGTTCGGACAATACAACGTGTATCAAATCGTCGGCGATTGCTATGAGCTTTCCTCTCATTCAATTGAGACACTACAAGGCACCTATTTTTTCGATCCCGCGTTATTTGTTGTAGGCGGAGGGCACTACCGAGCATTTACAAATAATGGTGAATTGAAGTTTAGCCGGATTTCCGATCATAACTATGATGGTACATTCGATATGACATGGCCACGGATAGGTGAGCTAGGCGACCAACTTTTAGTAGATGGTGAACCTTGTGCTGGCTAGCTACCGTTACGGCAACGACCATCTTGTAACTTATTTGCCGTACACAAACCCACCACCTGACCTTTAACAAAGTTAACGGCAATTGACTACCTGTGGGTATGCCTTATTCTCAGAAGCCTGGAACGACAACGCAAGACTGAACATCACGCCTCTAAACAGCCCGCTGCGAAATAGCTTGATAAGCACTGAACTGAACCGGTTCTACAAATCCAATCTGTTCAATCTCGTCGATCAAACTAACGACTTCAGACTCGCTGCCTGTATGCGCAGTGGCATCGACCAGCATTTGAAAAAACAAGTCCTGCTGAGCATGACTACCACCCATCATCCACAAGTCTTTGCGTGCCGGTTTTAACAGCTCAACAACACGTACGTAGTCTTTCTTGCGGTGAGCCACAGCTGCCTGGGCTGCCGGCAGGCCCGCCTTTGCGTAGTTTGCGGCAAGCGTCTTTGCACCAGTACCAGCAAACTCTTTCATAGCTTCAATCAGTAGATCACAGGATTTAAAATCGCCCACTGCTGCCAAAATAACGGCAAAGTGCGCGCTGGTGAATGGGTTTGAAAGATCATTTAATCGCGAAACGACAAGATTTGCCATTTCAGACCATCTATCGCCTACATTAACACCTAAAAATTCCAACCGCCAAAGCAGTGATGCTCCGTTTTGCAAATCAATGTATAAATCTGGCAGGGCTTGCACCAACTCATGCTCACGATTTCGTACCCATTTGTCGTAGCCTTCCAGCACGGCATCATGTTCACGGCGTTCCAGATGAAACAGGCATTTGTGCCACCATACATGGAATTGCATTTGACCCACACCGGTCCAGTTATTTTGTAATCCCGTTATCCAGTTAACGCCCTCAGTGTGCCTTCCTTGCATATACATTACGTGAGTCACGGCATGAGTTGCCCAGATATTTGCAGCGTTTAAATCAACCGCTGCACGACCAGCATCTTCAGCTTCACTGTAGCGCCCTGCTTCTTCAAGGTCGAATGCCTGGATCGCCAGAAATTCACTGAAGCCGGAGACACTGTCGCTCCAATGATCGGCCACCGACGTAGTTACCGCCAATGATCGCTTCATATCACCCAGCCAAAACAATTCAGCCTGACACAGGCTAAGCGCAAACCCATCTGTTGGGTTATTGCTTAATATGGCTTCAAAGCAGCTAACCGAATCTTCTAGTTTGCCCACCGCGGCAAATTCAAGTGCTTTAATGTAATTTTGCTCACGGTCAGTCACACCAGCTGCGTACAGTTTTGCACTGGCGAGCGACTCCATAATTTTAGGTTGAAAGCTTGCATGTCTGGCGCCATGCAACATTAACCCCATAGTGGCATGAGCAATCGCACACTGTGGATCGTGGGTTAATGCTTGCTGTAACTGAACGGCCACATCGCTCTTACGCTCCATGTAATGATCCATAGCAGCAGCGCACGCGTTTGCAGCTAATTCATTACTCGAAGATAATTGATGACCTCGCGTATCTGTGTACATAGTTGCCGCTCCTATATTGGATAGCCTACGTGAAAGCCGGTTCTATGCTTGACACTACACTTAAGTGTCAGGTTCAACAATAATAAAGTGTCTTGCTTTTTATTGCTTCTTCAGCAAATCGCGAATTTCGGTCAGCAATGCTATATCTTCAGCTGGCGTATCTTCTTCGACTTCTGCTTTTTTCATATTATTCATTGCTTTGAGTATCATAAAAATAACAAAAGCGACAATAATAAAGTCTATGAGCGCCTGGATAAATGCCCCATACCCAATACTGGCTTCACCCACTTTCACAGCTAATGATGAAAAATCCAATCCGCCCATCACTGTTCCAATAAGTGGCATTAGAATATTTTCAACCAACGCACCAACCACTTTTCCGATAGCCGCGCCGATGATAATGCCGACCGCCATATCCATCAGGCTGCCTTTCATTGCGAACGCTTTAAATTCTGATACTAAACTCATTTATTTCTCCAGGGCAATTGACTCGATGCGATGATCAAGTGGGATAAATTAACAACGTGATTTTTTCACTGTGTGAATTGATAAAACAACACTGGACATTGTAGACATGGGCATTTGCCGGTAACCTGCCACTTCAGTATCTAGAGCAATACAGTACTGTCTAACTGGTTGATGTCATTCAACCCCATCTGCGCCAACGCAATACTGGTTTCCTGAGCAATAACATCGCCCAACTGATGCAAGCCTTTCTCTCCGCCAGCTGCCATCGCGAACAGCAAAGGCCTGCCAAGCATAACGAAATCAGCACCGAGGGCATACGCTTTGCAAATATCCTCGCCTGTACGAATTCCACTGTCATAAATCAAAGGAACATCTTCGCCTATGGCATTGCGAATATTGGCTAAAGCAAGAATAGCGCATTGAACACTGTCTAGTTGTCGTCCGCCATGACTCGACACCTGTATGCCATCAACGCCATGTTCAACCAGGCGTTTAGCGTCACCGGCGTGTAATACACCTTTGACAACCAACTTGCCTTTCCACCGTTTTCGAATGCGATCAAGGTAGGCCCAGCTAACGCCGGCACGAGAACGAGTTCGATCAAACGCGCTATTGGTACCATCAAAATTGGCCAGTTGGGGTGCACCAGAGCGCAAGCTGTTAATCGACCATTGGGGATGAAGTGCAAAGTCTAAAAACTGTCGAGGACCAATCTTGAACGGCATTTTAAATCCGTGACGCAGCTCACGAGGCCTTCTGCCCACTTCAGGCACATCAACGGTGAATATCAACGTATCGTAGCCAGCCTGCTCCGCTCTATTGATCAGTTCGTCGCAAACATCTTCATCACCACCGAAGTAAAGCTGGAACCAGGCGTTACCGCCAGCTGCTTTTCCAATGCTTTCCAAGGAGGTTGACGCCGCTGTGGATGCACCGATAGGGATATTATGCTCGGCTGCAAACCGCGCCAATATCAGATCGGCACCGGGACAAGACAGATTGCACATACCCATAGGTGAAATACCAAAAGGCAGTCGGCAATCCATTCCAAAAATGGATTTTTTAATACTACGATTTTCAACGTCGATCAGTATTCGGGTCTGCAATCGCATTTCCCGGATAGCTTGCTGATTTAATTCATCGCCAAGACCATAACCAGCAGCGCCATCGATGTAATCGAATACCATCCAAGGCAGACGCTTCCTCGCGATTCGCCGAGCATCCTCGCTAGTGTGGATGTCGGACCACTTGTACACTTGATTTCGTTACTTTTACTGTTCGAAGCTTACATCCGCTTTTTCGCGCAAGTTAGCAATAACAGCGGCCAGTTCGGCCTGTCCTAAATTCACCTGACTGTTTTGGGGACTCTGTGGACCAGCAGGCTCAGCATTATCGGCTGAGTCTTCGGTATCTTTCGGTTCAGGTGACTCAACAGCCTTCAAAGCGTAGGCGACCCTATCGCCATTTAGCAAAGCAACCGACTTTACCAATACCTTGCCTTCTGCAGGCTTTGCCAAAGCATAAATTTCTCGGATTGCGTTCGCATCAATCACCGTTGAGTCGCGAGTTAGTTTTTCATTTGTAGTAGCGGTAGCATTTGGGTCATCCTTTGCCACTTTGCTAACAGGGGTCCCTTTAAGCATCAGTGCCACTGCATTCTTGGCCGCCTCTTCCAATTGCGCTTCAGCCCCTTCGCGCTTTAACGTATTGGTTACATCATCTTTAACGTCATCGAGTGTTTTGGGGCGTGGTCCTTCATGTTCGATGGTACGAACGGCAACCACATGACCCGGGCCTATTTCGAGTAGATCTGAATTGTTCTTATTTTCCAGTACATCTTCACTGAATGCTGCCGATAAAATTAACGGATTAGACAAGAGCGGATCGCTTTGTGTATCAGCATCGATCCAATCAGATTTCATTATTTCTACATTGGATGCATCAGCAGCAACTTCTAAAGACTCAGGATCGCTTGCAATGTTTTCTTCCATTGCAGTGCGCAATTCCAAAAACTCAATGTCAGCGGCATCGTTCTGCAAAAGCGACACAATGCTTTCTTTGGCGTCTTCAAAAGGCGTAATAACAGCGGGTTCATATTTATCGAGCTTAATCAGATGAACGCCAAATCGTGTTTTTACCACCCCACTGAGTTCATCAACTTCTTCCAGTTCAGTTGCAGCTTCGACGTATTGCGGTTCTAAATACTCAGCTTCCAGTAAACCGAGACTTCCACCTGCCTGCGCCGAGCCGATATCGTCAGATAACTCTTTTGCTAAATCGGCAAATGCTTCGCCTGCTGCTATACGTGCTTTTATCGCCTCAATCTCAGCGGTCTTGGCAGCAACCTCGTCTGCGTCACCGGCATCGGCTACTTCAAGCAAGATATGTGAGGTTTCTCGAACCGCTTGAGTTGTTATGAACTCTGAATTATTGTCGTTGTAGTACGCTTCAACCTCTTCATCGCTGACCTCTACTGCCGCTGCAAGATCAGATTTTTTCAGTTCGATGTATTCAATTTTTGCCCGCTCTGGAAACTGGTAGTTATCGGCATTTTCATCGAAGTAGTCACTTATCTGTTCATCGGTCACTTCAATATTTTCAATCGCTTTATCGATTGAATAGGTTACAAAGTCGATCGTTCTTGTTTGGCCTTGCAGGGTTTCGAGTCGCTCAGTTTCATTAGGTAGTTCAAAGTTAGTTGCCGCAATGCCTGCCCTGAACTGGGTAACAGCCGCACTTGCACGCAGTGATTCTTCGTAATTGCCGACATTGTCCAGGCTTCCTTGAATCATGTTCTGGTAACGTTCTGCGTCGAATTTTCCATCGACTTGGAATCGAGGGTCGTTTCGTATGGCGCGGCCTAATGTTTCATCGCCAACAGCAAACTTGTATTCTTCAACTGTGTTGTTCACAACAATTTCCGTCACCAGACTGTCTAATGCCTGACCTCGGATAGTTTCGTCAGAAAACAGATTTTGTGGAATATTGCCTCCAAACATCTGTTGATACTGACCTTTAAGCGCATTGTATGCACGATCAACCTGTAAATCGTTGATGGGCACACCGTCGACTTCCGCAACGTCGTTATAAGCACTCCCACCAAGGTAAGAGCCGATACCCACCAACGCAAACGGAATACAAATAATAGTTATCAAGGTGTACTTGATAGGTTTGGAGTTGCGAACGGTTTCTCTGAGGTCAAGTAACATGATGACGGCCTAAGCTAACGACGAAATTAGATAATAAAATTTTGGATGCACAGCCACACGAGGACGTGTATGCAACCAGTTTCATTTGTACAAAAACTTTTACACAATGCTTTTACGTATAGGTATACGAGCAAAAAAAAAGGGTGCCTGAGCACCCGTTTTTTATAAGAGACTAACCTTAATCTATTAGTTCCCTCGGTACCAATGGCGGAGCGGACGGGACTCGAACCCGCGACCCCCGGCGTGACAGGCCGGTATTCTAACCAACTGAACTACCGCTCCAAATGCTTAAACGCTTACGTCTTTCGACTTCACGTATTCCAAATTCAAAGCGGACTATCGAGCAAACCGCTTTGACGCAAACTTTATCAGCTAACTATAAATTGATCTAACTACAAGCTCATTTTACAGTCAGCTAATTTTGGTGGGTGCTGAGGGGATCGAACCCCCGACCCTCGCCTTGTAAGGGCGATGCTCTACCAGCTGAGCTAAGCACCCAAGCCGGCTAGTTTACAGTTTCTTTTAAAGCTTTACCAGCTTTAAAGCTAGGAACATTTGATGCTTTTATCGCTAAGGGTTCACCGGTGCGTGGATTACGACCTGTGCGAGCTTCTCTGTGTCTTACAAGAAAAGTGCCGAACCCTACTAACGTAACCTGTTCACCATCTTTAAGTGCAGCTGCAACAGAATCGAGCACAGCATCTACTGCCGTTGCCGCTTCTGTTTTAGACATGTCAGCTTTCGCTGCTACCGCATCAACAAATTCAGCTTTGTTCATTTAATGCTTTCCCCGTTTCTTTTTTGGTCAATTGTAAATATCCCAGTGCGCAACCCGCTCTGGCGATTTCTATCATAATACGTCATTAACGCCCATAAACCCACTGTTTTAGCGGGTTACAGCCTGTGAATTATCCGGTAATGGTGGTAAAACTACCTGACTAATCCTTTATATCTAGACCGCAGATTCGTACTTAGCAAGTCAGACTAGTCAAATAGTTACCAGGTATCAATGATGACGAATGCTGCCAACATCACCCTTTTCGGCTTCATCAGTCGATGATTTAACCTTTTCGCCTAGGGTGGCAGACTCGTTTGTTGGGGTCGATTCCAGCGCAATCTCAAGAACCTCATCAATCCATTGAACTGGACGAATTTCGAGTCCTTCCAGAATATCGTCTGGAATCTCGGCTAAATCTTTCTTGTTTTCCAGAGGAATGATCACTGTGTTAATACTACCTCTCTGTGCGGCAAGCAGTTTTTCCTTGAGGCCACCAATGGGAAGCACTTCTCCACGCAGCGTTATTTCTCCTGTCATGGCGATATCCGCACGCACAGCAACCTGCGTCAGAGACGAAACCAGAGCGGTACACATACCTATGCCGGCACTGGGTCCGTCTTTTGGAGTTGCTCCTTCAGGAACATGCACATGAAGATCATTCTTTTCATGGAAATCTTCATCCAGTCCTAGTGATTGCGCACGGCTGCGAACAACCATCATGGCAGCTTGAATCGACTCTTGCATGACATCGCCGAGCTGTCCTGTGTAACTCAATTTGCCTTTACCCGGAACAATTGCGCTTTCTATCGTCAGCAATTCACCGCCAACTTGTGTCCAGGCCAAGCCTGTTACTTGTCCAACTTGATTCTTTTCGTCTGCACGTCCAAAACGAAAACGTTGTACACCAAGGTAGTCACCCACATTATCAGCGTCGACTATAACTTGCTCTGGTGATTCTTCGCCCATGACTTGTCGAACAACCTTCCGACATACTTTGGAGATCTCTCTTTCGAGATTTCGCACACCAGCCTCGCGAGTATAAGACCGGATCATTGACATGATTGCTTCGTCTTGAATTTCAATTTCCTGATCGCCTAAACCATTGTCTTTCATTTTGCGAGGAACCAGGTAACGATCGGCAATATTAAATTTCTCCTTCTCCGTATACCCAGGAATGCGAATAACTTCCATGCGGTCGAGTAGCGGCTCGGGAATGTTCATTGTATTGGCAGTCGCCACGAACATGACATCTGACAAATCAAACTCTACTTCCAGATAGTGGTCAGTGAACGTGTGATTTTGTTCTGGGTCGAGCACCTCTAGTAAAGCAGACGATGGATCACCTCGAAAATCGGTAGACATTTTATCGATTTCATCGAGCAGTATAAGTGGGTTGCGTTTTCCTACCTTCGCCAGATTCTGCACAATTTTTCCTGGCATGGAGCCAATGTATGTGCGTCGATGGCCGCGAATTTCCGCTTCATCACGTACCCCGCCCAACGCCATTCGACTAAATTTTCTTCCAGTTGCACGGGCAATAGATTTACCCAGTGAAGTCTTACCTACTCCTGGAGGTCCTACCAGGCACAAAATAGGGCCTTTGGCTTTCTTGACTCGTCGCTGTACAGCAAGGTATTCGAGAATGCGTTCCTTTACTTTCTCAAGACCATAGTGATCGTCCTCGAGCGTTTGTTCAGCATCTGCTAGCGATTTAATCAGTTTCGATTTTTTCTTCCACGGCAGTCCAACCAGTGTGTCAATATAGTTGCGCACCACTGTTGCTTCTGCAGACATCGGTGACATCATTTTTAGTTTGTTTAATTCGCCCGTGGCTTTTTTCCGGGCTTCTTTGGACAAGCCCTTTTTCTCGATTTTGGCAGCCAGATCTTCAAGCTCGTTTGGCACATCGTCCATTTCACCAAGCTCTTTGTGAATGGCCTTCATTTGCTCATTCAGGTAGTACTCTCGTTGGCTCTTCTCCATTTGCTGTTTAACTCGACCGCGCACACGTTTTTCAACCTGTAGTAAGTCCAGCTCGGATTCCATTAAGTGAAGCAGATGCTCGAGTCGTTCTGACGCATCGAAAAGCTCCAGAATTTTTTGTTTCTCATCGACTTTCAAAGACATTTGAGCTGCGATCATATCGGCAAGACGATCAGCTTCCTCAACACCTGCGATGGAACTCAGAATTTCTGGCGGTACCTTCTTGTTCATTTTTACGTATTGATCGAACATGTCAGTTACCGTTCGAATCAGTACACCCGTTTTCTTATCGTCGATATCGACATTGCCGACTTCAGGTCGGGTGTATTCGGCACTGAAGAAACCGCCTTGCTGATGTTCAGTGCGGGTCAGCTTAACTCTTTGCTGACCTTCAACCAGAACTTTTATTGTGCCGTTTGGTAGCTTCAATAACTGCAATATAGTGGCGACGGTACCGACTTCATGTATGTCATCAGGCCCAGGCTCATCGATGGATGCCTTGGTTTGCGCCGCCAGAATAATCCGCTTGTCTTTGGACATGGCGGCATCTAAAGCCTCTATAGATTTATCCCGGCCAACGAATAACGGGATAACCATATGTGGGTATACAACAACATCGCGTAGCGGCAACACAGGCAACAACTCTGCGTGTTGTTCATTGATATTATTTGAATCTGTCACTCATCCATTCCCATGTGCGTAAATCGGTTCGCGAAGGTAAAGGTGCATACTTTCAGCATACACGACAACTTATATACGTAAACTCAGAATTCAAGGATTTAACCTTAATTACGAAGGGTAATAGGGTACGTTTAGCCATAAAATGGTAATAATTGGAATGGAAACAGATCTGAAATCAAACACCCTAAAAGATGTAGGGCTATTCTAATTAGGTTACATGATAACGGCAAAAACCCGAACAAGTCGGGTTTTGACGATCAAGATTTGACGATTGAGGAATTCGGCTAAGTTTAAAATCAGGCCAAAAAATCAGCCCAACCAGAACTGGAACAGCTCTGCCGATCTCGCCGATATAAGCTTAGTCGTCTGAAGCAGCCCGACGATACTTCTCCTCTTCAATGACTTTCTCCTGCCCTTCAAGCAGCAGATACGGTTTACACTCACCACGAACAACAGCGCCATCGAGTATCACTTTCTTGACGTTCTCCAGCCTTGGTAATTCGTACATGGTTTCCAACAGTACGTTTTCCAGAATGGTCCGCAAACCACGAGCGCCTGTTTTACGCTCGAGAGAGTTCTTGGCCACTGCCTGCAATGCGTCTTTTCGAAATTCGATATCGACATCTTCCATTGATAAAAGCTTTTCATATTGCTTGGTAATAGCGTTTTTGGGTTCAATCAAAATACGCACCAACGCTTCTTCGTCAAGCTCTTCAAGTGTTGCCACGACTGGGAGTCGACCAACAAATTCTGGAATCAATCCGAATTGAATAAGATCTTGCGCTTCAATATCGAGCAGCATCTCGCCAATGTTCTTGCTGTCATCTTTTGACTTCACTTCAGCGGCAAAACCAATTCCGCCTTTCTCAGAGCGTTCCTGGATGATTTTTTCGAGACCTGCAAACGCACCACCGCACACAAACAAAATGTTTGATGTATCAACTTGCAAAAACTCTTGCTGTGGATGCTTGCGCCCGCCTTGTGGCGGTACTGACGCAACAGTACCTTCGATCAGTTTGAGCAGTGCCTGTTGCACACCTTCACCCGAAACATCGCGAGTAATGGACGGGTTATCCGATTTACGGGATATTTTGTCGATCTCATCGATATAAACTATGCCCGTTTGCGCCTTTTCGACATCGTAGTCGCATTTTTGCAGTAGCTTCTGAATGATATTTTCAACGTCTTCACCAACATAACCGGCTTCAGTAAGCGTGGTTGCGTCTGCAATAGTGAATGGCACATTTAATGTGCGGGCAAGCGTTTCGGCCAGTAGGGTTTTACCCGATCCGGTTGGGCCAATAAGCAGGATGTTGCTTTTTGCCAACTCAACGTCGCCCTTTTTATCTTTGTACTCCAGTCGTTTGTAGTGGTTGTATACAGCTACTGAGAGTATTTTCTTGGCTTTGGCTTGTCCGATGACGTAAGAATCAAGCAATTCGTTTATTTCATGCGGCTTAGGCAGCGCACTTTCACCGGTATCGCCCTGATCCTGCATCTCCTCGGTAATGATGTCATTACATAGATCGACGCACTCGTCACAAATAAATACGGACGGTCCCGCAATTAGCTTGCGGACCTCATGCTGACTTTTACCGCAAAAAGAGCAGTAAAGCAGCTTGCCGTCTTCTTTTTTGTTGTCTTCGCTCATGCTTTTCTAAACCTTTGCCTTCACCACACCTTGCCGTGTTTTACCTGATATTTCAAGGGGGTGTATGTGACCACTCTCATTGTTGTTGAGAGCGTCACACACCATTGAAATTCCGATGAAAATTGCGTCTCATCCTTGCCCTCAGGCGTCTTTTCCGTTTTGTTCGCCGCCAGGTGATACCGTACCGCTACTGGCAACATCCAACTCATCTGAACGGGAGTGGACAATTCTGTCAACTAACCCATAGGCCAGCGCGTCCTCAGCCGTCATAAAATTGTCTCTCTCGGTATCCTGCTGCACTTTTTCAGGGGTCTGATTGCAGTGTTTGGCCATCAACACGTTCATTCGTTCCTTCATGGCCAGTATTTCCCTTGCGTGGATGTCTATGTCCGTAGCCTGTCCCTGAAAGCCGGCTGAAGGCTGATGGATCATAACCCGAGAGTTAGGCAGCAAAAACCGTTTCTCGGGGGCACCAGAGGCAAGTAGAAATGCGCCCATACTGGCAGCCTGCCCAATGCAAAGTGTGCTCACAGGTGGCTTGATAAACTGCATGGTGTCGTAAATTGCCATACCGGCAGTCACTGAACCACCAGGTGAGTTGATATACAAAGATATTTCTTTGTCCGGATTTTCAGACTCCAAAAATAACAATTGAGCAACGATAACGTTGGCCATGAAGTCTTCGACCTGCCCGACCATGAAAATAACGCGCTCTTTGAGTAATCGCGAATAGATATCGAACGAACGCTCACCTCGCGGTGTTTGTTCGATAACCATTGGGATCATGCCTGTAGCCGAAACTTCCGGAGCTGAGCCGCCAGGTACTGATGTAGTTGATGTGAAACCAAAACTCATGGTCTGTTTTCTCTCGTTTTTACTCGATCAAGTTTATTCGACTAAGACTTATGTCGGATAGTCTAATTAAATTATTCGCTCGCTGTTTCCGCTTTCGGAGGATTCATCATGTCCTGAAATGAGCGTGATTCTTCAGTAATTGTCGACGCGTCCAACACCTTTGCTGTAACTGCCTCTTCCAGTACCAAACCCTCTACATTTTTTAACATTTCAGGGTTACTATAATAGTAGTCAATTACCTGTTGAGGGTCCTGATAAGAACTTGACATTGTCTCAACCTGCGCACGCACAGCCGCAGCATCCGCTTTGATTTCTGACTTCTGCACAATCTCACCAACGACTAACCCTAGCCGAACCCGTCTTTCAGCCTGCTCCGTGAACAGCTCATCGCCTAAAAACGAGGCATCAGCATCAGCAGGCATTTGCTGCATCATCTGTTCCTTTTGACGTTCAATTTCCTCTTTTACGAGAGAGGCTGGTATATCGATCGGATTTAGCTCAAGCAGACCGTCCATAATCTGGGTTTTCACCTCGTTATCAATCCTTTGTTTCAGCTCCCTTTCCATATTTTTAGATATATCGGCCTTTAAACTCTCAAGCGTACCGTCTTCGATGCCAAAACTCTTAATCAGCTCCTCATTAAGCTCAGGAAGGAATGATTCCTTGACCTCGTGCACGTTTATATCGAACTCAGCCAGCTTTCCGGCGAGGTGTTCAGCTTGATAGTCTTCCGGAAATGTGACCTGGATAGTCTTTTCATCACCTGCGCTCAGACCAAGTAACTGTGTTTCAAAGCCCTCAATCATAGAACCAGAGCCTAAAACCAGCGGCGCTTTTTCGGCCTTGCCGCCTTCAAACTCTTCTCCATCCACGCGGCCAGTGAAATCGATGACAATCTGATCATCATTCGCCGCAGCCCGTTCAACGGCTTTGTAGTCGGTCCGTTGCTTCTGCAGGGATTCAATCATTTCATCAATATCTGAATCATTTATATCCACCAGTGGCTTGGTTACACTGATTTTTTCGTTAAAAATGGGGTCGAACTCTGGATAAACTTCGAAGGTGGCGATGTAACTAAAACCGTCAGCGCCATTGTCTTTTTCATCTTCGGGTGCAATTACAGGCTGTCCCGCAGGACGCAATTGCTCCTGCTGCACTGCGTCGTAGAAAGATTTGTTGATCAGATTGCCAAGCACCTCCGAGCGAACTTGTGGTTCAAAGCGCTTTTTCAGTACATTAAATGGGACCTTACCTGGCCGAAAACCGTTCATTCTGGTGGTTTTACCCAATGACTGCAGGCGTTCTGTCACCGCGCTGTCGATATCTTCAGCGGGAAGCGCAATAGTCATTTTTCGCTGGAGTCCCTGGGTGGTTTCTACGGATACTTGCATGATTGCCTCAATAAACTGCGATCTCATTGACTCAGCAATAGCGACTCGTGTGAGTCATCCGTTTTACCGAGCCGGGATGGTAAATCATTCGGACCCTACCGAATAACACTTGAATGCGATGCGAATGGAAGGATTGACATCCTCACTGGCAAAGAAATCGGTTGATCTATGTAGTAACGTAGTAACCAACGCAATACCCAACGTAGTAACAACACGGTACTAACGTATAACAACCAATTTTAACTATGACCAATTGTTTACTATGGTCGATTGTTCTAGTTTCAACTAAATCTGATCAAAGTTATGATCAACATCAGTTGATCAGTAATATTGACTAACACTAAAGATAAAATGGTACGGGAGAGAGGACTTGAA
The DNA here is from genome assembly GCA_938045275.1 of uncultured Granulosicoccaceae bacterium. GTDB lineage: Bacteria > Pseudomonadota > Gammaproteobacteria > Granulosicoccales > Granulosicoccaceae > Granulosicoccus. Next base: position 20,682 of record CALIMV010000084.1, read on the forward strand.
CCTCCACACCTTGCGGCACCAGAACCTAAATCTGGCGTGTCTACCAATTCCACCACTCCCGCATTGTTATCTCTAATTTAAACCAGCATAGGCGTTGATTCCTAGCCGTTATCTCTACCAATGCCTACATTTCAGCCAATCTGACCTAACTCATCTGTTGCATGGTCAGAATTATAGCGGAACATTAACGCCAGAGTAGCAATAGATGCCGCTGTGAAGGGAACTGCAACAAATTTATCGCAAATATTTACAGGGAAGTGGGGCGAGCGACGGGGATTGAACCCGCGACCACGGGAATCACAATCCCGCGCTCTACCAACTGAGCTACGCCCGCCACTGCTTTGCTTATATTTAGCTAATAAATTCAGCAAATATATTCTGCCAAATTTCTGCTTTTCAGCCAATATTCTGCCAAATGACTCAACTAACTTACTAAATTACCTGACTAAATTATCTGCGAATAGCTGCAAAAGCGAATTCTGTAAACACCCATAAGACCCAAAAATGAGCTATGGCGCGCCCGGCAGGATTCGAACCTGCTACCCTCGGCTTAGAAGGCCGATGCTCTATCCAAATGAGCTACGGGCGCTTGATAGGACCCGGCCACCTGCGGTTAAATTAACAAAAGCTCATCAATTAGCAAAAATCATCAACAAACAAAATTTCGTTAACCAATGGAAGCTAACTGCAGGATACTAACTCGCTTGCTGCAATTGTTGTATTCGTCACGATAAAACTTGGTCGGGGTAGCAGGATTCGAACCTACGACCCTCTGGTCCCAAACCAGATGCGCTACCAGACTGCGCCATACCCCGATGATGCCGAACACAACCTGAGAAGTATACTCATGCTCAGGTAATGGAGCAACTATTATTGTAGAACTAAATCCGTGATTTCTCAGTCAGGGTTCTCGCACACCCTCGTAATCCCCAAATATCAACTCATTCACCCATCGGAGCATGCCATTAAATGCGGCACCTCCAACTATTTAAAACCCTCAGCTATGCGGGGGTTAGCAGAACTCGACTCAGTCCTTCTCCTCTATCCAATTCATCTGAATGGATTCAAGGATTTTTTCTGAAGACTTTTCCGGATCGTCGTCAAAGCCTTCCAGCGCCATAACCCACGCGTGCAAATCAGTAAAACGAACAAGTTGCGGGTCGACGTCGGGATGAGCGTCGACGAGTTCAATGGCAATGTCGAGCGTGTCAGTCCATTTCATCAATGATTCTCCGAAACCATGTTGATCGTGTATTTGGGAATTTCTATCACCAGATCATCATTCTCAACAATTGCCTGACAACTAAGGCGCGAATCCGGATCAAGCCCCCAAGCTTTATCCAGAAAATCTTCTTCGAGCTCATCTGCTTCTTCTATGGAGTCCAATCCCACCCTAATGTGCACATGGCAGGTGGTGCATGCGCATGACTTTTCACACGCATGCTCAATATCCACGTCGTTGCGCAGCAACGCATCGCATACGGACACGCCAGAATCAACTGTAAATGTGGTGCCGTCTGGGCAAAGTTCAGGATGAGGTTTTACTGTGATCGTTGGCATTTAATTGATCCGGTTTATAAATTAAGATTAACGCTGAGTCTAAAGTTAACATTAATATTCATTTGTTAAGTTTCACGGCTTGCGTCAGAGCTTACGAGTGTTCGTTCCAACTCCTCTATCTCTTGACCTGCCATTAACTGCTTCACACTTGCATTCATACGACGCTCTACGAACAAACTACTACCTGCTTCAAGCTTTTCAATTGCCTGCTTGATTGCATCACCGTTATCTTGTTCCAGTTTTTCTAAAAGCGTTTCAATCAATGCATCTATATCAGTTCGTTCATCAACTGATAGGTGGGTATCACCATCAGCTTCCAGCGCGCTGGATATAGCTTCAACTACCCGTCTACCTTCCACTTTCTGTTCAGCCAATGCGCGCTTTTGCACATCTTCAGAGGCGTGTTCCATTGACGCTTTTAGCATCTGTTCAATTTCGCCATCACTGAGTCCGTAAGAGGGTTTTACATCGATACTGGCCAAAACCCCGGATTCCTTTTCAAGGGCACTGACACTAAGCAAACCATCAGCATCCACTTGAAATAGTACTTGAATTCGGCACGCCCCTGCGACACGTGCTGGTATATCACGCAGCTCAAAATTGGCCAATGAACGGCAATCTGATACCAGTTCGCGTTCACCCTGAACTACATGTAAGGCCATTGCGGTCTGACCGTCTTTATATGTTGTGAATTCCTGCGCTCGCGCAATCGGGATAGTGGTGTTTCGCGGAATAATTTTCTCCACTAAACCACCCATGGTTTCCAGGCCCAAAGACAATGGTATGACGTCCAACAGCAGCAAATCGTCGTCAGTTTTATTACCTGCCAATACATTAGCTTGAACGGCAGCACCTATAGCAACCACTTGATCGGGGTCTATGTCTGTAAGCACCGGTTGATCAAAGAATTCACTTACCATAGTTCGGACCAACGGGACACGCGTGGACCCTCCTACCATGACAACGGCTTTTACATCGGTCTTTGCAATGCCAGCGTCTCTCAATACCTGCCGACAAGGTGCAAGCGTGTTTTTTAGCAGTGGTTCAATAATCGCATTGACATCTGCGACACTGATTTCACCACTAATATTTATTTCATCGCTTAGGTTTAAGGCATACGATGTTTTGTCTTGCGAGGATAGTTGCTCTTTAACCGACCTTGCCAAACGCAACAGTTGACGATGTGAGCTCTGGTCTGGCATTTGTTCAAGGCCTGCTCGCGTTCGCATCCAATCTGCTATTGCGTTATCAAAGTCATCACCCCCAAGAGCAGTGTTACCAGCCGTGGCTAGCACTTCAAAAACACCTCGTTGCATTTTTAATAATGAGATATCAAATGTGCCACCACCTAAATCGTATATGGCCACTACACCGTCGGTGCCACTGTCCAGTCCGTAGGCAACAGCCGCCGCTGTAGGTTCGTTAAGCAATCGCAAAACATGAATACCGCTAAGTGCAGCAGCATCTTTGGTGGCTTGTCTCTGAGCATCGTCAAAGTAGGCTGGCACGGTGATGACTGCGCCAACCAAATCCCCACCCAGCGTTTGCTCGGCGGTGGCTCGCAACTTCGACAATATGTCAGCCGATACTTCGATAGCCGATTTATTACCAACGACGGTTTTGAACGCCGGTATAGAGCCAGTTTCAAGATCAAACTGATAATGATCAGCTAACCAGGATTGCTGCACATCGTTTGCCCCTTTACCCATCAGTCGTTTTGCCGAACGAATAGTATTGAACGGATCGCTGGCCGCTTTTTCTTGTGCTGATTTTCCAACCAGGGGCTCGTGGTTCGTTGAATAGTGCACAACGGATGGTATTGTCCATTGCTCGTGCTCATCTTTGAGCACGCTTGCTGAACCGCTGATAACAGATGCTACCAGCGAGTTGGTTGTGCCCAGATCGATACCCACAGCAAGTCGTCGCTGATGCGGCGCTTGAGATTGACCGGGCTCGGATATTTGCAGCAATGCCATTGTTGATAAACCTGTTCTAAATTCGCCTGAAGCTTAATCTTTTAAACACTATTTTCTCAAAAACAACTACGAACACAATTCAATTGATCATTGCGTATTGTGCAATTGCTTTCACATCTGAAACTACATCTTATTAAGGGACATCATCAAAGGGCATCATCCAGTCTCGCCTCAAGGCTTTGAACTTCGGATACCAATTTTTCCAAAAATTGCCACTGGCGAACAACGGTTCGCGCTTGCTGCCAATCTTCATTGCTGGCAGCTTGCGAGAATTCATCAGCACTATTGCGCCTGCCATCATTTAACTGCGCGGCAATCTTGTCAAGCGCAGCATAGGGATCGCTTGCATCAGGCGCGTCACCGATGGCCTCGCGCAGCTCCATTTGCTCCATTAGGAACATTGGGGACATTTGTGTATCGGTCTCCTCATCGAGCGTTATACCGTTCAATGACAAGATATACGATGCACGTTTTATTGGTGCAGACAAGCATTGATAAGCCTCGTTTACAAAACTTGCCGCCTGTATCGACCAGCGTCGCTCAGCATCGGATGCGGCCGCAAACTTATCTGGATGAAGGTAGCGTTGTACCGACCGAAAGCGTGTGTCGAGATGATCTTGCGATACATCAAATTGAACGGGCAGTTCAAACAGCTCAAAATAATTGTTCGAAAAATCGACCTGCATTACCAATATGTTTCTTTATGCGAAAATTGCTGCTAATGGAATGAATGACGGCCCGATTAGCGGGCCGTCAGCGGTGCTTTGATTAACCTTGCTGATAAGTCAAATATTGAAACTCTCACCACAACCACACTCATCTTTCACGTTAGGGTTTTTAAAGATAATCCCCTCTTTCAAACCCTCTTTCGCAAAATCGAGCTCTGTGCCGTCAAGGTAAACGAGACTCTTCTGATCAACAACCACCTTGATATCACGATGTTCAAATACAGCATCGTTGGCAGCGACCTCATCGGCAAATTCGAGTACATAAGCCATACCCGAGCAGCCGGTAGTACGCACTGCCAACCGCAACCCTATACCTTTACCACGCTTGGCTATATAACTCCTGACATGGTCAGCAGCTCTTTCTGTCATTGTAATCGCCATGGCTTTTCCTTATCTACCACACACCTCAGCCAGTACCCCAAACCCGGGCCCCAGACTAGTCTGACTTTCATTGCATTGCCCAGCTTTGTTCTGAGCATCCAATCGAGACAGCAGGTTTGGTCCGATCAGCGCTGACTAAGCACTGGCTTTCTGGACGCTTTGCTCTTCACGTTTGGCTTTAATATCAGCGATTGCTGCTGCGATTGCATCTTCAGCCAAAACTGAACAATGAATCTTTACAGGCGGCAACGCAAGCTCTTCCACGATTTCAGAATTCTTGATCGCAGCTACTTCATCCAGCGTTTTGCCTTTGACCATCTCGGTAACCAGAGATGATGAGGCGATCGCTGAACCACAACCGTAGGTTTTAAATTTTGCATCTTCAACAACACCGTCTTCAGATACTTTGATTTGCAAACGCATAACGTCGCCACATGCTGGAGCGCCGACCATGCCGGTACCGACATTGGGATCGTCTTTGTCGAGCACGCCTACGTTACGCGGGTTTTCGTAATGATCAAGTACTTTATCGCTATACGCCATTTTTGTTCTCCAAAACTGCTGTAATTTGGGTTAGCGGTGCTGTTGCATTGAAATCACCGCCAACATCGTGATTAGTTTATATTTTTGCCAACCAGAGCGCTATCCCTTCGCCAATTGGCATACGTTCCCTATTGCTTGGTCTACCATTATCGACCAATACCAGCCAAGCTCAATCTAATTAATCAAACAACCGATGTGGTTCGATTAATGATGCGCCCACTCGACTGAGTCAAGGTCTACGCCATCTTTAAACATGTCCCATAATGGGGACAATTCACGCAGTTTTTCAACCGCTTCGCGAACTTTTCCAATAGTGAAATCGACTTCTTCCTCTGTGCTGAAACGCCCCATTGTGAATCGAATCGAGCTGTGTGCCAGTTCATCATTACGACCAATTGCTCGAAGTACGTACGATGGTTCCAAACTGGAACTTGTGCATGCCGAGCCACTGGAAACCGCGATATCTTTCAGTGACATGATCAGGCTTTCGCCTTCTACAAAGTTAAAGCTGATATTCAGATTACCAGGGATACGCTGTTCAAGATCACCGTTGAGGTATATCTCCTCCATGTCTTTGACGCCATTCCAGAGTCGATCACGCAACTTACTCAGATGCTCTGCTTCAGAAGCCATTTCTTCTCGTGCAATACGGAAAGCCTCGCCCATACCCACGATTTGATGAGTCGCCAATGTGCCTGAACGCATGCCGCGTTCATGGCCACCACCATGAATTTGTGCTTCGAGTCGAATACGAGGCTTACGACGAACGTACAGCGCGCCTATTCCCTTGGGACCATAAACCTTGTGAGCGCACAGTGACATAAGGTCGACGTTCATCTCATCTACATCAATGGGCACCTTGCCAGGGCTTTGCGCCGCATCAACATGAAAAATAATACCTTTTTCACGTGTGATAGCGCCAATGGCGGCAATATCTTGTATTACGCCAATCTCGTTGTTCACGTGCATAACCGACACCACTGTTGTGTCGTCACGAATCTCTTTTTTGAATGCTTCCAGATCAAGCAAACCATTTTCCAACGGGTCCATGTACGTGACTTCAAAGCCGTCGCGCTCAAGTTGACGACAGGTATCGAGCACGGCTTTGTGCTCGGTTTTCATGGTGATAATGTGCTTGCCCTTTTTCTGGTTGAACAAAGCCGCACCTTTAATCGCCAGGTTGTCCGACTCGGTAGCACCAGACGTCCAGATGATTTCTTTTGGCACAGCCCCGATGATCTCTGCAACGTTGCGACGGGCTTCTTCGACAGCTTCCTCAGCCTTCCAACCGAAAGGGTGTGAACGTGACGCAGGATTACCGAAATTACCTTGTAGTGTTAGGCACTCACTCATACTTTTGGCAACACGCTCATCAACTGGCGTAGTTGCGGAGTAATCCAGATAGATTGGTATATTCAACGAACTCACTATTAGCTCACCTTCACTGTTAATTTTTCAAAGTTAAAATCTAATTTTATTTCACTTGCTAACTGCTAACTGCTAACTGCTAACTGCTTTGTTGAGCCTCAGCAAACTCGGCATGATCACGCTGCACCAGCAGTTGATCTTGCATTTGGTCTTGACGCATTGCCACTGATTTAACACTTTGCTTGTCGATCAGATCTTGTAACGACACGCCGCTTAAAAACTCTTCAATTTGCTCGCTGAGCCCTTCCCATAAATCATGAGTCAGACAACGACCGTGGCTATGACAATTCTCTTTGCCGGCACACTGAGTGGCGTCGACTGATTCGTTAACCGCCATAATAATTTCCGAAATGGCCACTTTATCCAGACTTCTAGACACCCGATAACCGCCACCAGGACCACGAGTACTGGCAACCAAGTCCTGCTTCCTTAGTCTCGAGAACAACTGTTCAAGGTAAGAAAGCGAAATCTCCTGTCGCGAGGAAATTTCTGCTAACGATACCGGCCCAGACTGGGCATGCAGCGCCAGATCGAGCATTGCAGTGACGGCGTAACGTCCTTTAGTGGTCAATTTCATATGAAATCACTAACCGTTGTTTTACGATATTCTGACATTTCCTACTAAATTGGTCAAGTATTATCAAGCCAGTCAAAAACTCAGCAAAATTTGGTGCCGGTACGTGCCTGCTTCGGCGCCTGATCAGCCGTGAAATCCTTGCGTATTTGCGCAATCTCAGCGCGTAAATCAGCTATTTCCTGCATCAATTCACTGGTGGTTAGTTCCGGTTCGTCATCCACATCGGGTGCCACTGCATAAGCATCGAACACCGGTTTTTCTGGCTCCAGATTGGTATTGTTTTTGACCATCTCCAGGCAATTCGCGTTTTCATCCTGGCATCGCACTACTCGCCCGGGAACGCCGACAACGGTTGCGCCCGGTGGTACAGCTTCTAAAACCACTGCATTCGAACCGATACGAGCATTGTCGCCGACCAGGAATGGCCCGAGAATTTTTGCACCAGCGCCCACCACAACATTATTACCAAGCGAAGGATGGCGTTTGCCCTCGTTGAGCGTTCTGCCGCCCAGAGTCACCCCTTGGTAAAGGGTCACGTCATCGCCTATTTCAGCGGTTTCACCGATAACCACACCGGTACCATGATCGACGAAAAATCGTCGCCCAATTTGAGCACCAGGATGAATTTCTATGCCCGTGAGCCAACGCGACGTGTTGGCGAGAAATCGTGCCAACCATCGAGCGCGGCGTTTCCAGAGCCAATGGTTTAGCCGATGAAACAACATGGCGTGCACACCTGAATAGCAAGTAAGCACATCAAACAGATTCCGGGCTGCGGGGTCGCGTTCAAAAACACAGGCTACATCTTCTTTAATCAGTTGCCACATGGCACTTTCCCGAGACAAAAGTAATTCCGATCAGTTTACTAGGTTATTGTACGAATGGAACCCTAATTTGGGTCAGGGTTCCTTTTTTTTCGGTGGAAACGGTTTTTCCGTTGCGGACAAAATACCGCGGAAAATGTTGATTTCTTTAGAACTTGGTCGATTTCTTTCAAAATACCGTCGAATGCGTCGCATCAATTGCTTTGGATTATCCGGATCCAAAAATCCGGTATTCACCATAATGCGATACAACTGATCGTAGAAATGTTGCATGGCTTCTCCCGTTGCGCCGATGTCGTCGTCAGACGTGTCGGATAGGCTTGAGGTGTCAACACTGAAGGAATGTAATGCCTGCGCGCATTCATAGGCCACGACCTGCACTGCTGCGCCCAGATTCAACGAGCTAAAATCAGGATTACAAGGAATGCGCAACAATCGCGTACACCTATCCATTTCCTCGTTGCTTAAGCCTGAACGCTCTCGACCGAACACCATCGCCGCACGAATGGACTCACTTGTGCGCTGTGCCTCAAAGACGAGCTCCTCTGCGACATTACGACAAGCCATCACAGGAACTGACAAATGCCGGTCCCTGGCACTGGTACCAATAACAGCCTGACAGTCGGCGACTGCCTCGTCGAGGGTTTGGTAGCGAATAGCCTGTTGTAACAAGGCATTAGCACCGGATGCTCTGGCTATTGCATCCTGGGTTAGATGAGCACAACAATCAACCAGTCGCAGCTCAGTAAAACCCATATTCTTAATCGCGCGGGCGGCCGCTCCGATGTTGCCGGAGTGAGTTGTGCCCACTAATACAAAAACAAGTTGCAAGTTCATGCCGTGATTCTACTTAAGTGAAAACGAACCGGGCGACAAATTCGAATTGGCTTTACAATAACAAGCTATTCCATCGACAACGACACTCTCATGCATCCGATGCTGAATATCGGTATCCGCGCGGCTCGTGCGGCCGGTAATGTCATTACCCGTAATATGGACAGAGTCGACACTCTGCAAATTGACCAGAAGGCTCGCAACGACTTTGTCAGCGATGTTGATCGCGGTGCTGAAGCCGAAATCATCAATGTGCTGAAAAAGTCCTACCCTGCACACAGTATTCTTGGAGAAGAATCTGGCTGGATTGGTGACGCCGAGGCTGAATACAAATGGATTGTCGATCCTTTGGACGGCACAACAAATTTTTTACATGGCTACCCGTACTTCAGTGTATCGATAGCGCTCATGCACAAAAATCGGCTCGATCAGGCCATTGTTTACAACCCGGTCAGCCAGGAGCTGTTTACCGCCAGCCGTGGCGATGGTGCGTGGCTTAACAGCAAGCGTTTGCGTGTCAGTAATACCGCCCACCTTGACAAAGCGTTGCTCGGAACCGGTTTTCCCTATCGCACTGGACAAGACCTCGACTTTTATCAACGGACCCTGCGTCACTACACAGAAAAATCCGGCGGCATTCGACGAGCCGGTTCGGCAGCATTAGATTTAGCTGCCGTAGCAGCAGGACGACTCGACGGTGTCTGGCTGGTTGGATTGAGTGCGTGGGATGTTGCAGCGGGCGCTTTGCTTGTTCGTGAGGCCGGTGGTCTGCTTAACGATTTCTCTGGTGGTGACACATGGATGGATGGCGGTGAAGTACTGGCCGGCACGCCAAAGGTACACCATGAAATGTTACAAGTAATGAAACCATTGATTAAATCGCGCGATAAGATTGCCAGCAAGTAGTCAGGCCGATTCAACAACCCAATTCCGATTCTCGCTAACTGAGTTGGGACAAGCTTTTGATATTCGTAACCTCTCGCATTTTCGGATTTATTGATTAGTGGATTTCAGTGAAGTGCTTTTGAAATAGATCATGTTTCTGGCGATCGCCCGTGAGAGTATGCGCTCAAATCTGAGAACTTTCTCACTATCAATTCCAATTTTCTGCTTAAACCACTCCGATTTTCTGTATGCATGGCCGCTATTTCAGCTGGTAGACGATACTAATTGGAACCAGGTCATGGACAATTCCGGAGCAAGGCTTGTACCTTCTCTCCACTGATTTTCTGTGAGTGGCTGCCATTGTTTGTGGCCTTGCAGCACTGCTGGTGTCTTTACAGCCGGCGGCGGCCCTGTGCGAACGAAGCTATGCTCACAACACCCAGTGGAAGGTATTGCGTGGGCTGCTGTTTGGGTTCGTTGCAGGTTACCTCACCACGCTGGTTCTGTTTTCGCTTGTACACGTCACCGATGCCATTAAAGTTTCCAGTGCAGTTATCCTCTCTGCGGGCGGATTATTTGTATGGATGGTACTTAAACTAAGCCTAAAGACTGTTTTGTTCAGTCAGGAACTGGAGGCGAAAAACGAGTTTGCTGCGTTGCACAACACGCTGACTTTACTGCCCAACGAGCGAATGCTCAGTAAAAAGTGTGCAAGCCAATGTAGCGATACCAACTCTGCCACTTTAATCTCAATAACAATACAAAAATTTCAGCAAATTTTTAACGTACTGGGATATGAACGCGGAAATAAGCTGCTGGTAGATATAGCTGAACGAATAAAGACGACCATACCGACAACATGCTCGCTGTATGATCTCGGTGGTTGCAACTTTGTTGTACTGGTCTTGTGCAAAGAGAGCGAAAGTCAGGTTGTTGAGCAGATAACCAACGCCATGACAGACCCGTTTATCATTCAGGAATCAAGTGTGCAATTGGACTGTCACTTGGGGATAGCGCGCTGCCCGGAGCATGGTAATAGTGTTGATGCCTTACTATCTCACGCCAATATGGCGGCAAATCAGGCGCGTAAATTGTCTCTGCCATTCTGCGAATACAACGATGAACTAGGGCAGCAACAGGAAGAGCGGTTGCAGATCTCTGAACGACTCAGGCAGGCTATTACCAATAATGAACTAGAGCTTCACTACCAACCAATATTCGCAGGGACCAGTGGCTGGATACAGTCAGTTGAAGCGCTAGTGCGCTGGCCACAGCAAGACGGATCGTACATTTCTCCTGAAGTATTCATTCCTATTGCGGAACAGGAACGAACCATTCATCTTTTAACCCAGTGGGTAATTGAAAACAGTTTTCAGCAACTGTCTACGTGGTTAGAAGCTGGTATTGATTTACACATGAACGTAAACCTTTCGTCGCACGACCTAACTCACAATGAGTTTATTGAATTTCTAGAAAATTGCAGACAAAAATGGCAACTGCAGTCGGATAAGTTGGTACTCGAACTGACAGAAAGTGCCGTTATGACAGACTTTAATAAGGCGCTCTGCGTGCTCAATGAGTTGGAAGCATTAGGCTATCGACTTGCAATCGATGATTTCGGCACTGGCTACTCTTCAATGAGCCGTTTAAAGAATCTACCCATTAATCACATTAAAATTGATCGCGAGTTCATTATGAACTTGCACGGCAACCAACAAAACAATTCAATCGTTAGCGCTGCCAATTCGATCGCCCGCGCTTTTGGGTGTAGTATCACAGCAGAGGGGGTCGAATCCATTGAAGTGGCAAATGAGCTAGTAGAATTAGGCTGCGACTACCTGCAGGGATATCACTTTTCTCGCCCGCTGTCGTCTCAAGCCGCTACGGAGGCCTTGCTTGATAATCGTAGAGATCACTTACCTCTAGACAAGGCCGCCTAAGCTAATTGCAGCGTTATCTTTGATTTTAATAACGTAGGTTTGCGTATTGTATTATTTTTGTTGGTGAGATTATTACTTACGCGAGAGCAACGAGTTCCAGTTACTCAACTGCTTTTGGATTTCATCAGCCGCGGTTCCAGCCACTTTTAACATAGCTTCGCTGGATTGTTTGAATTCTTCTTTTATTGCCGGGCCTCGCTCTTCCCAAAAATCTTCAGCCTCCATTTTCGCAAGCTTTGATTTAAGTTCAATCTGACCCATTAGTGTCTTGGATTGTTCGGTCGCACTTTCAAGATAGTTATCGACCACTTCTTTTGAGGAATCTAATTTATCACGTGCCTCCATTAACCCCAGATGGGCCTGCAACTCAGCCTCGTCCGACAGTTTTCCACCGTGTCCTACAGATTCAGTCAACTTACTGTGCATCTTTTTAATTGCATTTTTCATCGACGCGCGAAGCTCGTCAGTATCATCTGGAAGATCATCTATCCAGTTTTCCAGCTTGTCGTCCAAATCGTCTAATTCATTTAACGATCGCTTGATAGTGTCTTTAATTTTATCGTCCAATTTCAATACCTCTCATTCAAACCATGATCGATGCAGCTAATGCAGTAAAGCGAAACACACTATGGCATGTCGCCCAAATCTGCTCCTTCTTTTTCAACTGGCATCATGTCTTCCTTGGTAATACCCAATGCCAGCACGGCCGTGCTTGCCACAAATATTGAAGAATAAGTTCCGATGATCACACCGATGATCAGCGCCAGCGCAAAGCCATTGATGATCTTGCCACCAAAGATAAACAATGCGAACAACACTAGCAGCGTGGTGAACGATGTGATGACCGTACGTGATAGCGTCTGGTTGACTGAGACATTCATAACCTCTGTTGGCGTACCACTACGCATAGTGCGAAAATTCTCACGAATGCGGTCGAACACCACTATGGTGTCGTTTAACGAATAACCAATAACGGCCAGTATGGCGGCGAGAATGGTCAAATCGAATTCGATCTGAAACAAAGCGAATATACCAACTGTGATTACCACATCGTGAACCAATGCCAATACAGAACCTGCTGAAAATTTCTTTTCAAATCGAAACCAGATATAAATAACGATTGCAAACAAAGCCATGAGGACAGCAAGCCCACCGGTTTCACGAAGCTCCTCACCTACTTGCGGGCCGACGAATTCGACGCGACGCATATCAACCGGGGTGTCGCTGGTCGGTGTGAGTGCTGCGAATACTTCCTCACTAAGCGCTGCCCCACCTTTACCATCTTCCGGTGGTGCCATACGAATTAACACTTCTGTGCTGGAGCCGAAGTTCTGCACAGACGCATCCGGTAAGTCAGCAGCAATCAGCACATCGCGTATTGCCTGAATATCGGCCGCTTTCTCGTAACCAACTTCAATGGTAAAACCGCCGGTGAAATCGACACCGAAGTTCAAGCCGCGAATGAGAATCGCCAGCAGCGAAAGAATGATCAATGCGCCAGAGATGTACATGGCAACACGGCGGTGACCGAAAAAATCGAAGTTTGATTCACCAATAAAATTACGCATATGCTTAATCTATGTATCCAGTTAATTGTTTAGATGGCCAGCGTCTTGCCGCGCTTGCCGCCATAGATCGCGTTAATGATCACGCGTGAACCAAAAATTGCCGTGAACATTGACGTAATTATGCCGATACTTAAAGTGATAGCAAAGCCTTTGATTGCACCGGTACCCAAACTGAACAGCACAACCGCTGCGATGAGTGTAGTGACGTTCGCATCGGCGATGGTCGTAAAGGCTTTGTCGTAGCCTGAGGAAATGGCTGCCTGAACACTTGAGCCTGACCTTATCTCTTCACGGATACGCTCAAATATAAGTACGTTCGCATCAACTGCCATACCGGTGGTGAGCACTATTCCCGCAATGCCGGGCAAAGTCAGGGTGGCTTGCAACAGTGAAAGCACCGCCACAATTAACACAACGTTTAGTATCAGGGCGGCCCCTGCGACCATACCGAATATCCGGTAGTACCAAGCCATGAAAATCACCACCAGTACCAATCCGACCAAAGCCGACAGGAATCCTTGTCGGATATTGGCAGCACCCAGGCTTGGACCAACGGTGCGTTCCTCAACAATATTGATTGGCGCTTTCAATGACCCTGCGCGAAGCAAAAGGGCTAGGTCAGTTGCCTCATCTCCACCCAAACCGGTAGTCTGAAATCGATGACTGAGTACGTCGTTAATAGTGGCGTAGTTAATAACTTCTTCGGTTTTAACCTCTTTGCTCACTTCCTTGTCATCCACAAATGAAGTTTCAATGCGGTTTTCTTTGTAAACCACGGCCATTAGGTTTCCAACATTATCCTGTGTCACTGCTTGCATGCGCTTTGCGCCAACGCCGTCAAGATTGACAAACACGGCTGGCTGGCTGGATTGCTGGTCAAACCCCGATGAGGCGTCTTTAATTTGATCGCCAGTTACGATAATGTCGCGCTGTAACAAAATAGGTGAACCGTCTTCGCGAAGTTTGTAGCGCTTGGCGCCTGGCGGAACGGTACCGCTGCTCCAATCTGTTGGTGTGCCGTAGACCAAGCGATATTCAAGCGTGGCGGTAGCACCAAGAATTCGTTTTGCTCGCGCAGTATCCTGCACACCAGGTAATTGAACAACAATGCGCTCTAAACCTTGTTGCTGGATTACCGGTTCTGATACACCCAGTTCGTTGACTCGATTTCTTAGCGTTGTGATGTTCTGTTGCAGAACAGCCCGCTTTTCTTCGTCTACCGCAATATCGTTCAAATTGGCGGTAATATAGCCATACTTGTCGTCTTCTGATGTGGAAAAGTCCAGATCACCGCCTTCACTTCTGAAAGCTTCAAGCATTTTGTCGCGATCTGCGACTACGTTGAAACGAGCGGAAATTTTGCCGTCGGTGTGTTGTATTTTAAAACCCTTTATTTTCGCCTCACGAACTGCCCTCTTCCAGTCACTGACATAACGTTCTTCAGCTGACTTGATGGCCTCGTCCATATCCACCTCAAAGAGAAAATGCACACCACCGCGTAGATCGAGCCCCAGGTACATGGGTTCAGAAATATTTCTGAGCCAGTCCGGACTTGCAGAAACCAGATTTAACGAAACCGTTGTGGTTGCCTGTTCGATTTTGCGCCGCACACTATCCTGAGCTTTGAGTTGATCGTCCTGATTTTTGAACAAAGCAATGAGCCGATCATCTTCTTCACGGAATTCAACGTCTTCAAACTCGCCTTCGACAATGGTCGATTTGGCGATGAATGATTGATCAGGGTCGAGCGGATTGCCACGTCCGGATATTTGAACAGCCAGATCACTGCCGAAAATATTCGGTAACGCCAAAAGGGCGCCAACAAAGACGACTGCAGCAAGCAGCAGGATTTTCCACAACGGATTAGCGTTAGTCATGATCGGGATAACGGATTGGATTTAGCCATGATTGCAAAGCTTATTTTATGCTGTACTAATTGTTCGGCCCCTCAATATTCGGGCACGCTATCAGTTAGCTTGGGGTGTATTAAATATCTTTCAACGTACCACTAGGCAATAATGCGGCCACGGCCGACTTTTGCACACTGACTTCTACGTTGTCAGACACCCTGACCTTCATGTAGGCGTCGCCAACTTTGGTCACAGTGCCGCCAAGACCACCATTGGTCACTATTTCGTCACCTTTTTTTAGCGCCTGGACCATAGCAGTGTGTTCTTTCATGCGCTTCTGTTGCGGCCGAATCAGCAGGAAATAGAACACCACTAACATCAAAATCAATGGGCCGATTGTGGTTAAAGCACCGGCCGGACCAGCGCCAGCTTGTGCATATGCGTTACTGATAAAGAAATCCATGTTAAAAACTCTCTATAGGATGAGCGGGTAACCCGCAATTATGCCACAGTCTCAGCGGCTCTCCATGCTTCTGCTATGGTGAAATTGGGCGACGAACGCGTCCAGTGTTTGACTTTGGATAGCTTTACGAAGCTCAAACATTAAATCCTGGAAGTAATGCAGATTATGGATGGTGTTAAGTCTGGAGCCTAAAATCTCGCCACATTTAGACAAATGGTACAAATAAGAGCGCGTGTAGTTTTGGCAGGTGTAACAATGACAATCGGCATCAATGGGTGCAATGTCCTCCCGAAATCGTGCGTTTCGGAGCCTTAAATCGCCATATCGGGTGAATAAATGATCGTTACGGGCGTTTCTGGTCGGTAATACGCAATCGAACATGTCGATGCCTCGTTGCACAGCTGCCACGATATCCTCTGGCTTGCCGACGCCCATCAGGTAGCGAGGTGCATTATCTGGCAGGTGTGGCAGAGTTGATTCAAGCACCTTTTCACGTAACCCAGCCTCCTCACCAACAGCTAATCCTCCAACGGCATAACCAGGAAAATCAATATCGACCAATGCATTGCACGATTCTTTACGTAAATCGTCGTACATACCGCCTTGCACAATGCCGAATAACGCATTGGTATTGCCTAAACGTTGATGTTCATCCTTGCAACGGCGTGCCCAACGCATAGAGAGTCGCATAGAATCTGCAGCTTCAATCGGCTTGGCCGGATACGGCGTGCACTCATCAAACGCCATAACAATGTCAGAACCCAGTTTGTGCTGAATGTCCATGGATACTTCAGGGCTAAGAAATACCTCGTCGCCATTAATGGGTGATTTAAATTTAACGCCTTGCTCGTCTATCTTTCTTAGTTTCGCCAAACTAAAAACCTGAAAACCGCCTGAATCTGTCAGGATGGGGCCAGACCAGTTCATAAAGTCATGCAAATCACCGTGCATCGCAATGACATCGGTACCCGGTCTTAACCATAGATGAAATGTGTTACCAAGCAGGATTTGCGCACCCACCTCGCGCACTTCCTCCGGTGTGACTGATTTTACGGTTGCATAAGTACCAACCGGCATGAACACCGGGGTTTCGACGGTTCCTCGTTCAAAGATTAAACGTCCTCGTCGAGCTGCACCATCATTACTCAGCTTCTCAAACCGCATAGTTATTTTTTCTTTTATCGTTGAACACACAGACTCCGGTCAATGTTTTTGCAAAACATTATCAACAACACACTGGACTTATGATTCCGGCCAAACCAGCATGGCGTCGCCATAGCTAAAAAAACGGTATCGGGATTGAACAGCAGATTTGTAGGCGGCCATCGTATTCTCAAAGCCACCAAACGCGCTGACCAACATTAATAAGGTAGATTCAGGCAAATGGAAATTGGTAATCATGGCATCAACCAGATTAAAACGACTGCCTGGTGTAATAAACAAACGCGTTTCTCCATCAAATACCTGTAACTCACCTGACACTGATGCCGCTTCAAGAGATCTTACGGTGGTGGTGCCAACGGCGATAATACGCCCACCAGAGGATTTCGCCTGTTTGATTTGATTAACTGATTGCTCTGATATCTCAACCCGTTCCGGATGCATTTGGTGTTGATTGATGTCATCAACACGCACTGGCATAAAGGTACCGGCGCCAACATGCAGGGTCACAAAACTGTGTGTAATACCGGATGCCGCTAACGATTCGAATAGATTATCGTCAAAATGCAATCCGGCCGTTGGGGCAGCCACAGCGCCTGGTTTGTCTGCGTAGACTGTCTGGTAACGCTCGAGGTCGCAGCGATCTGGCTCCCTTTCAATATAGGGTGGCAGAGGCAATTGACCATGGGTATCCAGTAGCGCATCGATTGTCAGTCCTGCTGGCAACGTGAACTGCACTCTGAACAAATCGCTCGACCGGCCCAAAACCACGGCCTGGACATCACCCACGAAAAATTTGCCACCAGCCTTAAGGGCTTTGCTGGCGCGAATTTTCGTCAGCACCTCATTTTCACCCGTTACTCGCTCGATCAACAGTTCCAGCTTGCCGCCTGTGGACTTTGTGCCATGCAGCCGAGCCGGAATAACCTTTGTGTCATTAAAGACCAAATGATCACCAGAGCGCAATAATTGCGGCAATTCACTGACATTTCGATGTTCTAATTGTGCACCGCGCTGAACCAGCAATCGGCTGGCGCTGCGCGTTGGCAACGGCGCTTGAGCGATTAGGTCTTCAGGTAAATCGAAACGAAAATCACTTAGTTGCATGCTAGTTCTTTACGTAGCCGCAGAAGTTCCTTAAACTATGCCTCTGCTGCCGGAGTGGTGGAATTGGTAGACACGCCGGATTCAAAATCCGGTTCTGGAAACAGAGTGCGAGTTCAAGTCTCGCCTCCGGCACCAATCATTAACAAATCCATTTTAAACGATCCAAGCCACATCAGCACTGGGAAAGCATCAAGAATCGATTGAGCCTGTCCTCACCAGCATTCTATTCCAGTGCAATTGTTCTCGATTAGCGTCGTAGAGCTCAATCGCACAGCACAGATACAACCAGATACAATGCCGGATGCTGTGGCTTGCAAGGCATTTCTCGCCAGCCCAACAAGCAGGCACGCCACTTTCACGCTATCTGATAAAAACAATTGCCATACGATCTGCAAGGTTCCGTTCTGTCGTTCAGGCTATGTTCAGACACAACCAATACACTGCCCAAACTTGCTTTAAGGTAACTCGCCATTTGCGCAGCGCATGTTCAACCGGCTACTTCGTGAACCAAACGACACAATCGCTACGCATGTCTCATAACGCACACCAAGAACTTTGAGGGACGAGGATACGTTGCGATGGTTGTGTAAAGTTAAATTGTTGTAATGGCTATGGAACTACCGATTCGCTTACTGTCTCAACACTGGTTCTACAGGAATTGGCTCTACAGGAAATTATAAATGAAGATCAAATACGCTCTCGCAATGACACTCGCATCGCTACTAGCAGCAAGTTGCGCTACTGACGACCCAAATCGTAGAGCAAAATCAGGCGCGCTCATCGGTGCCGTAGCGGGTGCTGTTGTAGGCAATCAGTCAAAAAACAAGAATGGCAAATTAATCGGCGCAGCCTTAGGTGGCATAGTCGGGTATAAAGTTGGCCAATATCAAGATGAACAACAAAGAGAACTTGAAGAAGCATTAGCTAATGAACTCGCTGCTAATCAGATTGATATCCAGCGCCTTGAAGGTGATGTACTTCGCGTTAACTTAAGCAGCGAGGCCTCTTTTGGTGTAAACGAGGCTACAGTGAAAGCACCGTTTTATCCATCACTAGACAAAATCACAGAAGTGGTTGGTAAATACGATCAAACGATGATCGTCGTGATCGGCCACACTGATAGTACAGGTTCAGAAGACTACAACCAGCAGCTCTCGGAACGTCGATCAATTGCAGTAGCGGATTACCTGTCTGGTGGTGGTATACCCGGGCAGCGCTTGTCGACTGAAGGTCGTGGTGAACTGGCACCGCGTGCTGCTAACGACACACCAGCAAACAGAATGGCAAACCGCCGGGTCGAAATCGACTTGATTCCAGTGATAAAAGAAGAGTAACTAAAACCACGCTTTACGGGATGGCTGACTGATTCGTCAGCCATCTCAGATGCCAACTGAACTTACTTCATTTTCACCGGTTTCATTATAGGGTCTAAAGACTCTATAACCGACATCAAGTGCGGTTTGTTGGTTTTGATTTCGTTCAAAGTTAAGCCTTCAAGTTCATGAGGAAAAACCAACCATTCATCAGTGGTGTGCGCGCAGTAGTCCGGTTTTATGTCAGTGCGGTTTCTCTGCGGTTTGAAATACGCCGTGGCAATACGAACGTTCTCTGGCATATTACGACGCGAACGTTTCCGCAAGTAGTCAATAATCGCTTTAACGCTTAAGCCTGTATCAAACACATCGTCAACGATCAGCAAGGAATCATCGTAGTTCATTTGCCTTGTTAGATAGCTTAGGCCATGAACCCGCACAGCATTTTTTTCATCACGATTACGCATGCCATGATATGACGATGTACGAATCGATATGTGGTCTGTCTCGACACCGTAAAAATCCAATAACTCCTGAACAGCAATGCCGACAGGCGTTCCTCCTCGCCAAACACCCACTATATAGTTTGGTCTGAACCCACTCTCCAGAACTTGTCTGCCTACTTCAAGTGAGTCATCCATTAGCTGCTGGGCGGATATATATATTTTTGAATCTTCTGTCATGATGAAATTTGTGAATGAATTTGCTGCAAGGATTCCAACGGGTTGTCGGCTCGCGTTATGGGCCTGCCAATGACAAGGTAACTACTGCCCGCTCTTATGGCTTCAGCTGGCGTCATGACCCGTCGTTGATCGTCATTGTTAACTTGCGCAGAAGCAGGCCGAACGCCAGGGGTAACCGTAAGAAACGAATCTGGTGCGATTGTGCGTATCAGAGCGACTTCCCTTGCAGAGCAAACCACACCATCCAGACCCTGGTCAATGGCGAGTTGCGTTAAGGATGCCACCTGTTTCTCAGCGGATAGCTGCACTCCAACCCGATTGAGCTCCGTATCGTCCATACTGGTTAGCACCGTTACGGCGATAAGTTTTGTGCCTCCACTTTTACCAGCAACGGGTATGGCCTTTCGCGCCGCTTCAAGCATCCGCGGCCCGCCAGAAGCATGCACATTGACCATCCACACACCCATTGAGGCAGCCACCGACAAAGCGCCTGCTACGGTGTTGGGAATATCATGAAATTTCAAATCCAGAAAAACATCAAAACCAAGCGTTTGCAGCTTCTCCACTAGCTCCGGCCCAGCACGAGTAAATAACTCTTTACCCACTTTAAGCCGGGTTAATGATGGATCTATCTTTTCTACAAACGCGAGTGCATCGTCAGTGTTCTTGTAGTCCAGCGCTGTAATAATCATATTCTAGTATCAGCCAAGCTTTATTCTCCTTCCATACCAATAATTGGTTTGATTGAATCCCAGTTGCTGCAACTCGGACAACGCCAATGCAACTCATTACCCAGGAAACCACAGCGCTCACAATGATAGGTGGCTTTGTCTTCAACAACAGTGTCGAGCATCGTGAATATAATCTGCACTTTTTCACGTTCATCTGGTTTACTTATAGCGACCTGATCTTGAGCCCAGTCTCGCAGGCCTTTCAGCGACGGTCGTTGCAGTATCTGTTGCTTAAAAAAACGATCAGCCTTGTCCAGCCCATCCAGTTTTTCAATAACCGCTCGCGTGGTTCGCACAACGGAATAAGCATTGCGACGATCGCGTATGTGATTGATAAACTCACGTAAAGCAGGCACATTACCGGTTTTAATCAGGGCATCAAACCGAGCATCAATAATCGCCGGCATCAATTCTGGTCGCAATGACTCAACATGAACATAATGAGTATGCGCTTGCTGGTGATTACCATTGGAGCTGGCTATTTCTGCCAGTAGTACATGCGCTCTGGCGCATTGTTCTGAGCGTTGCAGGGCCATTGTTGCGTGTTTTTTTGCACCTTCTGCATTGTTTTCCGATAGAGCGACTGATGCCAATTCACAATGGTAATGCGCAATAAAAGAGCTGCGATCTATGCCGGTAGCACGTTCCATTTCATCTGCTACTTCAATCGCAAGCATCCAATCACTTTCGCGTTCGTGCAGTTGTTGCAAGGCTGAATAAGCATCGGGTAATCGATTATTGGTTTCGATTAATTTTCGTAAAGTCTGCTCAGAACGATCATGCAGACCAGCCGAGTCGTAGTCTTGCGCCAATTCCAGTAAAGCGGCCGAACGCACGTGTTCACCAAGTTCAGGTCTGTCGAGTAATGATTCGTGCAGTAAGATAGCTCGCTTGGTATCTCCACGACGTCGATATAAATTACCCAATGCAATATGAGTGTCGGCTGTATCCCGATCAGTGTTACTGGGGTTGTCAAACAGACCATCGGGCAAATCACCGGTACGGTTTAATAACTCATTCAGGTTTTCATGAAAATCGCTCGAGTAGTTCCAGAATGCCTCTGGTCGCGAAGTGCCTGAGCGACGCCCGGCAAACCACCCTGCTGCTGCAGCCACCGGTAACAAAAACCATAAAAGGTTCAGCATTGGTGCTACCACAAGGTCCATACTGGTGTCGTTCGTGCAGCTGATGAAGGTTGCGTCGGCATACGGTGAAGTGTACTGTATGCGACCGTCCGGTTTACACTCATACAACGAAAATTTTATGCTTGATCATCTGCTCGCCCAGCCTAGGCGGCAAATCTGTAACCTGGCCAACTAACCCTCAGATTAATTCGCCAGCGTTTTCTCCACAGCGCTAACCAACTGCTGCAATGCACCCTCCAACTCATCATCAGTTGCGACAAACGGCGGCGCCAGTAAAACATGATCGCCACGTTTTCCATCGCGCGTTCCCGGCATTGGGTAACATACAAGCCCTTCTTTAAATGCCGCGTTTTTCAGCTTTGAAGCAAGTTTTAAACTTGAATCGAACGGTTCTTTAGTCTCTCTGTTTGAAACAAATTCAAGCCCCCAAAAAAAGCCACGTCCGCGTATATCACCCACGTTCGGGTGTTGACCGAAGTGAGCCTGAAGTCTTGATTGCAGAAATTCAGATCGCTGAGAAACAAGGCCAATCAGGTCGTTTTCCAATATCTCACAGAGCACCGCGTGGGCTGCAGCTGCTGCAATCGGGTGGCCAAGATAGGTGTGCCCATGCTGAAAAAAACCGGTACCCGATGCTATTGCATCATATATTTTCGATGTGCACAGCATAGCGCCAATGGGCTGGTAACCGGCACCAAGGCCTTTTGCAATGCACAGGATATCAGGGCTAATACCGTCGGCTTCGCACGCGAACAGATGTCCGGTTCTACCCATGCCACACATGACTTCATCTAGAATGAGCAGCACGCCATAACGATCGCATATTTCTCGCACTGTAGAAAAGTACCCATCTACCGCAGGCACCGCGCCAAGTGTTGCACCTACTACCGGTTCAGCCAGAAAAGCCATGACCGATTCAGGGCCTAAACGCAGAATCTCATTTTCGAGTTCCTGGGCAACACGTTGTCCATAGTCACTTATCGATTCATCACTGCTTCGCTCAGCGTATTCGTAGCATGGCGCTATATGGCTAACATCAATCAACAGTGGAGCAAACTGTTCGCGTCGCCATGCGTTACCACCTACTGCCAGTGCTCCCAATGTGTTGCCATGGTAACTTTGTCGGCGAGCTATCAGGTGTTTACGTTCTATTTCGCCTCGTTCTACAAAATATTGTCGCGCAAGCTTTAAGGCGCTCTCTACAGCCTCAGAACCACCCGAGACAAAATACGCACGTTGCAATTCACCAGGGGCATGTTCAATGAGCAAATCGGCCAACTTTTCCGCCGGTTCAGAGCTGAAAAAACCAGTGTGTGCAAACGAGAGCTGATCAACTTGCGATTTAACTGCTTCTTTCACACGTTCATTTGAATGCCCGAGACAGGAAACAGCCGCACCGCCTGAACCATCAAAGTAGCGTTTACCATTTTCATCAATCAGAAAACACCCATCCGCTGCAACGGCTGTTGGATATTGAATATGGCAATGTCTTGGAAATACATGTGACATGGTTATTTATTTAAAGTCCTCATCCTGGTTCCTGTTGCGTCAAAAAGCGGCTCAAGTGTAATCTGTGCAATGTGCCGCTTACCGGCAATACTAACCTCAATCTGAGCGCCAGATTCTATCGTGTTTGACACTTGCGCCAGAGCGATTGGTTTGCCAACACGGTATCCATACGAACACGATGTTGTTTTGCCAATGATTTCGTCGTGATACATGATGGGCTCGTGTCCCAATGGCACCGCCGAGCTGTCTTCAAAAGTAATCGAGGCGATCTGATGCGATGGCGATTGATCTTTAAGAGCCTGAATCGATTCAAAGCCAGTAAATCCACCCGATTGACGGGTGAACATATCGAGGCCCACATCTATGGGAGTGACATCGGCATCAAGTTCATGCCCCATGGCACGAAAACCCTTCTCGATACGCATTGACGTTTGCGCGAATAGGCCGGTGGCCTTGACTCCTTTAGCCTTCAGGGCTTTATACAGGGTCGTCACATCTTCACTGTCACAGGTAATTTCCCAGCCGGCTTCACCGACGTAAGATAAGCGCGCAGCTCTTACTGCCACACCGGCAATAGTAGTTTGAGAATGCTTGAAAAAACCAAGTGAATCGATCTCTGCGCCTAATGCCGATGCAATTGCTAACGAGTTTGGCCCCATCAATCCCAAGGTGGCATAACGCTCCGTAACATCCAGAATGTCAACATTGTACTTTTTTGATAACTTAAAACCAGCTGCGGCACGAGTAAACCAGGCCATGTCTTTTTTTATCGCTGTCGTTCCAACGAACAACCTATAGTGGTTTTCAGTTAGGCGTTGAAGCGTTAGGTCACTTTCAAACGTGCCCCTATCATTTAACACAGCACTGTAAATTACCGAACCGGGCTTACGATTCACATGCCCTGCACAGGTTTGCATAAGAAACGCTTCTGCGTCCGGACCGATCACGTCAATTTTGCCAAACGATGTTAGATCGAAAACACCCGCGTTTTCATGCGCAGCTTTAACCTCTGCTGCTACGTTGTCGAACCAGTCAGGCTTTCCAAACGTTAAGCGCGGTGACGAAAGCGCATTGAAATACAGGGGCCTCTCCCAGCCATAGAATTGCCCGAAGTAGGCACTGTCTTTTTCAAATTCTTCCTGTAATGGCAACCGTCGAATGTTTCGCGCTGTAATCAGTTGTTTAGCCGGGTAAGCAATGGCGTAATGTGTGCCGAGAATCTCCGGAGCGCGTGTCATCAGATGATCAAGCGAGTTAAATTGGGGTGCAAACCGCATCGCATCAGCCTCGCTTAAATCGTAGGCAGGCGCACCATGAACAATGCAGTGTGCCAGGTTCATACCTGCACCACCGCCTGAGGCCATACCCACTGAGTTCATACCGCAACCGAGAAACAAACCTTGCGTCTCTGCTGTTTCACCGAGCATGAACGTCCCATCGGGTGTGAAACTTTCAGGGCCATTCAACAACATTTTCACCTCGGCATCTTCAAGCACAGGCAATCGATGCAAAGCATTCTTCATCATTGGTTCGAAATGGTCCCAGTCCTCAGGGAGCAAACTGAATTCAAAGTCAGCATTTAAAACACCGGGCTTGACGGGCTTGCCCATAGGTTCAAAACAACCCACAAGCAACCCTCCGGAGTCGTCTCTGATGTAAAGATGATTGTCATGGTCCGACAAAGTAGGCATGTTACCCGCGATGCCCGCAACAGGCTTGGTAAGCAAATAGAAATGCTCACAAGCCAACGCAGGAACCATGGCTCCTGCCATTGCACCTATCTCGCGTGACCACAAACCAGCACACACTGCAATGGCGTCGCATTTAATAGAGCCTTGTGTGGTTTCCACGCCTTTAACACGCGCGTTTTCGGTTATAACCCCAATGACACCGGTATCTTCAAATAATTTGGCACCGGCAGTTTTGGCTGCTTTAATAAGCGCTGCGCACACGCCACTGGGAGAAACACGCCCATCATCAGGAGACCAAACTGCGCCAAGCACGTCGTTACCATTCATTAGTGGCCAATGTTCACAGGCCTGTTCCGCAGATACAGAAACAGCGTCTATACCGTAGGCGTGTGCGAGTGCTTCCTGTCTTTTAATATGCGTCAGACGATCGGGATTGGTGGCGATTGACAGAGACCCTTTCTGTATCCAGCCAACAGATTGCCCCGTTTCCTCCTCCAGAGAGCTGTACAGGTCAACTGAGTATTGAATCATGCGGGTAAGATTACGCGAGTGCCTTAACGCCCGTACCTGCGCAGCAGAATGCCATGTTGTGCCAGAGGTTAGCTTGTTGCGTTCTACAAGTACTGCATCCGTTACGCCAAGCTTAGCCAAATGATATAGGGTCGAGCACCCCATTATGCCGCCACCAATGACGACGACGGATGCTTGCGAGGGTAACTGGCCGGACATCACATAGGGTCAATCTGAAATTGCACAAGTGCAACATACGTTTCACTGAACGAGAAGTCCAGTCTATAAGTGGTACTAGGTCGGGTTTATGTTGGTATCTGTCTGAGCTGCATCTGAATTACTCTGAGAACCCTTGGCAGGTGTTAAAACGTTAACACGCTCTCGCAATTCTTTACCTGGTTTGAAATGAGGTACGTATTTGCCGCGTAACGGCACAGCGTCGCCAGATTTTGGATTGCGACCCATTCGTGCCGCACGAAAGTGCAAGCTAAAACTGCCAAAGCCGCGAATCTCAATGCGATTACCGCTCGCTAACTCCTGGCTCATTTTTTCGAGTAAGCCTTTTACAGCCAACTCGACATCTTTGCGCTCAAGATGCTTCTGATTGTGCGACAAAGCTTCAATCAAGTCAGACTTGGTTAGGCTATTGTCTGCTCGTAATTTATCGGTCATTCCCATTTACCTAACAGGTGGGCCGTCCTTAGCCACACCATGTTGCGTCAAGAACAGCGTTAGTCGTCAGTACTTTTGATTTTACTTTCTTCGTTATTACTGTCTTCGTTATTACTTTCTTCAGTTTTACTTTCGGTGTCTAAACCGCTTAACTGTTCCTTCATCAGATCGCCCAACGTAGTACCAGCTGATGCTTCGTTACCAGCGCTGTAATCACTTACAGCTTCTGCTTCATCTGCGTAGTCTTTCGCCTTGATCGACAGGCTCAGCATGCGCGATTTTCTGTCAGTTCCAGTAAACTTCGCTTCAACTTCCTGCCCCTCTTTGAGGTGCATACGGACATCTTCAACTCGTTCACGGGTAATCTCACTGGCGCGAAGCACACCCTCCACCCCGTCACCAAGATCGATAACTGCATGTTTTGTATCGACTTCTTTAACAATACCTTTAACAATACTGCCTTTCGGGTTATCAGCCACAAACTGACCAAATGGATCGCGGTCGATCTGCTTTACACCCAGTGAAATACGCTCTCTCTCGGGGTCTACAGCCAAAACCACAGCCTCGATTTCATCGCCCTTCTTGTAATTGTGAACGGCTGTTTCACCTGGCTCGTTCCACGACAGATCTGAGAGGTGTATCAAACCATCGATACCACCGTCAAGGCCAATGAAGATGCCGAAGTCGGTAATAGACTTGATATTGCCCTTAACCTTGTCGCCCTTGTTGAACGACTCAGAGAAGTCTTCCCATGGGTTAGGCTTACACTGCTTGACACCCAAAGAGATACGTCGACGTTCCTGATCGATATCGAGGATCATCACTTCGACCTCATCACCCAGGGCCACAACCTTGTTCGGGTTAACGTTGCGGTTAGTCCAGTCCATTTCCGATACGTGAACCAAGCCCTCAACACCTTCTTCAATTTCTACAAAGCAACCGTAGTCAGCTATGTTGGTGACTTTGCCAAACAGGCGTGAACCTTCTGGATATCGACGCGTTAGATCGACCCATGGGTCTTCGCCGAGTTGTTTCAGTCCGAGGGATACGCGATTACGGTCACGATCGAACTTCAACACTTTAACTTTCATTTCACTGCCGACTTCAACCACTTCGGAAGGATGCTTGACTCGCTTCCAGGCCATATCGGTAATATGCAGCAGTCCATCGATTCCGCCAAGATCAAGGAACGCACCATAGTCGGTAAGGTTCTTGACGATACCCATGACTTCCTGACCTTCTTGCAAATTCTCAAGCAGTGCATCTCGCTCGGCACTGTATTCGCTTTCAACTACAGCTCGACGGGAAACAACCACGTTATTTCGACGTTGATCGAGTTTGATAACTTTGAATTCGAGTTCTTTACCTTCGAGATAGCTGGTGTCACGCACTGGGCGTACATCAACCAAAGAACCGGGTAAAAATGCACGTATGTCGCAGACTTCAACGGTAAAGCCACCTTTGACTTTGCCAGTGATGTTGCCTTTGATTATTTCATCATTTTCCTGCGCTTTTTCAAGCACCGTCCAGGAACGAGCCCGACGGGCTTTCTCGCGAGACAGTTTTGTTTCACCGAAACCGTCTTCGACGGAGTCGAGTGCGACTTCTACTGAGTCGCCAATTCTTACATTGTGATCGCCACTTTCATCAAAAAATTCTTCGATAGGCACTGCGCCTTCCGATTTCAAACCTGCATTGACAATAACGTAGTCGCCAGTGATATCGACGACGGTGCCGACAAGGATCGACCCGGTTTTGAGTTGGGCGTTCGAGATGCTCTCTTCAAAGAGCTCCGCAAAAGATTCAGACATTAATTAATAGACCTGTGAAGGATGACGCTATGCCATCAGTGGCAAGGCGATGGGTTATTTAAAAAAAGTCAGCCAGTCATTGACCAACACGTTGTTTGTACAAACTTATTCCATTTCTATAATGCAAGTGCAGTTCCGAGACCCTATGCCATATACAAATATGCATTATGTAGCTACAGCTAACTAAGCTTGTTCAAAAGCACTCACTATGCGTTCGACAACGCTGTCGATATCAAGTGAACTCGAATCGACATACAACGCATCGTCCGATGCAACCAATGGTGCATGCTGGCGTGATGAGTCGCGTTTGTCGCGGGCATCGATCTCTGCAGTTAAGGACGACATTGTAGTCTCTATTCCCTTTTCTTTCAACTGCTTAGCGCGACGCAATGCGCGCGTTTCAACTGAGGCCGTCAAAAACACTTTAAGTTGTGCGTCTGGGAACACGACAGAGCCCATATCACGCCCATCGGCTATCAAGCCTGGAAGCTGTCGAAAACTCCGCTGTTCGTCAAGCAGCGCAGTTCTCACGGACTGCATGACCGCTACTTGTGACGCTATTTCCGCAATTTCTTCAGTTCTAAGCTCATTAGTAACATTTTCGTCACCAATCATGACGAGGACACCGTCTGTTCCGCGGGCATGAAATGTTGCCTGGAAAGTTGCCAACGCGCTCAAGACCGAGGATTCAGAGCTGATGTCGGCATTGGCTTTCTTACAAATAATTGCCGCTGCTCGATAAACCGCGCCACTATCGAGCAAATGAAAGCCCAATTGGGTTGCCAGGCGCTGGGCAACGGTTCCCTTTCCAGCTCCTGACGGACCATCAATGGCGATAACCGGAGGTAAATTCCCTGTTGTTTCGGTGCCCATGCTGAATATGATTATCCCGACCGGGACTCACTTACGCGCAAACCCGAACCCGCGGCTAGAGCGACAAAATCAGGAAAGGAGGTCGCTACATTGTCGCAATCGAGCACCGTAATCGGTCCGCTGGATATTAATGCAGCCATAGCAAAAGACATAGCTGTTCGGTGATCGCCAGAGCTATCCACTGTGCCTCCTTGTATTGAACCGCCAACAATGCGTGCCCCATCAGGGGTGTCGGTAATATCAACCCCCAGGCTGCGCAAGCCGTCAGTCATGACTTGAATTCTATCAGTCTCTTTTACTCGCAGCTCCTCAGCACCGGAAACCACCGTCGTGCCAACAGCACTGGCCGCAGCCACAAACAGGGCCGGAAATTCATCAATGGCCAAAGACACCAGCTCATGTGGTACGTCGATACCTTTTAATTGTGCACCAGTTACATGCAGATCAGCAACCAGCTCACCCCCTGTTTCACGTTTATTGCTTTCCTCTATTTCGGCACCCATTAAACGCAATATATCGACAACGCCGCGTCTGGTCGGATTCAATCCAACATTGTTAATTGTCAAAGTGGAACCGGGGATCATTGCAGCACCAACAAGAAAAAATGCTGCCGATGAGATATCACCCGGTACATGCAAAGACGTGGCTGTCAGCTGTTGCTCGCCATCAAGCTCAACTCGAAGACCTTTGCTTTGCACTTCAACACCAAAACCGCGCAGCATACGCTCAGTATGGTCTCGCGTGACACCCGGCTCATGAACAATCGTTTTACCTTTCGCGTGAAGTCCTGCTAGCAATATGCATGACTTTACTTGCGCACTGGCCATCGGCGTACTGTACTCAATGCCTTTAAGTTGATCACCGCCATGCAATGTGAGTGGCGGCATACCGTGTTCGGCCGTGCTGACCTGCGCACCCATTGCTTTGATCGGATCGACTATGCGGGACATTGGTCGCCGACTTAAACTCTCGTCACCCGTTAACGTAGCTGGAATGCGCAAGCCAGCCAGTAATCCAAAAAGCAAACGCATACCAGTACCAGCGTTTCCGTGATATATAGGCTGAGCAGGAGAACGCAACGCTTCGACACCTTTGCCATGAATTGTCAATTTGCCCGCACCTGGGCGCTCGATAATCACACCCATTTGTTCGAAGGCTTGCAAAGTATGCAACGCATCTTCACCTTCCAGAAAGCCGCTGACTTCAGTGATGCCATGCGCCATGGCACCAAACATAACCGATCGGTGAGACATTGATTTGTCGCCCGGCACTTCTATCTTGCCAGAGAGTTTGCCACCGGCCTCTACCTGAAATTGCAACTTATTTTGTTTGTCTGTGTTCACTGTTTGAGTTTTTCAGAGTGGCGATAAATAACAATAACGGCAATTTATATCTATTATTTGTTCTTTTTTAGAACTGTACTTGTTTTGGAGCTGTTTGGAACGCCCACCGTACTGTTAAATAAACGCATATTTATGGCCTGGAAATGGGACCGATATGTTGATCGCGTGCTTCTCTTGCTCTGCGAAACACAGTTTCAAGCATCGGACCATCACCCTCAGCGATAGCTGTTTTAATAACTGTCAAATGAGCTTCAAATTCACTTATAGCCTGATAAACAGAATCTTTGTTCGATAAACAGATATCTCTCCACATGATGGTTTCACCGGAAGCTATTCGAGAAAAATCGCGAAAACCACCGGCGGCATAGCGAAAGATCTCGTTAATCTCCTGACGCGAAGTCAATGTATCCACCATAGCAAATGCGAGCACATGTGGCAGGTGACTGGTGGCGGCTAGTGCAGCATCGTGATGATCAGGCGTTATTATTTCGACAATGCCACCAGTTTTTTCCCACAAAGCCCGAACAAGCTGAACCGCGTCTGCATCGGTTTCTGGCAAGGGTGTCAGTAATATACGATGATCTTGATACAGCTCTGCATCTACTGCCTCCAGCCCACTTTTCTCTTTACCGGCAATTGGATGCCCTGGCACGACTCGATTCAAATGAGGCAAGCAATCTTTAGCATCAGCTATAAACGGATTTTTCACACTACCCGCGTCAGTCACGATGGCCTGTGGTCGAACAACCGGGGCAATTTTCTCAAGCTGTTCGCGCATGCTCAACATGGGCACAGCTAACATAATGACATCGGCGATGCCAGCAGCTGCAGCAATATCACAGGTTGCCTCGTCAATCACACCGAGACGAACGGCTTCACGGCCTTTTTCCAAGTCGCGTACAACGCCGGTTATAGTGCCGCTGAAACCTGATTTCTTCAAAGCATGTGCGAACGAGCCACCAATAAGACCAACGCCCACGACACAGATATTGCTTATATTCATTGAATAGCCAACGATTAAATTACCTGGCTATACAGCTCTGGGGTATGAACCCAGAACGCGTAAACCAACAGCCTCATCTCTTAACTGAGCTAACACCGGGGCCAAAGTTTCATCGGACTGATGACCACATACGTCAATAAAAAAAACGTATTCCCACATTGCTGTTCGACCTGGCCGGGATTCTATTCGCGTCATACTAATGCCGGCTTCTTCCATAGGCTTTAGCATTCGGCGCAATCCGCCGGGTTTGTGCGGCGCACTAATCAGTAGAGAGGTGGCATCGTCACCACTGGGTGGCACTTCCTGTTTCCCAATGACCAGAAACCGGGTGGTATTGGTTTTGATGTCTTCTATGTTTTTAGCTAAAGCTGGTAGTTTATAGCGAAGGCCAGCTGACTCGCCTGCTATTGCGGCAATAGTCTCATTATCGACAGCAATTGCTGCTGCTGCCGCATTGCTACTTTCGCTAACACGCTCAGCATGAGGTAAATGCTCATCCAGCCAGCCTCTGCACTGAGCAAGTGATTGCGGGTGCGCATGAACCGCTTTAATGCTGTTTAGATCTGTACTTTGACTCAGCAGTTGATGCTGGATGCGCAGTAATACTTCTCCACAAACGCGTAGTGGTGTTTGCATGAGCAAATCAAGTGTGTGGTTTATTGTTCCTTCAGTTGAATTCTCA
Organism: uncultured Granulosicoccaceae bacterium; assembly: GCA_938045275.1. GTDB lineage: Bacteria > Pseudomonadota > Gammaproteobacteria > Granulosicoccales > Granulosicoccaceae > Granulosicoccus. Next base: position 52,473 of record CALIMV010000084.1, read on the forward strand.
ACTGGCACCACGCCAAAACGAACGCTGTCAGCTTCAACCGCGGTGAAAATATCGGCAATACTGGCATGTGGAACACCGATAACAGAGCGACCAAAATGTTTCATAGTCGCCTCCTCGCTATAGGTTCCTTGTGGGCCGAGATACCCTATATTCAACTGTTCTTCAAGTGAAAGGCTAGCGGAAATAATCTCGCGGAAGATACGCTGAATGTGCACATCTCGCATTGGCCCCTGGTTACGCGATGCGATTTTTTTCAGGATTTGAGCTTCACGTTCAGGCCGGTAAAAAGACACAATGGGCACGGCCCCAATTAAAGAAGGCGCCCCACCGCGTTCAGCTCGTTCAGCTCGTACACCTGCGGTGTCTTTGACAGCTTTTGCCGCAGCACTGGCTTTTTTCACTTTCGCCACTTGCAAGGCGTTGCCAGCACGCTCATTTAAAAGTGTCTGAATTTCCAAATCGATCGCATCGATGCGTTCGCGCAGACTTTCAAGCGTTGGCGATTTTGGTTCCTTGTCAGTCATTTACCAGGGTTACTATTGGCATTACCTTCGCTGCCGAGCTTATTCTTTATTTTCGCTGTCACCGTCAGCGTTGTCGCTATCGGTGTCTTCGGCATTGTCAGAAACATCTTTTGGTTCGCCATCATCTGACTCAGACTCGGGTAATTCAGATTCATCTAATTCAGATTCATCTAATTCAGACTCAGCCGATTCAGGTTCAGCCGATTCAGATTCAGCGCCTGCGTTTTTGTCTGCAGCTGCAGCTTCTTCCTGTGCTGCCTGCTCTTCGGCTGCCTGTAGCTCTTCAGATTGATTTGCATCTGTTTCGTCGATAGCCGCAAGTTCGACAAGCTCTTCACCTTCAGAGAGCCTGATGAGTCGCACGCCTTGTGTGTTTCTGCCGAGAACAGAGATTTCGCCAACATTGGTTCGAACCAAGGTGCCAGCATTGGTAATTAGCATAATCTGATCTTCGTCACTTACCTGTACGGCACCGATGACGCGGCCATTTCTTTCACTGGTTTTAATATCGATTACGCCCAATCCACCACGACCTTTAGTTGGGTAATCTGCGGCTGCGGTTCGTTTACCATAGCCATTGACCGTCGCCGTTAAAATATCGCCCTCGCCAACAACTATAAGGCCGATAACCGTATCTTCCTCAGGCATTCGTATACCACGGACACCCGCCGCGGTACGACCCATAGTGCGAACGTTGGACTCTTTAAACCTCATGGAGCGACCACCGCTGGAGAACAACATAATATCGCTGTCACCTTCAGTTAACGCAACATCAATAAGGTAGTCGTCTACGCGTAAATCGATAGCGATTATTCCGTTGGTACGAGGACGTGAAAAATCGGCCAACGCGGTTTTCTTAACAACACCTTTACTGGTGGCGAATAAAACAAATTTGTCTGGCGAGTAGTCACGCACAGTCAGTACCGCGTTTACACGTTCATTCTCTTCAAGCGGCAATAAATTTACTATAGGTCGGCCACGCGAACCGCGACTGGCCACCGGCAATTCGTACACACGCTTCCAGTAAACCTTACCCACGCTTGTGAAAAACAGCACTGTGTCGTGCATGCTGGCAATAAAAAGCTTGTCGACAAAGTCTTCGTCTTTCATGGCCGTGGCTGACTTTCCACGACCACCGCGACGCTGAGCGCGATAATCTGAAAGTGGCTGCGCTTTAGCGTATCCGCCATGGGACAGCGTGACCACCACGGACTCATCGGCAATCAGATCTTCCACCGTCATCTCTGAATGATCGACTTGTATAACGGTGCGGCGCTGATCGCCGTATTGGTCGATGATGTCAACCAGCTCTTGGCGGACAACCGAACGCAAGCGCTCCGGGTCGGTCAAAATATCGAGATAATCCTCAATTTTGGTGAGTATTTCTTTGTACTCAGCAATAATTTTATCCTGCTCCAGCCCGGTCAAACGATGCAGGCGCAAATCCAGAATGGCTTGGGCTTGCACTTCTGTTAGCTGGTACTGACCATCGTTCAAGCCAAATTCAGACCCGAGGTTTTCCGGCTTGGATGCAGCGGCGCCGGCTCGTTCAAGCATACCGCTGACGATGCCCGGCTCCCATGTTCTAGCAACCAATTTTTCTTTCGCCGTGGCCGAATTCTCTGACTCTTTGATCAATTGAATAATGGGGTCGATATTGGCTAGTGCTACTGCCAGACCTTCAAGAATATGCGCGCGATCTCGCGCTTTTTTAAGCAAGTAGATAGTACGCCGCGTAACGACTTCACGGCGATGTCTGATAAAACAATTGAGTATTTCCGGTAGCGAAAGTAGCTTAGGCTGTTTGTCTACCAAGGCCACCATATTGATACCAAAAACCACCTGTAACTGGGTTTGCTTGTACAGCTGATTCAACATGATGTCGCCCGATTCGCCACGACGCAGTTCAATTATCATGCGCATTCCGTCCTTGTCGGACTCGTCGCGCAACTCAGTAATGCCCTCTATTTTTTTGTCCTTGACCAGCTCTGCAACTTTTTCCAACAACCTTGCTTTATTTACCTGGTAAGGCAATTCTGTGACAACTATGGTGTCTTTGCCAGTTTTCTCATCGTGTTCGACTTCGGCTTTTGCGCGAATATGCAATTTGCCTTTACCCGTCCGGTAGGCTTCTTTGATACCACGAGCACCGTTGATTATTCCGTAAGTCGGGAAGTCTGGTCCTGGTAGATGCTGCATTAACCCTTCGACAGTAATCTCGGGGTCGTCAATCATGGCAATGGTGGCGTTGATCACCTCACTGATATTGTGCGGCGGGATGTTGGTTGCCATACCAACCGCGATACCGGACGAGCCGTTTACCAGCAAATGCGGTATTCGCGATGGTAAAACTTCAGGCTCTGATTCCGAACCGTCATAGTTGGGTATAAAATCGACGGTTTCCTGATCAATATCGGCAAGCAATTCTCGCGCTATTTTGGCCATGCGAACTTCGGTGTATCTCATGGCAGCCGGCGGATCGCCATCGACTGAACCAAAGTTACCCTGACCATCTATCAGCATGTACCGCATGCTAAATGGCTGCGCCATACGAACCATGGAATCGTAGATAGCAGAGTCGCCATGCGGATGGTACTTACCCATCACATCACCGACTACGCGAGCAGATTTTCGATGTGCCTTATTCCAGTCATAGCCTTGCTCGTGCATGGCATAAAGTACGCGCCGGTGAACGGGTTTCAGACCGTCTCTGGCATCAGGCAAGGCTCGTCCCACAATAACGCTCATCGCGTAATCGAGGTACGACTGCCTCATCTCATCTTCAAGATTGATGGGCAGTATTTCTTTAGCAAATTCGGACATGTTTGGAGAGGTAGGCTGGTAAGCAGAATAGACCTATATCAGCCCACAATCTTATCATAATGCTACTCATATTGCAGCGTACTGCAGCTTCAAAAATCGCTGAATTTACTCAAATACTTGAACAAAAATCGAGTTTGGGAAGGCCTTTCAGGTGATTCAGTGAATTCCTGGTAACAGGTTAGAAATTTCAGCCTGCCCACATTGGTACAGGTATCGACAATATTGGCAATCAGTGCCCGATTATCAACCATTTTTTTCGAATGATTTTCTCGTCAAAACACACGTTCCCACTCGCATATACCGATCAGAAAGGGCAGAACTTACGTATAGTACGCAAAACACATCACGATCAGCTGACAGAGCACTGACGCAACATGAACAACAATCAGAATGTCGATTTGAAAGAGTTGGAAAAATTCTCAGAGCTGGCCAGCCGCTGGTGGGATCCAAACAGCGAATTCAAGCCGTTACATCAAATTAACCCGCTTCGGCTAAATTGGATTGATGAGCGTTCCAATTTGGCTGACAAACGCGTTCTGGACGTGGGCTGCGGAGGCGGTATTTTGGCAGAGTCCATGGCTGAACGCGGCGCATCCGTTGTTGGCATCGATCTGGCTGATGCTGCCCTTTCAGTCGCGCGGCTTCACGCACTGGATACGGGAGCCGAACTTGAGTATTTATCTGTGTCTGCAGAAGATTACGCTCAAACCCACCCTGAGTCGTTCGATGTCGTCACCTGCCTGGAAGTACTCGAACACGTCCCGAACCCGGAGTCGACAGTAACTGCTTGTGCGAAATTGGTAAAACCTGGCGGGGCTTTGTATTTTTCAACAATCAATCGCAATCCCAAATCGTGGTTATTCGCCATTGTCGGCGCTGAGTATGTTTTAAAACTGCTACCAAAAGGCACCCACGAGTTCAAAAAATTCATCCAGCCTGCTGAACTCGAATCGTATTGTGTATCAGCCAAAATCAATGTCGCAGATATAACCGGTCTTACCTACAATCCGTTGTCAAAAGTATACAAACTGGAAAAAGACGTAGCGGTTAACTATATGATGCAGGCGCAAAAGCCACTGGTTGCACACGACGCGTGAGCACAACGGCAGACACATCGAAAAGTGACGAACAATCAGGTACCACCGAAGGCTCAGCTTTGTACTATGCATTGCTGTACGTGGAAACACTATCATCGAGCCAAGCTCTGGAAACACTGAAGTTCATTCAAACCCTTAGCAGCACTTTGAACGATGTTACTGAAGGCGATGTGGCCGAAAAGAAAATTCATTGGTGGCACGAAGAACTGACTCGGTTATCAAAGCAACAAGCTCGACATCCGGCAAGTATTGAGGTGCAAAAATTTCTCAACAGCCATGTATCGATAGAAGCCTGTCTTGCCATTCTGTCAGCCGCCGCCTCTGAGCGCTACAATTCATTTGCCACCGAAAAAGAGCTAAACGAAACAATACGTGCAGACTACGGCGCTCGACTCAATTTACTTGAAATTGCGATAAATACAAAGCCGATTGCGCCCGCTAAAACAAAGGAGCATCTAAGCGAGAAACCAGTACGATTCCAGAAACTTCCCGAGCTACTGAACAGCAGCGATGACGCTCTAACATCAAGTAGCACCGACATCATGGCTTTGGGTTTTGGGCAGTTCGATCGATTAAATTCACTGGCAAAACGTTTGCGATGTGGCTACTCGGTTTTTAGCGACGAACGTTATCAGGAATACGGACTGACACCTGAAGAACTGGTGAACCACGCCATGCAACCATCGCAGGTTCAACACAAAATCCAAGCCTTAATACACAGCGCCGTAATCGACACACTCACCTCTTTTGAAAGTGCCGAAAATTGTATTGCACAAACACGAACAACGACGTCAACGCCCTTGCCTGTACAAATCCTTTGTCAGATTCGTCATGCACAATTAAAATTGTGGAAAAAGCGCAAACCCAATTTACTAAACGAATCCGTTACGCTGACTCCATTAAGAAAATTTATTATCGCTTATCGCTGTAAGCGACGCTTCGAGCACCGTTGAATATGATTTCTGAAAGCTATTACACGCCCATTTCTGAAGCACAGCAGAGGTTCAAACTAAAACCCAATTCGCTGAAAGATCGAGTGGTGCTGATATCGGGGGCAAGCGGAGGTCTTGGTACCGTACTGAGTCACGCCTGTGCAAAAGCAGGCGCTACCGTTGTACTGGTGGCTCGAAAATTGAAGAAACTCGAAGCACTGTACGATTCTATTGAACAAATTGAAGGTGCACCACAACCCGCTATCATAACGCTCGACCAGGCTAACGCACCTGAATCTGACTATCAGCAGTTGACCCAAATAATTGCCAGTGAGTTTGGCCGTCTTGATGCGCTGGTGCATACTGCCGCCGACCTTGGCGTGCTTAGCCCTCTGCGCATTATTCCACAAGCTGATTGGACACGCGTGATGTCTGTGAACCTAACCAGCGTACGTTTGCTCAACAATGCCTGCTGGCCTATTTTGTCCTCGTCAGACAATGCCAGTATAACCTTTACAATCGATGATAAAACCAGTGCGTACTGGGGTGCCTATGGCGTATCCAAGATAGCGCTTATGCATCTGGCTAACATGACATTCGATGAATCTGAAAAGCAACGTGGTGACGATGGGGCAGCAATTATTGCCGTCAATGCCATAGACCCCGGTGCAATGCGAACGCCACTTCGACGCAAAGCATTCCCCGGTGAACTTGAGACAGAAAGCCCCACTCCGGAGTCTCGGCTCGGCCCATTTCTTTCGTTGATCTCACGACAGGACCGACTACTAAACGGCGCTACACTTAAATGGATGGATTGAAACGGATGGATTGATTGGAATATATATTGAATATATTTTTTAGAGAGACACAATCATGAGTGATGAAATTTCCATAGCTTTGTTACAGCATATATCCACGCCGAACAATATCGAAGCGTCGATAGATCGTATAGCGAGCTATGCGAAAAAAGCCAGCCGCGCCGGTGTTCAGTTACTGCTTTTTCCAGAAGCCAGCCTAACCGGGTATAACAACACTATCGATGTTAACCAACTCATCGCTCAGAACGCTGATGGTGATGCGGCAAAGGCTATCATCGACATTTGCAAGACCAACGATATCGCTATAGCGTACGGTTTTGCTGAAAAAAGTGGCGATAAGATGCACAACAGCGTGCAGTTAATAGACTCTGACGGACAACCCCAATCCCTGTACAGAAAAACGCACTTATGGGGTGAGCAAGATCGTACCTTGTTTACTCAAGGCACTGACTTGGTTCCGGTGATTGATTGGAATGGCTGGAAGATCGGGATGCTTATCTGTTACGACATTGAGTTTCCTGAAAACGTTCGACGCTTGGCGCTGGAAGGTGCTGAACTTATTTTGACCCCTACGGCGCTAATGTCACCCTGGACAACAGTAGCCGACTTAGTTGTTCCGACCCGAGCATACGAAAACCAGCTTTTCATTGCCTATGCCAATTTTTGCGGTAGCGAATATGAACAACACTATGTTGGTCACAGCTGTATTGTCGGACCGGACGGCAACAATCTCGCCAAGGCAGGCGACCAGGAAGTCATGCTGGTTGCCCAACTAAAGAAAAGCAGTATTGCAAGCACAAGAGCAGCGCTACCCTACCATCGCGACCGCCGCCCCGAACTCTACAGATCACTGTGTAACGATGAGTGAGAACGACATGGCGGTAACGATATTCGGTCCAGACTTTCCGTTTGCGTATGACGAATGGTTGACCCACAAAGACGGTATCGGCGCTGTGCCTCCATCTCAATACGGAAAAAGAGTGGCCATTGTTGGCGCTGGTGTGTCAGGGATGGTGGCAGCTCAGGAACTTATGCGTATGGGATTGGAGCCTGTCGTATTCGAATCTGGAAGAATTGGTGGACGCTTGCGTTCTGAACCCTTTCCAAATTCACCCAATACCATTGCCGAGCTCGGTGGCATGCGATTTCCAGATGCTGCGACCACGTTTAACCACTACGTTAATGCACTTGGGCTCAAAACCCGGCCATTTCCAAATCCTTTAACCGATGCGGCTGGCAGCACTGTTATTGATCTGGCTGGAGAGCAGGTCTATGCACGCACAACAGACGATCTACCGCCACTGTATCGAGAAGTTGCCAGCGCTTGGCAGCAAGCGCTGAACACTGAGGCGCATTTTACGGCGTTACAACAGGCCATTATCAGACGCGATGCCAAAGCCATTAAAGCCCTATGGAACCCCCTCGTTTCTGAATGGGATGACCGTACATTTTATGATTTCATAGCCACCGCACCATCGTTTAGAAAACTCAGCTTTCGTCACAAGGAAATCTTTGGACAGGTTGGCTTTGGTACTGGCGGTTGGGATTCGGATTTTCGCAATAGCATGCTAGAGATACTGCGTGTTGTACTGACCGATTGCGACGCGTCCCAGCGGTTGATCGTCGGCGGTGCAGAACAGCTACCTCGAGGACTGTGGCAGCAGTCCCCCGAGAATATGAAGCATTGGCCTGTAGGCACCAGCTTGTCATCGTTACACGCCGGAGCAACACGTCCGGGAGTGCGAAAAATACACCGTGACGGCAACAATCAATTTTTACTTGTAGACAGTTACGGTAATCAATACTCTTTTGAAGCCGTATTGGTTACTTGCCAGAGCTGGTTGCTCACTACCAGTATAGACACAGACGAATCGCTGTTTTCACAAAAAAACTGGATGGCACTGGACCGCACCAGCTACATGCAATCCTCAAAAACTTTTGTCATGGTTGATCGCCCGTTCTGGAAAGATATTGATCCTGCTACTGGCAGGCACATCATGAGCATGACTTTAACAGACAGGATTACCCGCGGTACTTACTTGTTTGACAACGGCGACGAACACCCCGGTGTGATCTGTTTGACCTACTCATGGATGGCCGATGCCCTGAAAATGCTGCCTTTACCCGTAGAACGCCGTGTTGAACTGTGTCTGGACGCGCTGGAGAAAATATATCCAGGTGTTGACATACGCTCTCACATAATCGGTCGTCCACAAACCATTTCATGGGAAGCCGATCCGGATTTTCTCGGCGCATTTAAAGGGGCATTGCCTGGCCACTATCGTTACAACCGGCGCATGTACACCCAGTTCATGCAGCAGGACATACCCACCTCTCAACAGGGCATATTTATCGCCGGCGACGATGTGTCCTGGACGCCAGGCTGGGCTGAAGGCGCAGTACAAACCGCGTTAAATGCGGTTTGGGGAATTATGCATCACCTTGGTGGTGCGAGCCCGGCAAGTAACCCGGGGCCCGGAGATCGATTTGATGCATTACAGCCAGTCGATTTAGGCGATTAAGGCGATTAAGGCTACCGCGCCAAAAATGCTTCCAACGGCACCGAGCAATGCAGTACGTGTATCGATAAATGTGGCACAAAGGTCACTATTTAAACATTGACACTACTTATTGAAACACACTCGCAGTACTATAAGTACTAACACTCAATCAAAGAGCACCACGACATGGGTAACTCGCTGCAAGATCAATTATTCAAAGCTGGTCTGGCGTCAAAAAAACAATCAGTGCGCGCCAAGAAAGCCAAGAACACAAAAGAGAAACAACAACGAAAAGGTGTGGATGTTGTTGATGAAACAGCCGAACTGGTAGCCAAGGCCGAGGCCGAAAAAGTCGCTAAAGACAAAATGCTGAATCAGCAGCGAGACGCGGCTGCTCACGCCAAAGCAATACAAGCCCAAATAATTGAACTGGTTTCACTGAATAAAATAAGCGAACGCGGTGACATCGAATTTCGATACAACCACGATGGAAAAATTAAAACTATCGCTCTACAGGCCGACACTCGTGATTTATTGGTAAAAGGTATTTTGAATATCGTTAGCGTAAACCAGCAGCACGAAATTGTACCAAAAGCAGTTGCAGCGAAAATTGCTGAAAGAGACGCCAACGCAATTGTACTCGCTAACCAGAACGCGCAAGCCGATGAAGACGATGACGAATACGCAGACTACAAAGTACCGGATGACCTTATGTGGTAACCCGCACCCTTAGCGAATTGAATAGCTGGCGCCAACCCCAACCAGCGGGTTATCCACCAACCATTCGAAACCAGCAAAAAGGCGACCATTTCGTATAGGCTTAAATATACCCAAGCCAAACGCTACACCATTTTTTTGCTGATAATCTACAGATGAGGCTGATGAAGATGCTTCAGCTTTGGTGCGAGCTGAAGTCGATACAAACCCTAGCGACGAATACCATGACGTTCCACTTTCAAATAAAGGGTCCAGCGGGCTGAGCAGAAACGCGGCAGACCATTGCGACTGTTGCAAGGATTGTCTTACAGCACTCGTACCGGCCGTGCCTGAACTGGTTGGATCAAACTCAAATTCGTCTATTACAGATGAGTGGTATGTTGCATAGAACGCAACATCATACGCAACAAAAAAATCGGGCACAGCGAACATGATACCGCCACCGTAACCAGCGCCAAGAAAATCTGCCAGCCGAGAATTATCCGTCTCTAGACCTGTGGCTCCCAGTACAGACACATCCAGGTAGGTAACAACCCTTGGACTGGGTTTAAAGTTAATGCGAGAACCGACCCACTGCAGTTGATTCGTGTACCAATTGGCACCCACATCTACCGACAGATTCGGCTCGGTAGCTAGATAGGCACTTCTACCCGGGACCATTCCCATTAGCTCTGCTGATACTGGCAAACACACCGGTAGCGTGAAAAGAAAAGTAAATACGGACAGAATTGACTTCATAGCTTGACTTTCCATTTCCGATTTAGTGTCGGAACAGCCGTAAATAATTGTCGATCAATGCTTGGATACTGCATGGTGCGACGTAAAACGTTTCAGCGTTTGAATAAGATTATCCCACTAAGGTATCAAGATTCGTGTACCTATGGCAACCTACAACCGTCACTCAAACCATCTCACGACTTAACAAGGCATCACCCTGCTCGTCTATAATTTGCTTGGCTTTGTAATGGCAATGATCGACTGCGGACTGAAAATCACCATTGTTGTCAGCACGAATAAACCGAGTTTCGTGTGTTTCACCGTCAACTGCTTTTACAATTTTTCCGGCTGTTCTAAACTGTCCACCTTCACTGATCGGCTCTGCGACGATAGTGAATCCCTTATATTCGATGGGATCGGCGGCTTTAACACCAGAAGTACCGTTGGCGCTTGAACCCAACAGCGATTTAAATAAATTTCCGAGCCCCATACGCTACGCTCCACCTTTATCAATTTAATGTAATAGCTTACCAGATCAACAATGTACTACTCGCACTATAAAAGCCCCGTAGGTCGACTCTTACTAGTTGGAGACGACGAAAAAATCCATAGAATCGAGTTCCCAACCACCTGTCGACCTATAACTCTGGATGCCTCATGGGAATACAATGAGGTGATTTTCGGCCCTCTCACCGAGGAGCTTGACGCCTATTTTAATGGAAGCTTGCAAGTATTCAGCGTAAAGGTTGCTCCTGAAGGCTCCGCGTTTCAGCACAAAGTATGG
>CALIMV010000085.1 GCA_938045275.1 uncultured Granulosicoccaceae bacterium
TTGAATAAACCGGTGAATCAGACAGAACTTAATCAAATGATTGAGGCGCCGCGAGAATTAAAAAAATACGGAGAATTTGCTAATCGTAGCGGCGTTCAGGTTAGTGAGCCTGATAACTTTGCCAGGAAAAAGAAAGGGAAGTTATCTTTGATTGGGAAATTACTTGTCTCGCTAGCCATGGCAAAACACTCAGCTCGTTATGATTATTCAACCGAGCAAAGAGTAGACAATGGCTCCGAACCTACGGAATCTCTTACATGAATGAGCATGATCAAAGTCAATGGTTTGATCGCTTTTTTGCTGCCACCTGTATCCTGTTCTTGTCACCACTTTTGTTGGTGCGGGCAATTATCGGGCTAGTTAAGTGTGGCTCTGTCTTTGAGAAAACAGAAGTGAGCTCTCCAGATGGGGAATTTAACCTGCTTAGATTTTCCGGTTTTATTCGAGGTCGGAAACTAGCGTTTTTATTTAATATCGTTGCAAACGATATTGTTTTAGTGGGGCAGGGTACATTGGTGAGCGAGGTGGTTGCTAGAAACCGTTATGCTGATGGGGCTAACGCCGAGCCTGTACATGCAAAGCCTTGCTTAGTCAATCTTAACAAAGTTCAGGATAAGAGCGGTACCTGTTACGAAGAGCATAATGTAGCAGTACTTACTAATCGAAATAAAATTAGCATCATGGCTCGCTACGCCTTAATAAGCCTCATGGTGCCTAACAAACGATTCTCCAGACCTGATAAATTCCAAATGCTTGGAACGTCAGTAGACAATCTAACCCTGGACGGGGCGATTGAGTTAGTTGTTAACAGTGCGACAAGCAAATCAAAAACTCGTCTGGCGTTTGTGAACGCAGATTGTTTGAACATTGCAGTTAAAAATGACGAATACCGAGATGCATTGAATAACATGTCGCGAATATTTGCCGATGGAATCGGTATGCAGATTGGCGCGCAAATGTTAGGTGTGGATTTAAAAGAAAATGTCAACGGCACAGATATGTTGCCAAAAATCTGTAAAGCAAGCATAGAGAATAATTTATCTTTGTATTTGCTCGGCGGCAAACCCGGGGTTGCAGACGAAGCTGTGGCTAATTTATCGAGTGAGTTTCCAGGCCTGAACGTTGTTGGAACACGGCATGGATATTTTAGTCAAGATGAAGAGGTCGATGTTGTAGACGCAATAAATGAATCTGAGGCGGATATTCTCCTGGTCGCTTTTGGAGCGCCGTTACAAGAGTTGTGGATTGATCGTCTCTCCAGTAATTTAAATCCATCTATCCAGGTAGGCGTTGGCGGACTGTTTGATTTTTACACTGACCGAATATCAAGATCACCGAAATGGGTTCAGGATATTGGTTTAGAGTGGATTTGGCGGTTGAAACAGGAACCACTTCGGCTATGGAAACGTTACCTTGTAGGTAATCCATTGTTTCTTTACCGCATGCATAAACAGTCTAAAAATGATCAGCACTGTGCGAACTTCAGACGATTCAGCAATCCGCACAAGGCAATGTCATCACCAAACAAACGTTATAGAAGAAAACAGAACCGGTGGTTGTTCAAAATTTACTTGCAACGAGTTGGCAAGCGACTAACAGATATTACTGCCTCAGCTATCGCGTTACTGTGTCTTTCTCCTGTCTTAATTATAGTGGCCGTTTTGATCAAGCTAGAGTCTAAAGGGGATATTTTATTTCGACAAAAGCGTGTTGGCCGTTATGGAAAGGAATTCAGTATGCTGAAATTTCGCTCCATGCGCTCAGATGCTGAAAGCATAAAAAGTGAACTTGCTGCTGATAACGAGGTTGATGGCGGCGTTACGTTTAAAATGAAAGCAGACCCCCGAGTCACTCGGGTTGGTAGATTCATTAGACGCTATTCAATTGACGAGCTCCCTCAATTAATCAATGTATTAAAAGGTGAGATGTCGCTGGTTGGCCCAAGGCCTCCAGTGCCTAAAGAAGTTGATTTGTATGGCAGCCTTGATCGCCGTCGGTTGGAAGTCATTCCAGGTATTACGGGGCTTTGGCAAGTTTCTGGTCGATCAGACACCACATTCGAAGAGCAAGTTGCGTTGGATATAGATTATCTGGAGTCCAACGGGTTGATGCAGGATTTTCTCATTCTTATAAAAACTGTGCCGGCGGTATTGTCGGGCAAAGGGGCGTACTGATGGACAAGCCGGTGGATACGTCCGTCAATATAATAATATTGGCAGATGCGCACGGTGAAGAGCTGCTCCCATTAACATCACAAACAAGTCCTGTGATGTTACCCATTTGTGGCAGACCTACAATCGATCACGTGTTGGAGTCACTCGCTCAGTTAACGATAAACCAAATGGAGTTGCTCGTTTGTAGTTTCTCAAGCCATATTCGAAAGTTTGTAGGCAATGGGCAACGATGGGGAGTTGACGTCAAATACGTTGTGACTAGAGGCAATTCCACTCTAAGCGATGCAGCTAAACGTACTATGCAAGGTGGAGACGCGCCTTACCTTATCATTGATATGCGGTACTTTAATGTGATGGACGTTGAATCGGTTTTGGCCCATTTTAAGGCTAAAAACGACTGGTTGTCTCGCGGTATGCATCGCCATCAGGAGTGCGGCGTATATTTTATAGACCCGTCGAACTATACAACTGGTGGTTCGGTAGATTCTGCTATCGATGTAGAGATTCCTCTCGACATGAGTCAACCGATTCATACGCTATTTGGGTACTACACGACAAACATTGTCATTGCGCAGGACAGACCTGAACGCATAATTATCCGTGGGAAGCAGCTCACCGATTCGTTAACAGTTGGACCAGCAAGTGTTGTTGCGGAGCAGAATGTGGAGAGCGGCACACTGATTGCCGGAGAGCGATGCCAACTCCAGAGCGATGTACGTTGTTCCGGTACGGTTATTTTAGGTGATAATGTTGTTGTCGATCGAAACACCACATTAAAAAACAGTGTTGTTCTTGAAAATTCTTTTATTGGAGAACATCTGCATATAGAGAATGCCATTGTCTGGCGTAATCATCTCATTAGGGTAGATAACAACACTGCGGTAACGCTCGAAGACGACAGGTTACTGGGTAGTATGTCGTCTACGGCCTTTTCTGTCCAAATAGGCCGTTTCGTAGGCAGGGCAGTTGCCGTATTTCTGTTGATACTGCTGTTTCCGTTTTGGCTTATTGCCGTGGTAGATGCTGCCACTAACACAGGAAAAGGTTTGTTCAAGCGTTTTCGTCTGGTTGGCAACGCAAAATTGGCGCACCAGCCACATCGCGCATTCGCCAGCGTTGAATTTAATTCTCGTAGTAAAAATTTGGCGAAATTGCCGATGTTATGGAACATCGCCACCGGCAATATAAACTGGTTTGGGGTAGCGCCGTGTGAATTTGCCATATTGGACGACCGATCTGAGCACTGGCAGTTTATGCGAGACCAATACCCGGTTGGTTTGATCGGGCCTGCTCAAATCGAACTGGACGATCAGGCATCAATAGATGAGATTTTGATGGCGGATGCTACCTTTCCAGCTAGCAGCAAATGGAGTTTGTTATTACGAAGCATACTTCAGTTAGTGAGCATTAATCATTTATCTACACCGGTGTCGAAAACCAGTTCCAGATAGTTCGTGTCGTTTTCTCGGTTGTAGTTAACAGCCTTAGTGGCATGTTGCACCAGATTCAGTCCCCAGCCCGAATCGGGAAGGTCAGTAACATTCACATCGATGTCGGGCATTTGTAACTGGTCGCCAGACATGACTGCTAAAATTTCCGGAGGCATACTTCTGCCGTTATCGATTACCATCACACTGATTAGCTGAGATTCCTTGCATATAGTCAGGTATATGTCTTGTTTTTCAGTACTGGTTTGGTCAAAACTGTGCTCAAAAATATTGGCCAGAACTTCAACTATAGACAGTGTCGTGAAATTTAATTTGATATCGTCATCGTACCAATCCTGCATGAGTAACTCAATTTCGTACTGAATTTTGGTCAGGTTGTCCAACTCACATTGTGTTTGGTACTGATACGATTTTTGTTGTTTTATGGCATTTTCCATTTTTCTACTACCTGTATTCCAGCAATAAAATTGACACGTCATCTTCGAAGATATCATTGCCATTCCATTGCGATATAGCGTTTGTAATAGAATCAGTCTGCTCAGATATTGGGAGCAGTGAAGATTTACAAGTCAGTGCAATTAAATTCTCTTCGCCAAATTCTTCGTCATTTAGGTTTCTACATTCGGTAACACCATCGGAATAGACCACTAGTCTATCTCCTCGTTCCATGTCAAAAGTATAGATACCGAAAGAAGGTTCATCGAATAATGCTACCGGGGTACCATTACTACCTTGTGTAATGGCTGTACCCTTTTTGGATTGAAAGTGAACAGGAGGCGGGTGTCCCGCTTGTCCAAAAGTTACTTTGCCGGTATCCAGACTTACTAGACCGTAGATCATTGTAAAGTACCGAGCTGCAGAATGCTCGCTAAAGAAGTTTTGATTTAATTCCTTTAGCGTGTTGTCGACTGTCTCTGCGAGGTTGCCGGACTTTTCTAAGTGTTTTTGACAGAGGCCATCGAGCTTTGGATTCAATTGTATTTGCACCGCAAAAGAAAGCATGGCGGCAGCGGTACCATGTCCTGCAACATCAATTAAATAGAAAGCGAATAAATTGTCGTTTAAATGAAAATAATCCAAGCCATCACCTGCAATAAATTGTGCTGGTTGCAGCTTTCCGGCGGCAGCTATGAATTGGCTGTCGAGCGGGATTGGCAAGAATGTTTCCTGTATGTTTGACGCATAGGTCAAATCCTGTTTCACACGCTCGAAATCGCTAGACAGTCCGCTGAGAACTCTGAAGTTTTCTTTGAGCAGGCCGTTTACGGTTGAGAGCTCTTTGTTTTTAACAAGTAATTTTTGCTGTGAAGCGTACAGTTCGCGAGACCTGTCTTCCAACATTTTTTCGATGTATTTGCGTCTGGTTTTTTCACGCTCATACGCACGTTGAATCACTGCCAACTTGTCAGGCTTGGTGTTTAGGGACTCTGAACTGGACACCAGAGTCACTTCGTTGTTAGATGTAGCTTGCACCGCTCATCACCATTGTGCATGCATTCATCGTGGGTGAGTTCAAAGTCCGTTTGATAAAATTCTGCTGCGCCAGCGATAAGACCTTCAGCCAGCATGCATAGCTTACGCGGCGAGCTGTAATACATCGTTAGTTCATTATCGGTTTCTTGATCGTATTCAAAGGAGGGGAGTCGTGCATCAGGGTGCAACTTTTGCACCTCTACGTGAATAGCATTGTCCACGGTAAGCAGAAATTCTATTAATGAGAATTCTGGATTACAGAAGTCTGGATGTAGCTGTTGAAATCTAGAAAATGAATACTTGCCAAAAGTCCTAATCAGCTCAGTAGTTTCAATGCCCGTGGCTTCATGCGCGGCTCCGACTAAACTGAATAATTCTTCAGCACGGTAAGTTTCAGTGGAAACGTAGATACCATCAAGGTCTAGTTTAGTGAGCAGCGCGTCCCAGGTTTCAAGCCCGAACGTCTCTTCCACCATTTCAGCGAAAAAATTAAAAATTGCACCTTTCATGCCTTGGAATAATGCAGAAATTGTTCCAATTGTGGTTCAAAGAGACCACTGGGCGAAATAAATAGCTGGCTAACGGTAATATGTATTCCATGTGTCGGGCAGGA
>CALIMV010000086.1 GCA_938045275.1 uncultured Granulosicoccaceae bacterium
AACGGCAGTATGATTTTATGTGCAACATCATGATTCATCGTGACAGCGACCCGCCCCCGCGGTTCGGATGAATTAACTGTGCTTTCAACGTCGGAAAGAAGGGTGGGTAACTGTCTCGCATTATCGTAGACATCCGTGCCTTCCGAAGTCAACTTAAGGTGCCGCGTGGATCTTTGCAGTAAACGCACACCCAGAACATCCTCAAGTTTTGACACCTGTTCGCTAATTTGCGATCGACTGCCATTGAGATGTCGAGCAGCGGCGGCGAAACTGCCGGTTTCGACAACGGTTGCAAACACCGCCAATAATCTAAAGTGGGTGAAATCCATTGTTCTCATTTTACGAACATTCCAAACTGATAATACGTACTATTCAGAACATTGTAAATGCCGTAATTTCTTCTGCAATGCAAATGTGCGGTTCTAATTGTTGCTGCTGGTAGGTGATCGACATGCGCAGGCTTACATCACTTAACTAACTAATGGCAGGAAATTTACTTATGAATACTGTAACTAAACAAATCGTTGGAATAAGCGCAGCGCTCGGAATAGGACTGAGTGCGCAGGCAATGGCAGGTGACTCTTCTAAAAAGCTGGCAGTCGATTTGTTGCAGCGCGGTCTTGTACAAGGTGATGTAGCTTTCATAAAGGAGAATGTTGTCGAAGCGTATATACAACACAATCCAGTTGCGCCTGATGGTGCGGAGGGCTTGATAGGTTTTGTAGCATACTTAAAAACACTCGAAACGCCGGTTGATGTAAACACGGTCAGAGTATTGCGCGAAGACGATCTTGTTTTAGTGCACAGTGAATACACTCTGGATGGTCCAAAAGCGGTGTTTGATTTGTTCAGGGTTGCTGACGGTAAGCTAGTGGAGCACTGGGACGCCATTCAGGATATTCCGTCAGATACTTCCAGCGGCCGAAGCATGACTGACGGTCCGACCAGCATCTCTGATATTGACAGAACTGCGGAAAACAAGTTGCTGGTAGTAAACTTTGTTACAGATGTTTTGGTAAACGGCGAGGGTGAAAAGCTAACAACTTATATTGGTGAAACATATCACCAGCACAATCCTAATGTAGCAGATGGCCTTGAAGGTCTGGGAAAATTTATGGGGTATCTTGCTGAAAACAATATTTCTTTCGGCTACACAAAAATTCATAACGTCGTTGCAGAAGGTAATTTCGTGTTTACACAAAGTGAAGGTGAATTCGGTGGAAAACCCACTGCGTTCTATGATCTTTTTCGCGTAGAAGGCGGAATGATCGTTGAGCACTGGGACGTTGTGCAGGAAATACCCACTGAGTTCGCACACAATAACGGCATGTTCTAGGTTATTGGTGCCTCAGATTACTAATGACTGAGTTGCTTAGGCTACCGGGTGATTCAGTATGGTAGCCTGACTCAATATAGAGCTCGTATATCATCATGACATTACCTACCTTATTCCATAGTGGTGAACTGACCGCTCAAGACAAAGCCGGCACTCGAGGAGCCGCTGCCGAATTGGCAGCGGGAAAGCGAAACTCCCTGAATTTTTCATCCAATCATGACGCGTTTTTGGCAGCACAGTCTTTTGCTGTAGTCAGCAGTGTCGATTTAAACAGCGGATATGTATGGGTCTCGCCGCTGTTTGGTAGGGAAGGGGACCTAACAGCTGTTTCGGAGAATGAAATTGTAATCTCTGCTGCATGTATCCCGAACGGCGATGTGCTCAGTACTGTTGAGCCTGGCACTCCGTTGTCGCTGCTGGGTATTGATCTTAACAGGCGTATCCGACATCGCATAAACGGGAATGCCGTGATTTCTGACGCCAGCGTAGACAAAAGCCTTCATTTTCTGGTTAAGGAATATTCCCCTAACTGTCCGAAGTATATCAACCGTAGAGAAATCGTTTACGACGCGCACAATGCTTATCCTGTTAATAAAAGTGCAAAACGACAGGAGCGAACAACTTTAACGGAATCCGATCAGGCTTTCATCCAGTCTATGGATACACTGTGGATTGGTAGCTACGCACCTGATATTGGTGCAGATTCGAATCATCGTGGTGGAAGGCCAGGATTTATTCGAGTGACCTCGTCATCGACTATTGAGTGGCCGGAGTACCGAGGCAATGGCATGTTCTTCACGTCAGGCAATTTGGAATCTCATGATCGAGCAGGCGTCACGTTGGTTGATTTTGAAACCGGCAGTATGATCCAAATGACAGGCCGAGCGGTTGTTGACTGGCAGCACGACGGAAGTTATGAAGGCGCTACTCGTGTTATGAAGTATCAAATTGAGAGGTTGATTCGTACCGACCATGTAACAACACATCGATGGAAACGATTGGATTATTCGCCATACAACCCGAGCATAGCCGGGGGAGAAGTTCACAGCAGTGAAAATGATTACCCGTTTGTCGCAACCCTAGCGAAGATTGTCGAGGAATCAAGGAGCGTTAAAACCTTCCGTTTTATCACTCAGCGTCAAATTCCTTTTCTACCCGGACAATACGCTACATTTGAATTTAAAAGCATTCCAGGTGGGGCCGAAGCAGAGGTACGAACCTGGACATTATCTGAAACACCCAACAGTATTGATGGTGACAATACGCTGGATATTTCTGTTAAACGAATACCAAACGGATTGATCACTAACTGGCTTCACGACCATGCTAAAGTTGGTTTGGAGCTAAAATTAGACGGTATTCAAGGCGAAATGACTGCAGTACAGTTGGATGCACAAACCAATCAACCTACGGTACCAGAACATCTCCTCCTTTTGAGTGGTGGTATTGGTATCACCCCTAATATGGCAATGGTGCGCGGTATTGGCGCCTTCGAGTTGCAAGATGAAACCAGCATTACAATGATTCATGTTGAACGGTATGAGGCTGATCTCCTTTTCCAAAATGAATTGAATCGTCGCGTTAAGAATTACCCGAAATTCAGCTACACCAATATTATAAGTAGCAAACAAGGACGCTTGACCAAAGGCATACTAGAGGCCTTGGTACAAAATGCTGAACGTCAACACGCCTACATTTGCGGACCAACTCAATTCATGACTGATATGAGCGAGTACCTTGTTGTATTAGGGGTTAAAGCCGCCAATATACATACTGAAAGCTTTGAGTTCTGAGCGACGATATTGTGTTTATATCTGCCCTATTTGTTTAATAGTATAACCATATCGCGAAAGATGGATAAGCCAAAATTAAGGGCATTTATGTAATGAACCATTCCTATCCAAAACAAAAAAGCCACTCAACTGAGTGGCTTTTCGTGCTGTTTGAATAAAGTGGCGTCATTTAATTTTGAACACCAATTAAAACGCAGGACTTGACTCCGTCTACATTCTGCTCCTTGTTATTGCCCTAAGTAGGAAGCACATGTGTCCGCATTAGCGAGCTCGGCTTGTTGAGCAACACGTATAATTTCTGCTGAACATGAGTTGTACTGCTGTTCGGACTCGATATCAAATCGACTGTTGTCGTCGAAGCGGAGTTGCAAGAGGTTAGATGGGGCTTGACCATTAAAAAGCTGGACCATAGCCACTTCCATCGCTTCGCCGTCCGCGCCAATCGTTTCATAAAATAGACGGCATGCGCCTGAACTCAATGAGTTGTTATACCGGGTCAGAGTCTCGTTTCGACTTGTTACATACTCGGTTATTGTTGTCTTTGTTCCGTCATTCAATGTGACATCGCAAGTTGGTAACACTGGCGGCTCCTCAACCAACACGCACGTTTCTGAACCATCGTCACCAACGAATGGTTCTTTATCTTCATCATGGTTCGCCAAATGCTTAATGGCTGCCTTTAACGGAAGTGATTTTTTCTTGTATGTGCCATCCATGTCGAAGTGACAAATAGTCATACGCGCTTTGTGATTGCCTTTTTTACCTTTATTCGCTTTGCCGTTACCAGCGTGTGCCGATACGGGCAGGGCGATCGCTGTGACTACAGATAACAACACAGTTGCGACAGATAAATTACGAAAACTGATTTTAAGCACTTTACTTTCCTCTTAATGGGTATCGTGGTTGTTCATTTGTTGAACTTAATTTCACCAGCGCAATCTATCACAGTGTCAAATAGAGGTAATAGAAGCAATCTATAGAATTAGCAGAAGTTGCTACTCAATACACGTTGCGCATGTAAAAGAGGTGCTAAGTGTGAACCACATCGCCCAATATTTGAGTTGTGTATGAATAATGTTTGGTTATTAATATTTAAACCAACGTAACAACAGAATACAGCGTATTAATAGTACGTGCTGCTGACAATTTTGCTTTGATCTCAATATGTATCCAAGAGATATTGCCGAGTCGATCAGATTCCAACATAAATATGTTGTTAATGGGTATCTCTGTCGATACGAATCAAACAGTCGATAATGATCACAACACCCATGGCAAATCTAATCAAGCAATACTTGCCCGAGTAAACACGCGGCTGATCGGGCCGATGTGCTTTTAAGTTTCATTTACCTCAAGGCCGGGTAAAGAATTTCAAGACACTTTGTCATAATAATCTGTAGCGAGGAACGTGGCACCTGAAGCTGCTAACTGGTCGAAGTTGCTTTCATCTACTCGGTAATTGCGTATCAAATTTCCACTTTCGGTTACTAGCTGGTTGATATTGGCGGTTGCGTCGCGGTAATCCAATCCTCGAACATACGGTTTGGCGTTCAGGTTGTAGATAACAGCGTTATCTTGTGGTACGAATTCCCCGTCCTCGATTTTCGGTTCTGGTGCAATGAAAGCGCTCATTTCTACGTCATTAGAACGTTCAGCGCCAAAGTAATTATCCAGACCATCCTCACCTCCAGTAATCGAAACAACAATTTTTCCTTCAAGTTCTTCTTCTGAAGGCCAACCGCCGAGTTCTATTGCTTCCTGTAGTGTTTCTGCTTCTGGCACTCTAGCCATAAGATCGGCTGGCGTAAACAAACGATCTCCATACTGGGCTTCGAGCAAACGATCGAGCTCTGCGGGACTGTGACCTTCACTCTGCAACGGCGAACCCTTCAAGTCGATGAACAAGCTGATAGGCTCGTTCGTGTCGAGTTCGCCAATTTCAGTCAGGTATTCTGTTAGCGTGCCTGTAGATGTATCACCGGCATCGTGTCTTACATCCCAATCACCGTCTTTAGGTTCGGTGCCACCCTTGGCCGCTGTATCTCGAATATCCAGTTCAAAAGAATGCACGCCATGCTCGCGGTGCTGTTCAGTGATGGTGTCGGGTCGTTCGTAGGAATTGTGTGACGATACTTGCTGGAACGGCTCTGCCGATTGACGCACGTCGTCGAGACGCAACCGCACATCGTCAATGCTGACCTTGTTATCAAGCTCGCCGTTTTTCGCAGCATCGAGCTTATCGAATTCTTCTGGATGAACGCGATAGTATTGCGCTGCTATCCTTACATCAATTGGATACCCGTTAACGTTGCCAAGATCTTTTTCTGATACGATAGAATCACGACCGTTTAGTTTGTCGAAGTCGCCAATCAATGCATGTAACGCATCCTCTTCTGAAATAAACTCGGCACTACGGTGGACCAAATCTTGAGTGCTGACCTTGCCGTCGGTTTTTCCCCCTTTGGCGGCTGTATCCAGGCGATTGAACGCAGCAGGGTTATCCTGAAAGAATTGCGCAGCCGCAACAAGATCATCTGGTGTGTCCGGGTTCGCTAGAATTTTATTCAGATCTTTATCCGAAGTGATGTCGTCACGACCATTGATATCATCCCAATGTGTGACCAGAATTGCCAGTGCATCTGATTCGGTTAGCTTTTTAGGCTCTTCGAACGGTTGAGCAGGCTGTTGAAAGAACCTATTAGCTGGAAAATTGATAGTCATCTGGACACCCTTTGTCGAAGTAAACTTAGTCTATACGGGTGACTCAGAAATGGTAAGTAGTAGAAACCCTAGCTTTTCTGACTGCTTGGAAGCAGCTAGTACTTATATGTGTTTATAACAGTTGCCTATTCTCGAACTACCCATTGTTTAAAACTGGGCAATAGATCAGCACACGATGCAAAAATCAGATGGCGCGACTGAAACGGACCCGCTTCTAGAATATTGTCTGCAACGGTGACGCACTTCGTTTCGTCGGTACTGAGACGGAATTCCATGCTCTCTGCGTCGTAGCTGAACTGTTGGCTGACATCATCTTCGACGCAGTCAAGCAGGCCGAACGGTATCTCGGTGTTGTCAGGCTGGTTAAGTGTCATGCATTTCCCTTTAAATTCCACGGATTCGATCTTGCCCGATATTTCATCGAATGAGAATTGCGTGTCACCCCCTCCAGGTTTACACGAATGGGAATGTAACTTTTCGCTGAACCCTCTGCCTTGAGTATCGATACACCAGCCGAGTTTTGCTTCTTCGTTGAGGTTATCGGCCAGATAAATAACAGTACCCTTGGTTTGAATATCCGGTTCTTCTGCCATGCTGGTAAGCGGTGTGATGAGCACTAGTGACGCTGCAAGCATTGTGAATTTGTGTTTGTATCGGTTCATTGGTAACTCCGTTTTTAAGTTTATCGTAAGCAATGTGACGAGGAAGTTTGGTTATTTCAAATACGCCGCAGTAATGGGATAAAACACGCATTGTGTACTTAACCAATTTTTTTTCATGCTACTGCGATGCAGCAGTTAAAATCAAGAAATCGTCCACATTGTTTTCTTCCAGCAATCGTCAGCCAGACCGTATGGCTCAATTATCAGCCACTGTGCAGGAGAGGAAAAAAGTACGTTTGAAGTTTGGTGTTCGGTTAAGTATGGCGATAATTTGACGGTTGTAGAATTGCAACCGCTAAGTTAGTCAAAGTGACAAAGAGCCTGCGAATAACTAATTATGAATATCTAAAACTGGAACCAGCGATGTCATATCTTTAGGCAAATGTGCATAAACAGCGTCACCTTCCTGGTACCTTGCTCTCATTTGATTGTCAATAACAAACAGCGATACCTTTGTTGTCTTCACTTCATATTCGACGTGACTGCCCAAATATGCCACATGTTTGATGACTCCCTGTAACGCATTGGGCCCAGATTCATTAGAGATAATGATGTTTTGCGGATGTACTACTAGATTCAAAGGGGAGTTTATGTCCTCTACAGCTTGAGATTTTATAGATACACCATCGACTTTGACGGTCGCTGAGTTCTGATCAACTAAAACTGTTTCACAAGGAATCACGTTCGCGTCGCCAATAAAGTCCGCTATAAAAACTGACTCTGGGGATGTATAGAGATCAGACGGGGAGCCGCTTTGGGCGATCTTTCCATTCTGCATCACGACAATCTCGTCTGAAACTGCCATAGCTTCTTCTTGATCGTGGGTCACATAAACTGTTGTGAGCCCAAGCTCTTGTTGTATCTGACGAATCTCTTGACGCACGTGTCGGCGAAGTTTGGCATCAAGATTTGACAGTGGTTCATCAAAAAGTAATACGTCGGGTTCTAATACAATCGCTCGAGCAACGGCAACACGCTGCTGTTGTCCTCCGGATAGTTCACTTGGCATCCTTTTTTCATAGCCCGCTAAACCAACCATGGCGAGTCCTTCTAGAGCCTTAGATTTTATTTCCTTTTTTTCTATTTTTGAAACTGATAATCCGTAAGATACATTGTCCAGCACAGACATATGTGGGAATAATGCATATGATTGGAATACCATTGCAACGTTGCGATAGGTGGCAGACTGGTCTGTAACATTGTTTTCATCAAATAGAATACTTCCACTGGAAACATCTTCCAGGCCAGCAATCATCCGAAGCATAGTCGTTTTACCGCAACCACTAGGACCCAGTAATGTAACTAATTGTCCAGCCTTAACAGTTAGCGTTAAATCACTAACGGCCGTAACATCTCCGTATTTTTTCGTGACGTTAATGAGCTTTACACTGGCTGACTTTTTATTCATGGTGTTGGTTCTGTGTTGTACATTCAATTTTAGAATTGATGTTCTCTGTTATCTATCTTGTATTCGTGTGTCTTTGCGGAGTTTGCGTTTACCGACTAAAAGCTGAAGTAACAAAATTGCTCCTAACATAGTGAAAATTAGAACAGTTGAATACGCTATCGCTATTCCGAATTCTCCGTTTTCTACTCTTCCCACGATGTAGGATGTTGCCATGTTGTGTTCAGCACTGACCAGGAAAATAACCGCGCTAACCGATGTAATAGCACGCACGAAACTGTAAATTAATGCTGCCAGAATCGCAGGTCCAAGAAGAGGGGCTACTACTCGACGTAAGGTGGTGAAACTACTCGCTCCCAGCGTTATAGATGCTTCATCTAAACTGTTATCAAGTTGAGACATAGCCGCTATTCCCCCACGCACACCTACCGGCATATTTCTAAATATAAAAGCGATGATTAGAATAATTCCGGTACCTGTAAGTTCGATGGGTGGAACGTTAAACGCTAATATATAGCTAATGCCTACAACGGTTCCTGGAATCGCAAAACTGAGCATCGTGCTAAATTCAAATAGGTCCTTACCAGTAAATCGGTGTCGCACTAAAATATATGCGGTTAACAATCCAACCAAAGCGGTTAACGGTGCTGCCAGTGATGCAATTTGTATAGTGGTGATATAGCTGTCCCATGCTGAACCAACAAGTCGCAATCCACCTTCGGTTTTAACAGCAAATGCGTTTAGATAATGTTCAAATGTAAAAGAATTGTCGTAACCCCATAGCGTCACCAAACTACCGTAAACGATCATGCAATAGACAATTGCTGTAAATGTGGCCCACGGTATAGCGATTAAATAACATGTCCATTTCAAGCCTGCGTTAAGCCCACAATGTTGCCCGGAATCCGCTTTTCCAGTAACCGTTGCGTACGATTTTTTGCCGAGCCACCACCGTTGAAACAAAAATGCTGATATTGTCAAAGTCAGTAAGACCATTCCCAAAACAGCTGCTCTGGATGTGTCAGCCACTGCACCCACTATGGCGAAGTATATCTCTGTCGACAAGACGGTAAAATCTCCTCCTAATACCAGCGGATTGCCAAAGTCAGCAAGGCTTTCGATAAACCCGAGCAAGAAAGCATTGGCCAACCCAGGGCGCATCAAAGGTAAGGAGACGCGGCTGAAAGTCTGCCATTTTGTGGCGTGCATTGTTTGCGAGGCTTCTTCCATCGATGGACTAACACCTTCAACCACGCCAATCATCACTAAGAAAGCTATAGGTGTGAAAGACAATAATTGAGAGAGATACACACCGGTAAATCCGTAGAGCCATCGTGATTGTTCGATATCGAATAATTGGTAAACCCATTCAGTCACGACTCCTGCTCGACCAAATAGAAGTATTAGGGCGAGCCCGATAACAAAAGGTGGCGTAATGATAGGAAGTACCGTTAATACACGTAATAAACGTTTGGCCCGAAATCGGGTTCTTGTTGCTATAAGAGCAAACGTAAGCCCAAGCAGCGTTGTGCCAGTAGCAGTCATAATGGCAAGAAATACAGAGTTAATGGCTGGACCGCACGTACTTTCACTCCTTAAACAGCCCAGTCCCCAAACTTCCGATGAAAAATATCGACCGAAAAATCTGGATGCACCATAGCTGCCATCAGTTGTTTCGAAGGCTGTGATCAATACATGGGCTATAGGAAAGAACACAAATACAGCAACGAGAGCGACGATTGTTCCAATAAGCCCGATAATAAATATGTCTGCTTTGGCTTTCTTTAGACCGGCTATGCCTATTGTGAATATGTATAGGAATGCAACCAACAATGTGAACGCACCTGCTCCGAAGCCATTTTGTCCACTGTCGGCGGAAGTGTCATCTAGCTGCGCTACAAAGATCTCCGGGCCATTTAATCCTATTGCAAAACCTTGCAAGAGAACAAAAAATACGCCAAGAAAACTAATAATAATTAGGGCTCGAGAAAAGGCGACGCGGCCAAAAGGTATCCCGAGCGCACAAAACGCAGCGACAACGGCAAGCAACGGGGGAATTAGCCACCAATGGGATTGCTTTAGAATGAGTATTAACGCGGATGGATAAACAGAATTGTTAGACCAAGCTAACCAGGTGAATGTCCAAAACCCATCTTCGGTTACATGCCAAGGCAACAGGCAGGCGCCAATGGCTCCGACGAGAAGCCATACCAAACTTGTATTCTTCATTATTGTCCAGTGTGATATAGCAATGTGAGAGAAGCGACTGCAAGGCACTGTGCAAATGGCACAGTGTCTTAGCAGTCCAATGGCGACGCTTAGTTTTTAGGTGCGTCTTTTACTTCTGCATCCCATCGGGACAACAATCGCTCACGTGTATCTGTAGAACCATAAGTGGCGAAGTCGTAGTCGATAAGTTTAATTGTTTCAAGATTTGGCGACTCGGGAGCTACCGAAGACTTGCTATTTGACGGCACTTGAAATGACTGTACTTCTACCGAACGCGACTGTGTAGCGGGGTCCAGGGCGTATTCAACCCATTTTTTAGCGGATTCTAAATTTTTCGCTTTATCAATAATGCTAACAGCACCAACTTCATAGCCAGTTCCTTCACAGGGTGCAACGATCTCCAACGGAAAGCCACTGGACGCCAATTTGACCATGTCGTGCATAAAGCCAATTGAAATGGCGGTTTCACCGCGGGCGGCGGCCTTGCTAGGTGCTGAGCCAGATTTGGTATATTGATTAACGTTCTTGCCGATATCCGTTAATAGGGAAAACGCTTCATCTTCACCAAATAATTGCACGAATGTGGCAAGTTCGGTATACGCAGTGCCAGAACTGTTTGGATTTGCAACCTGAATCTCTCCAGCGTATTGGGCGTCGGCCAGATCTTTCCAACAAGCAGGTGCTGTCAAATTATTCTTAGCCAGTAGCTCACTATTATAAGCAAGACCTAAAGCGCCTGCGTATATGCCTACTGTGTTTCCATCGGATATGTCGGACATATTTACGGCCCAGCCCAATAAATCAGAGGTGTCCACACCTGATGGTTGAAGCAGACCTTCCTGCGCAGCGATCAGGTGCGGATCGCCTGTACCACCCCACCATACATCTATTTTAGGATTTGCTGATTCTGCACGTATTTGCGCGAGAGTCTCTCCGGTGCTCTTTCTCACCATAGCGACCTCAATACCGGTTTGTTCTTCAAAACCAGCAACCATTAGATCACACCATGGTTGTTCGGTACTGCATACCAGATTTAGTTTATCGGCTGCAATAGAGGCTTGGCTGTGCATCGTCAAGCCAAGCAGAGTTATTCCAAGTAGTGCATATTTTTTCATAATTTCCTCAATACTAGTGATATATGAGTTGTAGGCATGTGTTCCATGCTCCGATGGAATTATGAAATAAGGAATTTTTAACCACCATTTATAGAAAGACAGTAATGTTTCATATTTGACAAAATACTGTGGTTTTACTGGGAAATATTATATTTGTTACAAATATTACTAAAATATCTTTAGTTTTGTTTTTCGGTAAATCGGCAGAGGATCTCATTTCAAGATTAAATTTAGGGCTTGATCGGGTAATCTGCGATACTAAATACTGCTTACAGTTTAAATTCATCCCTTAATCTTAAGAAATTTGATGCAAGTGTCTAAAAATGTTCAACACATTGCTGTTATTGATGATGACCCACTAGTTCGTACTGCAATAGCTGATCTGTTGCGCACGCATGGTTATGAACCCATTACTTTTTCTAAAAGTGAGGAAGTTCAAATTTATAGAGGAGCTAAAATTGACCTTTTTCTTATCGATTTACGGCTGGTCAATGAAAGTGGCTTGGACATAGCGAGAGACATATACCAAAAAGATCAAACTCCAGTAATTATGTTAAGCGGCGTAGGAGATGAGATTGACAAAGCCATTGGTCTTGAAGCAGGTGCTGATGACTTTGTTTCCAAACCGTTTAATTCTCGCGAGTTAATTGCACGCATAAGAGCATTACTGCGCAGAAGTCAAATCACGAAAACGAAGTCGGTTCCATCAATAAAGAGTTCCAAATATATTCGTTTTGGTAAATTCACCGTCAACTTCGATCAACGTCAGTTGATTGACAATGAAGACAAAGAGATTTCACTAACCAACGCAGAATTTAGATTACTTGAATATTTAGTTACTCATCACGATCGTGTCATAGATCGCGAAGAACTATTGACTCACATGGGGAGCGATTTGGCACAGTATGTAGACAGAACCGTAGATGTGATGATTTTACGTCTAAGGGGGAAAATCGAAGTTTCACCATCTCGTCCTATTCACATTCAAACCAGGCGGGGTAAGGGCTATGTTTTCGTTTTATCCCCTACAGTGGGTAGTCAACAATAGTTGCCATAGCGATTATGTTGTTTAAGCCATTTTCCATTCAGCTTCGTCTCTTGCTCGCAGTTGCGACACTCTCAGTTTCAACTTTAATAATTGGTTCTGCGTCGTGGTACTGGTTGTCCAAGACGAACAATATATTAGAGGAGTTGCATAACACCACATTAAATGAGGTTAATCGATCACATGAACTCACCAAACAAAGCGCGATGTTCACAGCCTCTGCACCTTATTTACTGAATTTACGCTCTTCTTATTTAGTGCAATCGGAAGG
The DNA here is from genome assembly GCA_938045275.1 of uncultured Granulosicoccaceae bacterium. Classification (GTDB taxonomy): domain Bacteria; phylum Pseudomonadota; class Gammaproteobacteria; order Granulosicoccales; family Granulosicoccaceae; genus Granulosicoccus. The sequence goes on from CALIMV010000086.1 coordinate 12,578, forward strand.
CAACAAGCTTTTAGGTTCAATCGATGAGACTATCGATTCATGGCAGTCACATCATACAGAGTTAAAAAACAGAGAGTATGACTCGACCAGCATACTCGCTACGCTAACTGACATGCGAGAATTAATTGCTCTGTTTATACGCAAATCGAAAGACCTGTCAAGTCATGATGACAGCACACGGATTCATACTGCGAAGTTAGTATTGTTGGATAAGCGTCTCGAAGAAGCTTTACTCAGAGAATTACCGGAAGGGCAGGTGAATGCAACAAGACAAGCTCAACTAGCAGTGCAAAAACTAGTTACCGCTTCCAACGTTGATAGTCTATTAAGCCTTGGTGAATATCAACGGGCTTTTTTAAATTTATCAATAACCAGTAATTACTATGACAGCCCAGTAGTTGTTAGGGATGTTATTAGTGAAGCTCATTCCCTTGCGGTCGGTCCTGGAGGCCTTTTTGAAACTCGTTTTAAATCACTGCAATATTCCGTGTCTGCTCATGGATTACTAGGCAATATAAGCGGTAAAGCCAATGAGTTAAATACCCAAGTGCTTAGTCTTATTGAAAGTTCTGAGTTAGAGATTGCCAAGCGTCGGGATGAAACTACAGAAAATATTAAGTTTGCGAAAATACTCGTTGCACTGTTTGGTATTGGAAGCATTATCTTATCTCTAGTTTCGGCGTTCTACATATCAGGCTATGTTATAAAGCGCCTAAAAAAGATTACAACAACTATGACCGGCTTGGCCGAAGGAAATCTAGATATCGGTACTGCCGAATCGGGCGACCGCAATGACGAATTGGGTGCTCTTCAAAGGGCATTCAATGTGTTTCACTCGAATGCCGTAGAGCACAACAAAATACACTCAGAGTTAATACAAAAAACAGCGTTATTTGAGTCAACGTTTAATAACATTAATGATGGCGTGGCGATAACTAATACAAACGGGCAATTACTGGCATTCAATCCAAAGTTAAATCAGTTGCTTTCACACTTTGGTAGTAAATCTGAAGCAAAAATTGGCTCTATATTATCCAATAGAGTTACAGCGGTATACGGTGAGTTGCACGAGACGAATCAGTCTACTGATAATCGTGCCTACAAAGAAATTAGAGATTCTTTAGGCCATGTGCTTGAAATACGCACCAGTGGCTTACCTGATGGTGGTTCAGTATGGCTATTCTCTGATACCACAGAACGTAGGCGTGTAGAAGAACGACTGCAGCACTTTCAACGATTAGAAAGTCTTGGTCAAATAACAGGCGAAGTCGCACACGATGTCAACAACATTCTGAGTGCCGTAAAAGCAACCTTGCCTTCCATTTTATCAAAACGAGAAAACAAATCTGAACATAGCAAGGCGGTTGAAAGAATCGAAGATGCTGTTGATATGGGCAACTCTTTAACGCACCGGTTGCTTGCATTCGCTAAAAAGCAGAGGCTAAATCCAAAGTATGTAGAATTGAATGATCTAGTAAACGGGGTTAGCGAATTAATTTCACTTAGTTTGGGCGATGGTATTAAGCTTACCATCGTTAATAGCGTTGAACCTCTAACTACTTACATTGACCCGCTGCAGCTGGAAAGCTCATTATTGAACTTGTGCATGAACAGCGCCCACGCTATCGAAAGTGTTGGAGAAATACGCATAACCATTGATCAATCTAAAGACAGTGTATTACAAATACATGTGGAAGACGATGGCTGTGGCATGGATAAAGAGACAATAAAGCGGGCAGTTGAGCCGTTCTTTTCCACTCGAAGAGGCAGCAATGGAACGGGTTTGGGTTTAAGTATTGTGTATGGTTTTGTTAAACAATCTGGGGGCGATATGCAAATCGAAAGTTTCGTTGGTCGTGGAACTACGGTTACGCTAAAATTCCAGCCATCAACTGAACGTATGATCGTTGATACTATTGAATCCAATAATAAATCTGTAAATAAAAAAACTGTTCTAGTTGTTGAAGATGATGCAAATACGTTACAGCGAGCAGTTGAAATATTCAAGATTGCTGGTTATGAAGTATCACCAGCTAGCAGTTATCATGAAGCACGTGGTTTGCTTCTTGGTGGTTCCCAATTCTCATTGCTTTTCACAGACCTACATTTAGGTATCGGACGAACTGGCTGGGATTTGGCTAAAATCGGATTAAACAAAAACCTCGTAGAGGCAGTAGTTGTAACTTCGGGACGAATTTCTGCGCTATCCTTTCCACCGACAGATTTGAAAACTAAATGCAAAACGCTCAAAAAACCATACGATAGCCAACAGGTTTTGAATGCAGTACCGCTTTAGACTGAAGAGGCAAGATGATTCTTGCACATGTAAGTCACTTCTTCGAGTAGGGAACAAGCTCGATATAGCAGACACATAACCGGTGTCTGCCAACACCGACTATACCGTCAGAGGGCGTATGAAGTTTGATCTTCAGTTACGCATACCTAAGTTAAAGTGACACTGTTGTGTGTGGCCCTTTACCCTAGCCGAGTGGCATTAATTCATGCACTTCGATTTCACAGCCTTTTGACCATGTTAAATGCGGATGCCCTTTCAGCATTTTTTTCGCGTCTGCCAGACTGGACGCTTTGATCATCGAATAACCCGTTAGCTTTCGTTTGCTCGGGGTTGCTGCGGTATCAGCTCGTAAATTGGTTCCCGGCATAAGTGGTGAACCAAAATCGACAAGTCGAGTTCCGCACTTTTTTCCCCACTTTTTCCACATGTCCATACCTGCCTTCATTTCTTCGGGGGAAGCGGTTTTCATTTTTTTCATGGCTGCTGCTGGCGCATGATAGGTTACAAGATATTGGTTTAGCTTTTTTGCCATTGGTTTGCTCCGTGAATTGCAGAATTTTATTCGTATCCAGAACAACAATTATTGTCGCATACTTGTATGTCTATTCCAAATCTTAAAGTAAGGATAAGCCAGCTGACGGCTACCGGTAAGTCAAGGCTAATTTTGTCCGCACTACTTGATTTATTAAGTCGGATTTAAATACCGAATTGTATATATCCTTTATATCGGTTTACGCCAAGAATCCACCTTCAGGTACCTCGTCTATAGGCGTATTAATGTCAAATACGTGTCTGTACTGCTATTGGCAACCCAGTTTCGTACTAAAGCGTTCACTTTAGTGTGTGGTGTACAAACTCAATGTGTAATTGCAAGCCCGAAGAAACACCTGTATAAACTGAATTATCCTCGAATTATATACACAGATTTAGCGTTGATCGTGAGATCAAATTCAACCACATAATCTGTTCAACTGGACTGGGAATCCACTGTTTTCACAAACGCAGAAAATTGTGTTTGTCAATCCGAGGATACTGTATGTTAAAGCTTCAAGCACTGGAACAACTTAATCAGTAAGAGTAAATAGCTACAACAGACGCGCATTTTCACTCACGCTATAAATTAAGGATTTCTGATATGCAGCTACAAAGACCACTTACACTAGTATGCTTAACTATTGGATTGTTAAGCATAAACTCGGCTTTTGCGGCAGGTAAATCCTGCGAGAAGCGGGTTAATAACACACAGAAAAAATTGCAGCAATGCGTTACCGTTGAAGGAGTACGAGAACACCAAGCGGTGTTTCAGGTTATTGCCGATGCTAATGGCGGCATTCGTGCTTCGGGCGGACCAGGTTATGACGCATCTGCTGATTATGTGGCGACTACACTTGCGGACGCGGGCTACGATGTTTCTCTTCAGGAATTTAGTTTTACCGCCTTTGAATCTCTTGGGCCATCAATCCTGGAACAAAACGCACCTAACAGCGTAACTTATGTCGAAGATATCGACTACACGCTAATGGCTCAAACTGAAGCTGGTGACGTCTCTGCGACTGTTACCGCTGCCGACCTTGATTTGGGGCCTGATAACGCGTCGAGTAGCGGTTGCGAACCAACGGATTTTGTTGGTTTTCCCGCTGGCGATATTGCACTATTGCAACGAGGTGCATGCAGCTTTCAGGCTAAAGCCGAGAACGCTGCTGCTGCCGGGGCTGTAGGGGCGATTATATTCAATCAGGGTAATACTGATGATCGAAAAGGATTGATCGGCGCTACATTGAGTGCTGATTACAGCGGAGGAATCCCGGTGGTATTTGCCACCTATGATTTGGGGGCAGAGTGGGCAGATACACCGGGCCTTTCGATGCGAATACTAACTAATGTGTTGCGTGAGGAGCGCATTACAGCAAATGTTTTGGCCGAGTCAACTTCTGGCAGCGCGGATAATGTTGTAATGGTTGGTGCGCACCTTGATTCTGTTGATGAAGGTCCCGGCATACAGGATAACGGGTCTGGTAGCGCAGCTATACTCGAGGTGGCCCTGCAGATGGCCAAGGTTAAACCTCGCAACAAGGTACGTTTTGCATGGTGGGGTGCAGAGGAATCTGGTCTGGTTGGGTCGGACTATTACGTAGGTGAGTTGAGCGATGAAGAACTGGAAAACATTACTGTTTATCTGAATTTTGACATGATCGGTTCGCCTAATTATGTGCGGTTCATTTATGACGGTGATGGATCTGCGTTTGGCCTGGCAGGTCCAGAGGGCTCAGAAGTTGTCGAAGCTTTTTTTGAAAATTTCTATGCCGATCGTGGCTTGGAATTCGAATCTACAGAAATCAGCTTCCGTTCAGATTATGCTGCGTTCTTTGATTCTGGTATACCGTTTGGCGGATTGTTTACCGGCGCTGAGGGTATCAAAACTGATGCGCAAGTGGCTGTGTACGGTGGCGTGGCAGGTGAACAATACGATCCGTGTTACCACGCTGCTTGCGATACATTCGATAACATAAGCCTGGAAGTGCTTGACTTAAATTCCGACGCCGTTGCTGCCTCAACGCTTCAATATGCAATGAATACGGTTACCATAAACGGACGCAAAGGTAAGGGTAACTTCAAGCCCAGCAACGCCAAAGGACAAGAAAATCTGGGAACGAAAAAGAAAATGTAAACGACGCTTAATGACGGTAATACCGGGGTGGTGCTTACCTCGGTATTACTGAATCCATAATGAGCTGGCAAGGCGAAGTTTCTTAGACCATCGATTATCAAGAATGTAGAACTTAAAGTGTAACTATTGCAATGCGTTGCTCATCATTCTATATCGAATGATATGTCTAAATTTCATTAGACCTACGACCTTTTATTGCTTCAAATTAAGTGTAAATAAACCAAATTTAAGCCGGCAGTGAAGCCTGAATGCTGATGGGCTTTAATTAAGGTAGAGCGGACATCAGTGTTACTTCGCGTGAGCGTTAGAGCCAATGATGAAGGTTAACAAAGTCATTGCCTTGTTTACTCGTTAGCTGCAAGCACTTGTCTGTTAATTATCAGTGTGTAGCACTATTAGCGTGTAGCGCAATTAAGAGGTAGGGCAACAGTAGGCTGTCGCGAGCAGCCTACTGTCTCCGAGCCGTAGGAGCGAATGCGCGCGCCGTTTTGTTAATTCCGCTCGACAGTTTAGAG
>CALIMV010000087.1 GCA_938045275.1 uncultured Granulosicoccaceae bacterium
GTAAAACGCAATTGATCGCGTACATTGCCAGCGAAGATGAGTCACTTGATGTCAGCGATATCGCTGATTATCTGTCTGAAAAACTACCTGCGTTTATGCTACCTGGCAGGTATTTGCTGATGAAGGTATTTCCCAAAACCATCAATGGGAAAATTGATCGTGATGCATTGCCCGACGCACAGTCAGCCGTTATCGCCCGGCGTGCAGAAACGGTTGCACCTCGAAGCAAGATAGAACGTGAGCTTTGCGGTATCTGGTGCGACATTCTTTCATTGCCAGATCTGAGTGTCGATGACAGCTTCATTAGCTTAGGTGGTGACTCACTAATGGCAATTAGGGCGATAGCTCGTATTCAGAAAGATTTGGATTTCACTGTCTCGACTCGTGATTTTTTCTTTCTTGACACTGTCGCTTTATTGGCTGGGCATATGGAAGGTAAAGCTGTGCCAAGAAGAGTACCTGCCCCAGAGCCAATGTTCATCACCAGCCGTGACCGGCAAATCTACACGTTGCTTCAGCGCCCCGCTGAGCACAATGATAATGGTCACGGACTGTTGTTAGTGCCACCACTTGGCAATGAACAACGCCGAGTACAACGACCGCTTAGAATTCTGATGCAAAACCTGTCCCGACAAGGTTATACATTAATGCGATTCGACTGGCGAGGCACAGCAAATTCCAGTGGTAGTACAGATCAAATCAACTCACTGCAACCATGGGTTGAAGATCTGGAAGATGCAGCTGAGCAGCTAGCAACCCACGTAAATAAAATTGATATCGTAGCCATTCGCTTTGGTGCATTGGTTGCAGCGAATTCACCGGTTACTGCAAAAACCATAAATAATCGATACTACTGGGACCCAATACCTTCCGGTCAACATTGGTTGGAAGAAATGGAGAAACTGCAAAAAGGAATACTTAATGATACCTTCAAATTTTTACGAAAACGTAAATTAAAATCGGGAGAGTCAAGCGAATATGCGGGAATCAATATCAGCAGCGCATTAAAAAATGCACTTGAACGCGAATCATTAACTACACGATTGGTAGAAAACAGCTGGAATCAGTCAGCGCAATTGATTGTGCCAACTACTCCAACAACAAACCCATTCGAAACGCTAAGTTGTACGTTGCACACAGTAGAAGAATCCAATGACTGGACAAACCCGCGAACAACAGGCAGCGACATGACGATCAACAAAGCCGCTAGCCTTCTCGCCAATTTACTCGAAAAACAACAAAATTCAAATGAAGAATTTGGCCGAATTAACAGCGCATGAACAAGCCAGTCAGTAAGTTAGACGTGACCGATAAAAAGTCAATAAAGGCGGAGAACGAAACGGTAAATGAGCAGGCTTGTGCGTTTGGTGACGACTGTACACTAATCGGTGTTTATTCACCCCCTGCGAATACCGACAGCTCACAGCCATGTGCTCTATTTCTCACAGCTGGTCTTTTGCACCATGTAGGCCCAACCAGATTACATGTGGAAATGGCTCGTGCTCTGTCACTGCAGAACGTTGCCGGTTTACGATTCGATTTATCGGGTGTTGGTGATAGTGAAACCAGCAGTATGGGTGGTTATTTTGCCGATCGGTCGATGCATGAAATTACACAGGCAATGGATTTTCTCGAGAAGCAGTATGGGCATAAACAGTTTGTTTTGATCGGACTGTGCTCCGGTGCTGACGATGCGCTTGCTACAGCACAGCGCGATAAAAGAGTCTCTGGCATTGTCCTGCTCAATGGCTACGCTTATAAAGCCGGCTTCTTTTTTATCAATCGACTGAGGATATTTTATTTACCACGGCTTTTTATGTGGAAAAAAGTCCGTAATAGATTTATGAAATTGATCAAACGAGATAGTCAGGAAGAGGTCCAAAATAACGCGGCTTTAGCCGAACTGGATGATGATTTTCGTTACATCCCACCGCAACAGGAAACAGCAGATATCTTGGAAAATTTATCAAACTCAAACACAGATCTGCTGTTTGTGTACACAGGCAGTGAGCACGATGACTACACGTACAAAGGACAATTTTACGCCATGTTTCCGAACCTTCGCGGCAATGCACACGTTACGGAGCACTACCTAAGAGAGGCTGACCATACGCTGATTCTTAAATCAGATCGCATAAAGGTCACCGATTGGGTGTGTGAATGGTTTCACAAAGCCAGGTTCAGTCGAACCAGCTTATAGACTAACCGCGGCCCTTGCGCGAGTAGTCAATTTACCGGTGATTTTGATGTAAGCAGAATGAAACCCGCAACTAATTACGAACGGAACTTGACGGTTTTCAGTAATCAGTGAATCTCTGCTTTTTTCTGTAGCCGAAGCCCAGTCCAGTCATTCCCGCAAGGCGGTGCTCCGGCGTTCCGAAAGCTATGTTTTGATGTTTCTAAATTGGCGTTACTAGCTCGACAAGCGTGCTCGTGCTCATCATCAAATGCTAGCCAAGATCAGACAGTCTTGGATTAAGGCTATCCGGCTTGAGCTTGGCGAGTTTTCAGCCACGCAATGCCCTTTATGCAAAGAACTAACAGCAGGGCTACCAACGCAATAGTGGTCGAGATCGACTTGGCCAATGTCCAATTGCTAGCGGTGGAGACCATGGCTTCGGTAAGCGCATCTGGCTCCACTTGCAGCATGACAGCTACGGCGCTATTTTCAAGGTGGTCTATGACCCCAGCCGCAATCGCTAGTGCCGCCAATGTCCAACCCCAGTATCGTGGAACCAAATGGGCCAAGGGGATTGCGATCGTAATCGCCATCAAAGTGGGATAAAACAAGTCCAGAAACTGTTGAGTATTGAGATAAAAATCGCGGCCCTCGTCAGTAATTGCCGTAAGAAACACACGAGCGTCATCAAAGGAGTAGCCACCCGGGCGCATGTCAAAAGGCACGCCACCGCCTGCCATCTCGCTTACCAATGGAAGAGACCACAGAACCATAATCAGGTAGTTCGCCACCGTCGCGGCAACCACTACCCAGTAAATTTTCCAACCTTTGCTCATGGCGTCCGCTGATTCCGAATTGGACGTAAAAGAAGGCATTTCTTTCTCTAAAGAGTTCATCTGGTGCTTTCCTGAATCTGCGAAGTCTATAAGCTATTCTCTATCGCGAGCTCCAATGTGGCATTAACAAATGATAAACAATCTCGATGAATTTACCACCGCATCAGTAATACGGCTAATCGATTCTATCGAGAGCGGTTGTGGGCAGAGTTTTAAAGCATTGATACCAATGATGAACAGTCATGAGATTGACCGAAATGAGACGCTTTTTCAGGCTGGCCAGGAAAATCGATACGAGTATCTATTACTGAGTGGATTGCTGAGATCATTCATCTTGGATGTAAAAGGCAATGAGACTACTGTGGCATTTCATCGTGCACCCTGCGTGATTACACCCCATATTGCGCGAAGCGAAAGCACCCGATCACTGGTCTCCTGTGAAGCGATTCAAACTAGTCGCATCGTTCGTTTTTCAGAGAATGAACTTATGAACCTTATGATCAACGATGAGAATGCTCGTCGATGGGGAAACCAAGTTCTACAGGCAGAGCTGGTTAGACGTGCTCGTCGAGAGTGGTCTCTTGCGGCCGAAACAGGTGCTCAGCGTTTGGAAAGGTTCGGTAAGGAATACCCCGATATAGCTTCTTTGGTTTCAGCAAAAATCATTGCCACCTATCTCGGCATCACGCCAGTCACTTTGAGCCGTTTGCAATCCTCTTCTCGCGCGGATAAAAATTAGGACACTTGCAAGGACCTCCGAGATACATATGTCAAGATTGGGAACTTTCCCGCCTTCTCTTAGCAGCTGTTTTCAACAGCTGGCAATGTCCGCTATGTAGAAAATCTTAGTTCACGAATTGCAGTCATTCTGAATTATTGATATCTTTGTTTGCGACACTGTCGGTTGGTAATTAGGCCGACACCATCCCTTGGTAATGACATTTATACATACAAGGGCACTTACTGTAACTACGACAGAATTGGTCGGTAGTTAAACCGACAAACTCCCTTGGTAATGACACTTCTACAATTTATTTGATTTGCATTAAGGCAATTTAAAACGTCTCATCCCATACCATTCAGTGCCATTTAACTTGGCTGTGTTTTCCGCTACCTGCCAGATATTCATCGGGTCTGAGCTTCCTCTGGCTATCACACGAACGTAAAGCTCGCCAGTGGGCAAGTCACTTGCACTTAATTCGTAATTCACAACATCGCCGAGGTTAGTCTCATTAACGACAATATCACCTGCTTCGAAATTCACAGAAGTGGACACCAATAACTCGTAGCTCATGGTGTTTTCGCCTGTTACATCAAAAGCGGGCGACCACGAGAAGGTCAGACGATCGCCGTCGAGCTTTGGCGCATTCAGCCTCGGAGGTACCGGAATACCAAAATCATTCTGTAATGCCTCATGAATACTGGCAACGCTTGCTGCGAACTGGCTTGCACGCCTGGTACTGTAATTAGGATTGTAAATGCTATCGGGTTCGCGAATTAAGTAAGGTTCAATCACAGTCGAGTAACGCAGTGCTCGTTCGTTGATGTTGCTGTCTGTTAAGTAAGTGTTTCTCAGCTCGTTTGCTGCAGCCAGAATTTTTTGATGGATGCCTGGTTGCTGATAATAACGTGTTATAAACTGACTGTTTACACCACGTGCATAGCCATAGAACAAGCGCTTTGCTAGCTCATCATTCTCTAAACTATCGGTGAGTGTTTGCTCAGGATGAAAGGTGGCATCGTAGTCCCAAGGCAAAAAATAGAATTTATCCGAGCCTTTTGGGTTATACAGATAAAAATTGTTAGTTATCGCATCTGTTGCATGCAGCAGTAAATTCGCTGTTATCCACGTAAGAACATTGTTACTGTTGAAATACTGTTTCAGCACAGACTCAAATGATTTGTCTGGGTCATTCAGAGCAGTTAGCATTTCAACCACTTTGCGATGATCTTCACCGCGTTCAATTTGCAACCGCGATTCAAACCGATCATCGTCAAGGGGCTTACCATCCGAGTCAACTTGTATGTTATCCAGATCACCTTGTGAAAATTCTAAGAATTCTATTTTGTATAAATTATCGTCCGTGTCTCGCCCACGATTGCTTAAGTACTCCTTGCCAGCAAATTCAACGTGTGTAAACAAGCCATAGTCTTCAGGCCCCTGCCCATCATCAATCCACAGGTTGACAAACTGTGTTCGCAAGCTGGGTATATGTGGCAATGATCTGAGTAAATCAAAAGAGACTTTGTTTCGTATCCGGGAGCTTTCATTCGGGTGTTTGTTCAATTGCAAGCGCCGTTCGTTACGCCAAAGCACTTCTTTACTGTCGAGCTTTATACGAAAGGATTTCTGTGGTGCGAGTCGACTGCTTGCGCCGCGCTGACGCAGAGTTGCGTTATTGCTTGAACCATCATCTGCAAAATCATCTGACTGAAAATGCACTTTTATTTCGGCCTTGAAATCATCGTCCCCATCTATATCGCCTATAACGTCATCCAATGTGCATCCCGAGACATCCTCCTCGTCGCAAACGCCCTCCTCTGTATTGGTTTTAATATCGACACGAATAACATCGACGGTATCGTACCCATCTTGATCGTAAAACGCGTCAACATCGATAATATCGGAGGGGTCGGATACAAACGGGTTGCCGGGTTCGTCCGGGTTAACTGAACCACGAGTCGTCACTTGCACGCTGCTTTCGGCGGATCGGTCTCCGCTGGCGTTTATTGCAACCACCGATACCGTGTAAGTTTGGCCAGCCTGTAAATCACGCGTCAACCAGCTAGTACCGTTAGACGTGCCAGCGACTTCGCCATCAATTAATATTTCATAACTCAGTGTTTCCTGCGTAACTCGGTCCCAGAAAACCTCAATTGTGCGTTTGGAGTATGCGAGCGCTTGCACACCTGTTGGCGCAGCAAGGGAATCTGGTCCGGGCCCGTCGGTATCGCGATCTCCTGCAACAAAGCTTACCGTCGCCGGTTCAGAGCGGTTACCCACCTGATTGATTGCAATGACACTGAATTCATACGTTGTCCCTTTTACAAGGTCGTTGGTGTAATAACTTAGCGTGTCGCTGGTTTCAATGACTTGGTTGTTCTGTGAAATTTCATAGGCAACAACCAGTACTTCGTCGGTTGCGCGGTTCCACATTATTTCGGCAGACGTACCTGAATATACCGAGTATTTGAGTTGTGCAGGTTTTACGGGTGTTTCGCCAAGTGCCGGAGCTGCAGCAACGAGCAGCGTAAAGGCAACAATGATCTTACGTATAAAAGATTGGCGTAAACAAGTCAGGTGACAGATGTGCATTAAGCTTTCCTTAAAACATATGGCCAATATGATTAGCGAATGCCGAAGTTAACAGTTTGGTAATTTCGCTAATGAAGAGCCATAATCCTGTGTGTTTGATTGTCACTGTAATCAATTGCTGTACACGAAGTTTAAAACTTCCTTTCAATTGATATTGGTTTAACTCAAATCGTTTACACATTGACAACAAATCATTTACACATTGAAGCACTTTTTCTTACGTGCCAAATATGTTTCACATGAATGCCGACATGAAGTCGCGATTTGCAGATCGTCTGTTCGAAGCCCGACGGTCCAGGATACTGTGGTATTTCATTTTAACTACCGACCACAGTATTTTCTCCAGCGCACAGATGATAGCTGAATTAAGCTCACAAACTCACAATCAGGCTATTGGGTTTCAATACGGAAATGAAATGGTCAGGAATGCGAAGTACACAGGCGTGCCGCAGGATAATTTAAATCGGTGTCGTATTCTCTGTACAAACTAACACGAACCTCCGTGTGCTTCCTGGAACACTGTAACGCAGCATGCCTGTTAAATGGTGGGCCGTATAAATATGATCTATTGTTGTCAAATTCGATGGCCACATTCGATGGCCAAGTACGGGCGTTTATCAGCAACCCTTAATCACCCCATAAAACCAAGATTTCTATCACTGCCAAAATTGGATAAATTGGGAAAAATGTCACCGAGTTGACCGTCATTGACGCCAAACCATTGAGCCAGCGTACTGCCATATTGATCTACAGCATAATTTGGTAATAAACGACCACTGCCCACGTCGTCCGGCCCATCTCGCGTGTAGTCGGGGAATCTGCCATAGATGTTCCCGCCATTAACGGCATTGCCGACAACAAAATGATGTGAACCCCAACCGTGATCGGTTCCGTCACCGTTGGTATTCAGTGTTCGACCAAATTCAGACGCGCTCATCAAGGTCACACATTCTTCCGCATCGACGCTCGGATTGCTGAGTTGTTTCATGAAGTAGTCGACCCCTTGATTCAGAGTCTGCAAAAGTGCCGGGTGCCGTTGCAATTGGTTGTCATGGGTATCAAAGCCACCTAAAGTAACCATAAAAACCTGACGTTTCATACCAAGTGTCGCCCGACCTGCAATCATTCTAGCGACGACGCGAAGTTGCAAGGCAAGCCAATTGGATTGCCCGGTCAGCGGTACCGTTGGGATTGGGTCTAACTGCTCATTGCTGATTAACGCGTTATCCAGTTTTCGTTGTGCATCAATAGCACTGCGGGTTACCCCGGCCACGGCTTGTTCAAATACATTGGCACTTGATCGAGTGACAATGTTTTCAAAAATATCCGCAACCCCACCAGGCCAGGACAATCCTCCTTGGGTGCCTTGCAGAGCAGTTGGGCCTGAAATTGAAATCTGGTACGGCACGGTATCTTTGCCAGATATCCAGACAGCATTACCTGAGGGTGAAATACACGTAAAAGAACTCTCTTCATTCATACTCGATAACAGATCGCCCATCCTGCCACCCCACCCGAACAAAGCGCCTTCGGGTGCAAAAGCTTGCCATACAGATGTTTGATCGTTATGTGAAAAGAGCTTTGGTGGCGCACGACCCGTTTCGTTCAGGTAGGAGTCACGAGTCAACGGCTCAATCATCGGTCCAACATTAGCGACAATTGCAGCCTTGCCCTGATCAAAAAATGATTTGAATGTGGTTAATTCAGGATGTAACGCAAATGATCGATCAGTCTGGGCGGTGGCCGGTGTTATCGGCAGCAAACTGGATTGATCCAATGCCACACCAGAACCTGCATTTCGTAAACCTTGATAAACAGACCAGGATTCCGGATCGGTCGCCAGCACGGTGTTGGCATGATCGTTTCCACCGGCAAGAAACACACAAACCAGGGCTTTATAATCGTCTGCTGACGCCGCATGGGCGGCTGTCATACTGGCAAGGTTTAACGCAAACGGCGTGGCGACACCCGCAGTAGATAATCGTGCTGCGTAGCGTAAAAATTCACGTCTGGAGGCTTTCGAGTTCATTTCATGCTCCTCATTTTAATACCAGATATTCTGGAGATGACATAGCCAGGTACGCAGCTATCTGGCTGCGTTGCACCCGAGCCGCTTGATTATTCTCATCTGGCATGGGTACCAATTCCACGGCTTGGACAATCAACTGCTTTAATTCATCTGACATACTGCCGTGTGTTACCAGTAAATCAACATGATCAACTAGCGCTATCGAATCATGAGCAAGCGCGCTAGCCGCTACATAATCGGATTGAATATCAAACGAGGAACCGCCACCAAGCTCCATGGTGTTGAGCATGTCGTTTAAGTAACCGGCTACCGATGTCTCATGGGTAATTTGCATCTCGGGCGACACCAGGCCAGCATCCGCTAT
>CALIMV010000088.1 GCA_938045275.1 uncultured Granulosicoccaceae bacterium
AAACGCTGCCGCCGAACGCTCGGCGCGTATCGCTTTATTGGCAGGATCGTAGACACCCCAAGGTGCGTACAGCACACCTGCAAGACTACGCGCACCGATTAATGAAGTAGTGCGAATGGCCCACTTCAGATACTCAATACCGGCATCTCTTACCGCAGCATCGGGTGAAGTTATGTCTTTTTCTATAGAGAGACCGTCCGAGCAGGTAACTTCCAATCCGTATTCGCGAACGGACTTTCCTAAGGCCGCGGCTTTTTCATCAGACATTCCCAGTAAAGACACTTCGACGCCATCGTAACCAAGGTCGGCCACGGTTTTTAGAATGGGTGTGATCTCGTCGGTCCATTGCGCCATCCAAAGGCCGGCATGTACGCTGTATTTCATGAGCATTCCTTAAAAAGTAAATTCATGACGGCAGCACCCACAGCGCGTTTCGCGGAAAGTGCAGAGAAATATTTTGGCCTACCTCGTACTCTTGTACATCGTTAGGGTTGGCAATGACCTCCAGTAAACTATCACCAACCTGACAGAGCAGTCGCGTTTGCGTACCCATATAAATTTTGTCTGATAGCGAAGCTGTAACAGTATTCAACCCATCTGGTGATTGACCGATACGAATATTCTCGGGCCGAATGGTCAGAATACCAGCACCGTTATTGCAACCAGCGGGTAATTGCATCTTGCCCAATACAGAATTGAATACGCCGGTCTCAACCTGGCCCTCAATAAAATTCTGTCCTCCAAAAAACAGTGCTGTTGCTTTATCGATAGGCCGGGAATAGAACGCGCTCGATACATCGTATTGTTTTAAGCGCCCGTCTAATATAAGGGCAATTTTGTCGGCAAGAACCACGGCCTCTTCCTGATCGTGGGTTACGAAAATTGTTGTGATTCCCATGTCCTGCTGCAGATTGCGAATCAAGTCGCGCATTTCGAAGCGCAAATGCGCATCCAGATTCGACAGCGGCTCATCGAGTAACAGCACATTAGGTTGCACAATGAGTGCGCGAGCCAATGCCACTCGCTGTTGCTGGCCTCCCGAAAGCTCGCTGGGACGGCGCGAACCAAGATCCGGTAATTTAACAAGATCGAGCATTTCACTCACACGCTGATCAATCTCAGTTTGATTAATTTTACGCATTTTCAAACCGAAGCCTATATTGGCGGCAACAGTCATGTAAGGAAACAGTAAATAGTTTTGAAATACCATGACAACACCACGATCTTCGGGTTTGTCTTTAAGCACCGAGCGACCATCAAACGTAACATCGCCTGAGGTGGGTGCCAGCAATCCTGCAATCATTTTCATGGTAGTGGTTTTTCCACAACCAGAAGGACCTAATAGCGCTGTTAATTCACCACTGGCTATTTCGAGAGACAATTGATCGAGTGAAGGCTCGACAGAGCCTGGATAGACTTTGGTGAGTTCTTGTAGAGAAACGTGTGTCAAATTTGGCCAAAGCCTCCAACAGCGCCACTGCGTCCGGACAAATGCTTAGCGGTTAGTATAAGAATGATGACACCCGGCAAAATATAAATCATACCGATAGCGCCGGTAATATCATTGCGTCCAGATGTTGCGAAATTGAACAATAACAGTGGCAGTGTAACAACCCTGCCCCCACCGATTAGCAAGGTTAAAATATACTGACTCCAGGAAACCAGAAACGCAAACAGACCGCCGACAATAATGCCTGGCATAATCGCCGGTAAAGTCACGTACCAAAATGTTTTCATTGGCGATGCGCCCAATGAGCGCGCTTGCAATTCGAACGCAGGGTCATAGTTGGCGAATATGCCAGCCATGACCAATACCATATACGGAATGGTTGGTATCAGGTGCACCAGTATTACACCTGATACCGAATTCGTTAAGCCCATTGAAATAAATATAGAGTGAATACCTAATACAACAGCAATACCCAGTACGATCATAGGGGCAAGAATAAGCATCTCAATAAATGATTTGCCTTTAAACTGATACATTCCCAAGGCTCGGCCTGCCGGAACACCTACCAAAATTGAAAGTACAGTTGCTGCCAGAGAAATACCCACAGTTAGCCATAAACTGTCTAGCACGCCAGAGGTGTCTGAAAACGCGTATTCCCAGGCTCTTAAAGACCAAACCTTTGGTAGCAAGCTCGGATAAAACCAGCCCTTGGCAAATGACCAAATTGCTAATGGAATGAGCGGCAATACCAACCAGGTTATCAGCAATGCGCCGGTTAAAAATCGAAAGCCGCTGCCAAGAAGTGTGCCCGACCGGTCCATTAGCGCCCTGCCTTGCGTCGTGAAAAACGCACATACAGGTAAATTAACACCGCGCTTAAGAGAGCAATGACAATCGCCATAGCCATCGCTTCAGGTCGGGCTGCCAAATCTACATCGGTGTATTTTCGATATGCCAGCACCGGCAAAGCTGCTGGAAAGTTGGCACCAAGCAAAGCCGGAATTTCATAGGCACCAAAGGTAAAAGCAAACACCATGACAGACGCAGACAACATACCCGGAAAAATCAAAGGTAATAAAACATGTCGGAATGACTGCCAACGACTGGCGCCTAAAGTACGCGAAACGCTTTCATAGTCTTCTCCAATAGACTGCATATTGGCTAAGACAATAACGCCTATAAAGGGTACTTCTTTCCATACGTACTGAAGAATGATGCCAATGGCGTATGGGTCAAACACCAGCGCAGGAAAATCGGACGGGCTGGCAATCATTTCCCACTGAGCCGCTAATCGAGCAAAACTGCCCGACTGAGAGAACAAATATAAAATACCGATGGCACCGACAAGGTGCGGCACCGTTAGGTTTAACTGGAACAGGAAATTGACGATTGCCCGACCGATAAAGCGACGGCGCAATAACAAGGCTGCACCTACCGCCAAAATGCAGGAGATAACCGTAGAGGTAAAGGCAATGTGAAACGTAAGCAAAAACGACAAATAAAATTCTTTGTCGGTGAATACAGCGATATAGGCACTCAAATCTGGCTCAGTGAGGCCAATGACGGGCATGTAGTTAAAGCTGCGCATAAGCCCAACCAGTAACCCACCAAAAAACAGCACAATGATTATACTCAGTGCCGGAAACAGCAGCAACGTTATTTTTAATCTGTCGGACATATCAAAAGTGGTTGCACCGTGAGGCAATCCTGATATTCACATTTGCCCCGGTACCAGTGTGGTTGTGCTGCCGGGTAGCACAATCGCGTTTGCATTGCACTATTTGCATGACACACCACACTGGTGCTTTTTATTAACAACCCTGCTACTTAGCTACGTTTTCCTGCCAACCTTTTTCAATAGCTGATATCCACGACGCTTGTAACTCGGGTAATGCAGCTTTGGCAAGCTCTGCAGCTGGCGCAACATTCGGATGGACTTTAATCTCGCCGAACTTAGCCTGGATTTCTTCGCTGGTACGTGAAACCTCTATGGCCGTTTTTGCACCCCACACATCGGGCAAGGCTTTTTGCAGTTGAGCTTCGCCCGACAACAATACATTTTGCAAAACCATCGCCGCTGCCTTGTTTGGCGAATTAAACGGGATGATCGTGTAGTTGGTATTACCAATAGTGCCATCTGTAAGGCCGTAGCCTTGTGTGGTCGGAGGAAAAACACC
>CALIMV010000089.1 GCA_938045275.1 uncultured Granulosicoccaceae bacterium
CCTTATGTCAAGTGTCAGGCCTACCAGCAACGATACCAATATCCGCCCAGCCAATGCATCCATTGATAGCTATAGCGACGTCGAATGGCAAACCCGAGTCGATCTTGCTGCGGCTTATAGGTTGGTGCATTTTTATGGCTGGACTTCGCAAGTCTATAACCACATAACGGCACGCATACCAGGCACTGAGCACCTGCTTATCAACCCATTCGGGCATGCATATGATGAAATTAGCCCTTCTAACCTGGTTAAGATCGATATAGATGGAAACAAACTAGACGATAACCCGTATCCGATTAATGCAGCAGGCTATACGATTCATTCGGCAATTCACTCAGCCCGCCCGGACTTGCAATGTGTTTTACACACGCATTCACAAAACGCCACTGCTATTTGCTGCCTTGAGGAAGGGTTTATTCCACTGACGCAAATGGGCTGCATGTTCCATGATCGTATTGGTGTGCATGAGTTTGAAGGTATTGCACTTGATCTTGCTGAACGCGAAACCATAGTGAACGACCTGGGCAAAGACAAGCACACTATGTTGCTCTATAACCACGGCATACTTATTTGTGGTCAAAGCATTGCTCATGCGTTTACGCGCCTTTATCACTTTGAAGACTGTGCAGGTGTGCAGTTAAAGGCAATGGCGGCGGTTGCTGGCGGTGCAACGTTGAAGCGGCCCAGGCCAGAGATTGTTGCGAAAACGCGTGAGCAATTTGAAAGTGGAGCTGCTCAGGGTGGTGCGGAAGTGTTACTGCCAGAATGGCCTGCCTATTTGCGTATGCTCGACAAACTTGACCCGCACTGGCGGGAGTTGTAAGTATTCAGTATTAGCCGATGACCAGTCAAAAAAGGCCGCTAATGCGGCCTTTTGTATACTGAATAAACGCTTTTGCTTAGATTGGTGAACGGTATGCGTCGCTCTCGCGGCCTTCAACAAACGGCTTCAGGTAAATTTCCACCCGGCGGTTCTGGCTTCGACCGGAACTGCTGCTGTTATCTGCTACAGGTAAGTTCTCTCCACGACCAACAATACGCATGCGATTACGCTGTACGCCGTTCTGGCTCAGGTATTGCGCGACCGAACTTGCCCGCTTTTCCGATAATTGCTGATTGTAGCTTGCTGAACCTGTGCTATCGGTATGACCAATAACATGAATGGCCGTTCTATCGTTTTCTGAAACAACGCTTGCAACCTTGTTCAGGCTGTCGCGAAAGTTGCTTTTGATCGTAGCCTGGTTAACATCAAAAGAGACTTCACTACTGACGTTAACTTTCAAAGTTTCTTCATCGAGTCGACTAACAGAAATTTCCTGGTTGGCTTGCTCTGCAGCCAATTGCTGTTCCAGTTCGCGTTGTTGTTTATCCATGTAATTACCAACCGCAGCACCAGTCAATGCACCGACAGCTGCACCCACGACTTTTCCGTTCTTGCTACTGCTTTGATTGCCAAGGATGCCACCGGCTATGGCTCCTATGGCAGCGCCTGTTTTTGCCCGACGATTAGGGTCATCTGTGGCACAGCCCACAGCGACTATTGCGGCGGTTGCGATAAGGGTGGTTTTAACGAAATTCATATTTTAGTCTCTTGGTTTTTTTTGCGCATGTTATGTTGGTTGAGCACGCAGCAGGTAAGTGCTAAACCAGCTTTGTTCTCCTCATACTGGTTTTCGGCCTGTACTCGAAATTATCTAGCGTGTGCTGGTGATTTGCGTCTTGTGCAACAGATTGAAGTTGATTTCTGAACACGTTAACAAGGGCGCTGTGAACCATTTCCCTGCAAGCTCCGATCAGTGCCTGTGGATATGTGAAACCGTTCAACTATTGATATTGGTTTAAAGCTGTATGGGCGTTTGTTTTGAAGAGTGCTTGATTAAAAATTGGAAAACATGGGGCTGTGTCATGGGGCGGGAACAGAGTTTTTAAGGATAGACAAGCAGCAAACAGAAAAGTAATATCCGCGCTTTAATTAAATGAATGTAAGTTATGAACGAAATTGAGTGGTCAGACTTTGAAAAAGTCGAGATGCGAGTTGGCACTATAACGGTGGTTGACGATTTTCCTGAGGCACGCAAACCCGCATATAAACTAACGATCGACTTTGGTGACGAAATTGGGGTGCGCAAATCCAGCGCTCAAATAACTGATCTGTATGACGCCAGTTCGCTGATTGGCCGACAAATCGTGGCAGTGGTTAATTTCCCAAAAAAACAGATTGGGCCATTTATGTCTGAGTGTCTGGTCACAGGTTTTGCCAGAGAAGATGGAGCGATCGTTTTAATATCGCCCTCTGAAGCTGTACCCAATGGTTCCAAATTAATGTAAAGCTAAAGTACCAGTTCGTATAAAGGTTCTTCGTCTCGCATTTCACCGGTATCTATAAATCCACATGAACAGTAAACAGTTTTAGCGATTTTGTTGCGAGGATGTACGGTTAGTTCTACTGCTTTGCACTCAGGCCAAGTTAGCCGTATGTATTCAACAATTTTTTTAACTGACGCCTTCCCCAGTCCTTGACCTTGTTTTTGACTGTCGATGACCAGGTGAAAAATGCCGCAACGTTTCGCATGGTGCGTGATTGCTACCACACCTACGACGGTGTCGTTCAGTGTTATGGTAAACGGGTACCAGTCTACGCCTCCGGCGCGAACGTAAGATTTTGACAAAATCACCAGTGCAACTGGTTCGTGGTCCGCGACGAATTCAAGCTGCGAATGAGTCGTTTTTACTGCTAGGGCGCTACGCCAATTTGTTTTGTCTATTGGAACAAGTTTAATGTCGTTGAAGGGCAAAATTACCCTGCATCGGCATCTACGCCATCCGCGGCATCCACCATATTCGGGCAGTAATATCGGTGTGGTGTTCTGGCGACCAGATTGCCATTGTCGGTGGGTGCTAACACCTGATTGCCATAGCAATCTGAATTACCTGCACTAATTGCGGTAACGTTCGAGGAATCGATTGCATTCAATGCCGTAATGACTTTCAATGCGCCATTGCTGGTCACGCCGGATATTAGTGCCGAGTCGACTACGTAACCTTCGTCGGTGTCGATGTGCTGGGCCAACGTCTCAATTTTCGTTAATGTGTGCCACGAGACCCCTTTATCGCGAATAACATAAGTGACATCGCTGGCGACACCGGTAGCCGGAACATGCAGGAAAAACTGAACTACCAATAGTTCTGAATCGTTGTCTGTTTGGTTGGTTGGACTGGCAGCCACTTTTAGCCCTTGCACTAAAAAGGGCGTTGGCGCGTTTTGCCCCTGACTCATAAGCGCTTTGAGTTCTGAGTCGAGTATGCTTCTCTGTCGCGGATTAAGCATGTCAACGCCGTCGTGATCAGGCCATTGTTTGCACAAAAAATTCCACTGAGTTTCGTATTTAGACCGCAGCTCTTCGGTTTTCTCAGAGCAAAAGTTAGAGCCATTGTCTGCATACCACATGACTTTGCGTTCTTTGTTTGCATAGGTAACTGACACTTCGCACAGATGCTCTACACCTGGAATTTCCATACGGATAAAGCGTTTGTCCGCACCGACTTCGCATTCGAACTCAAGTGCAAACAGTGGTTGAGCAAAGGTGTATAAGCCCAGAAACACAATTGTGTGGGCAAACATTGTTCTAACGGATTGTTCAAATAATTTACGCATAATTATATGCCTGGTGGCGGTATATAAAACTTGTTACGAACTAAAGTTCCGGATGTAAAACAATTTTCGGTGATGCTGCGGCGCCTGTGTGTATGGCGTTAAATGCTTCTGCGCCCTCGGCCAAAGGCCGAGATTCCACCCAATCCAACGAACCCAGTGCACCGCTGCCAATCATATTCAGTGCAGCCTTCAAGTCAGTTGGTGTGTAAGTGTAGTGTCCTATAAAACTAATTTCCTGTAACGTCAATTTTCTGGTATCGAGACCGGGTTTATTATCTTGCAATCCAATATGAGATATAACGCCACCTGCTCGTACTTTTTCGCTGGCATGCGCTCGGGTAGCACCACTGCCCACTGCATCAACAACCAAATCGAAATAGTCATTGTCAGGAATGTTAGAACCAAGTGGGTCGTAGATAGTTCCGCATGCTAAATCGTTCAGCGTTGTTCTACGTGCCGAGTTGGTTTCAGCTACAAGCAATTCTCGAACACCTTTTTGTTTGAGCACCAGCGCTGCCAGTAAACCTATAGCGCCACCGCCAATTATCAATGCGCGTGATTCAGAAATAGGGCGCGTAAGCGTTTTTTCTGCCATTACAACTGCATGCAAAGAAACAGCCGTTGGTTCCATTAAGCTTGCGTGCGTGGCGCTCAGGCTATCGTTCAAAGGAAACAGGTTTTCAGTTTCAATGGCGATCATGTCGGCATAGCCACCAGCTCGACCCAGTCCAACCAGGTCGCGTTGTTGGCAACGATTCGGATTTCCTTGCAGACACTCCCGGCACCGCTTGCATGTCAGCATGGGGTTTATGGCAACACGTGTGCCTGTAAGCTCGCCATCGATTACCGTACCAGCTAACTCGTGTCCAAGAATCATCGGTGGTACGCGCCGTTCGTCGTGTCCGTGGTAGGCATGCATATCTGAGCCACAGATACCGGCCGCTTCTATCTTGACCAGAGACTGCCCTGCAACGGCGGATGGATCAGGCTCGTCACGCATTTCCATAGACAGCTTGCCTGTGTATACCAGTGCTTTCAATTTAGTTCCTTTGATTAAGACGCAGATTAAAACATGAGGAAGCCAGTTGGTAGCAACCTAAAGGTAGACGATTGAAAAATGTGTGGCAATTACCCAGGTTACTTAGCCGTAAACCCACCATCAACATAAATGATTTGGCCGGTGATGTAATTTGATGCCGGAGAAGCGAGGAACACGGTGATGCCATCAAGGTCAGCTAATTCGCCATTACGACCAATGGCTGTTTGCTCGGCCAGTTTATTGGTTAAATCGGATTGTTCGAACACAGGGGCGGTTAGCGCGGTTGGAAAAAACCCTGGTGCGATGGCATTGCAATTAATGCCGCTTGCCGACCAGCTCTCTGCCATGGCGCGTGTGACCTGCCCAATGCCGCCTTTAGAAGCCCCATAGGCCATACCGTTGGCAAATGCGCGCGCTGTTTGCAGCGATGCGATGTTGATGACACGTCCCCAACCACGTGACTGCATACCAGGGACAAATTCACGAGCCAGAAAGAAGGGCACGCTAAGGTTCAGGTTAATTGTTTCATCCCAGCTCTCTGGAGAGATCTTCTCGGCCGGTTCACGATGATTAACGCCCGCAGCATTGACAACAATGTCAACTGCACCGGTCATGTTAATGGCCGTTTTGGCAAGCTCCGGAAAAGATTGGCGATTGTGTAAATCCATGGGCAGCACAAAAGCGTGTCCATCGATCGCTTCGATAGACTTAAGGGTGTCTGTAAGTGCAGCTTCCCGGCGTCCGAGCAGCACAACGCTGGCGCCAGCCTTGGCCAGAGCCAGGCTTTGCGCCTGTCCAATGCCAGACGATGCGCCGGTAACCAACGCTGTTTTACCACTGAGGCTAAAGGCGGATAGTGCTTGCTGTGACATGCTATGTAATTTCTGTGAACAGGCAGTGTTGGGGGAGGTTCGGTCAACGTGATGTCGAGACCCACATATTCACTGTGGTTGGTCAGCTGGACCAACCACAGGTAACCAACCGGTTTAGTCAGAGGCCGGTTGCAACTCGAACTTTTCGTTTGGAAAATATTTTGCCAGACGTTCATCGCCTGACCGCGCATGCGCTTCCATACCTTCCAGTCGGGAAATACGTGCAGCAGCGGACGCCACTTCTTTGCATGCTTCTTGTGTCATTCGTTGGGTAGTGACCGTTTTGATGAACTTTGCCGCCGATAAGCCACCGGTGTATCGACCTGCGCCTCGAGTCGGAAGAATGTGATTGGTGCCAGAGCACTTGTCACCAAAGGTAACTGTGGCTTCTTCACCAACGAACAGTGAGCCGTAGTTGCGTAAACGCGATGTCCACCAATCCAGGTTCGCAGCGTGCACTTCCAGGTGCTCTGCGGCGTACTGATCACTGATGGTAGCCATTGCTTCATCGGTTTCACACAGGATAACTTCACCGTAGTCGCGCCATGCAGCAGTTGCAGCTTCCCGTGCGGTTTCAGGTAGTTTTTCAATCAGATCAGGCATCAAGGTAATGACTTTGTCGGCCAAAGCTCGATCGCTGGTAAACAACCAGGCAGGTGAATCAGGGCCGTGCTCTGCCTGACTGACTAAATCTGTTGCAATAATGTGCGGGTCTGCCGAGGCATCAGCAATGATGCCAATTTCTGTTGGGCCTGCGAACAAATCTATGCCAACACGACCAAACAGCATACGCTTGGCTTCTGCAACAAAACGATTGCCTGGTCCTACGAGAATGTCGGCCGGGTGATTAGTGAACAAGCCAAATGCCATGGCGGCAATGCCTTGCACGCCACCCAGAGCAAGAATGGTGTCTGCTCCGCAGAGGTTAGCGGTATAAACAATGGCTGGGTTTGGACCACCCGGGTCTGTAGCGGTGGCAGGCTTTGGAGGCGAGCAGGCTACCACGTGTGAAACACCGGCTGTCTTGGCCGTACCAACAGACATTACCGCTGATGCGACATGCGCATAGCGACCACCTGGAATATAACAGCCAGCGGTTTGCATCGGTATTTGTTTTTGTCCTGCCCATAAACCGGGTGATAGTTCGACTTCAAATTCGCTCAACGAGTCACGTTGTTTTTCGGCGAACTTGCGAACTCGGTCGTAAGCGAATTGAATATCGTCTTTGGTTTTTTGAGGAACGCGATCAGCACATTGTGCGATGTTATCGGCTGATAAAACTATTTCGCCTTCGTAACCATCGAGTTTTTTCGCATAGTCGATGCAGGCGGCTTCTCCACCTGTTTCAATTGTGTTGAGAATTTCCTGCACAATACCGCGGGTTTTGTCGTCTTGCTCAGCCGCAGATTCAATAGCCTTCTTGATGTACTCAATACTCATGTTTTGTCCCGATTGTTTAAAACGCCGTGCTAATGAGGTCCCTCAGCGCTGTATTGGTTGAAAAATAAAAAATTCCGAATAGTTTCCTGTGCAGGTAGCGTCGTTATGTTAACGCGGTTAACACTTCATGCCCGCCTTCCCACATCATGACAAGGGATACATAGAAAATTAGCACCAGGCCAACATAGGCTATCCACGGATAACGCTTGAGCAATTTGGCAATGAGTGTTGCAGCAAACACCATAAATGCCACCGACAGAGCCAACCCAAACACCAAAATGGCAGGGTAATCGCGCGATACGCCGGCGATAGCTAACACGTTATCAATCGACATGGATAGGTCGGCGACAACAATTTGGATAATGGCCGGTCGCATGGACGAGAATGGTTGTGCGTTTTCTTCACCTTCCAATTCGCCATAGCCAGATCGAAGCTCTACCCATAAACGCCAGCAAACCCACAGCAATAACGCACCGCCAATAAGTTTCAGACCAATGATGCCAAGCAGTTGAACGGTGATGAGTGAAAAGCCAATACGCATAACCACCGCAGCGCCAATGCCCCACAATATGACTTTCTTGCGCATTTCGGCAGGCACTCTGGATGCCACCATGCCAACAATAATGGCGTTATCGCCGGCTAATACCAAATCGATGAAAATGACTTGAATTAATACGTTGATAGCGTCCAACGATTGCAGATTACTGAAAAACTCAGACATGAAAATTTAGAACTCGGGTAAAAGGGTTGTTCACGATATGCGCCCCGGAACCGGGGCGCATTTACAGGCGTTATCTTGGTCTGTTCTCATTAAAATATTCAGGCAGCCATAACACAATTTCTGGAAACACAATCAATATGACCAAACCCAGTAATTGAATAACCATGAATTGCATCATGCCTATGTAGATATCTTTCAGATCCCACTCAGGCACAACGCCCTTAAGAAAATACGCTGACAGTGCCACCGGTGGCGACAACCAGGCCGTTTGTAAATTCACGGCGACCAGTATCCCAAACCATATTAAACGATTCTGTGGGTCTGCCAGGATGCCTTCAAATGGCAAGCCTTCTACCAGAGGTAGCAGAATCGGTACGATGATCAATACGATTGGTACCCATTCCAATGGCCAGCCCAGCAAGAAAATCAGCGCCATGATCAGCAACAGAATTGCATAAGGTGCCAGATCGAGCGTGAGTAAGTATTCTGTCAACATGTTCGGCGTGCCAAGCTTGGAGAACACGGCGCCGAAAAAGTTGGACGCTGCAACCAGAAACAGAATGAGTACGGAAATTTCAAGCGTTTTTAGCAGCGCGTCTTTGAAACCTTTCCAGGTAAGCCTTCGATAAACAACTGTCAGCAAGAATGAACCGAATGCACCTACAGCTGCACCTTCTGTCGGTGTTGCCCAACCGAGCAGAATACTGCCGAGTGCAAAACCAACCAGCGCCGCTGGTGGTACCAGACCTAAAAAGAATTCACGGCAGATAATCCACATGCTCTCTGCGCGGAATTCCTCTGGCAATGGTGGGCCAAGACTGGGGTTAATCTGACACCGAATCAGCGCATAACCTATGTATAAACACGCCATTAAAAAGCCAGGAATAATGGCGGCTGCGAACAGGTCAGTAACCGGCACTTCGAGGATGGGGCCCATGACAACCAGCATAATGCTTGGTGGAATAAGTATCCCTAAGGTACCGCCGGCAGTAATTGCACCTGCGGAGAGTCGTACATCATAGCCAGAGCGATTCATGGTTTTCGCTGCCATAATGCCGAGGATAGTGACTGATGCACCAACAATACCGGTGGCAGCCGCGAATATAGTGGATACAAACAATACCGCTATGTATAACGAGCCTTTAACACGAGATAGCATCAGTTGCACTGCTAAAAACAGCCGTTCCATCAGGCCCGCTTGTTCCATGAGTATGCCCATGAAAATAAACAGCGGAACTGCGGAGAGGGTTTGTTCCATCATTGCCGCGGAAAATTGCAGCGTTTCCAGGTAGTAAACAAGATCCCAGTTACCACCTAAGCCCCAAGCACCGAATACAGTTGCAAGAAAGATCAGTGTGAATGAGATCGGAAAGCCAATGAAGATCGCGAACAGCATCGCGCCGATCATGAAAAGGCCAATAATTTCAGGACTAAAATTCATACCGGCCACCTCCCACGGGTTGCTGCATACCAGGATTTGAGGATTTCAGAGACACCTTGTAGCATCAGGAATGCCGCACCAACTGGAATGCAAAGCCTTATAGGCCAAAGATAGGGTGCCCACGCAGTATCGTTGGCTACTTCCCATCGAGGAGAGAGAGAGGATAAAAAGTACTCAAAGCCGCTGTACATTAAACCCGCCATACCAAACATAAACAGTGTGCAATACAAAACAAGATCGATTATGCCTTGCGTTCGATCAGACCAGTTTCGATAAATAAAGTCGGCTCTGATATGGACGCCTCTGGCAAGTGCGTAAGCGGCACCAAGCATGAACATGGAACCGTACAACATTCGGCTAACATCAAAAGCCCAAACAGTGGGCTTTGGGATAATCTCGCCGCGACCAAACCAAACGGTAGGGTCGAGACCAACTTTACGGGCAACGACTTCGTACACCATGGCAACACATAAAGGCACAAGCAGCCAACAAACAATTTTGCCAACGTATTCGTTAAAGGTGTCTATAAAGCCGATAATTGCACGGTGCGCTGAATTCATATCGTCGGGTAATTCACCCGGGGCTGCTGAACGCCGTTCGGCTATCAGCTCGTCAGCTATTTCTAGCTTATTTGGGTCTACATCTTCAGCCATAGCTAATTTGTACAAAGATTGTGAATGAAGGATAAAAAACAGGCCCCGAAACCAAGGGCTTCGAGGCCTGTCTACTGAGCTAAAGCAGTTTAAATGCCAAAGCGATTTTTAACAAATGTACGCCGATAACAGTTACTTCTTCGAGTTAGCGTAGGCGTTACCAAGTGCCGCATTTGATGTTTGTGCACCTGCCCAGAAAGGCACTGCAACATCAGCGAACTCTTTCATTGAAGTCCAAACTTCGTTGAAGAATTCATTTTCAGCAGCATTTTTTTCCAAAGTCGCGTTTGCAGCTGCCATGTATTCAACAAAGTAGTCTTCGGGTGTGTCATGAAGAACAACACCTTCATTTTCAACCAAGTCTTTGAGTGCTTTACCGTTTTCGTAAATGCGGTAGCTGATTGCACGCATAAGAGACGCATCAGCCGCAACGTTCATTGCGATTCGCTGATCTTCGGTCAGGCCTTTCCAAACGTCGCCATTGATGTACATATCAGCGTTTACAACGACTTGATGAAGTCCCTGGAGATAGTAGTGCTTAAGTACTTTTTGAAAACCGAAAACACTGTCTGGCTTCGGGCAGCACCATTCTGCAGCATCAATTGTGCCTTTCTCGAGAGCAGGAAGAATGTCACCACCACCCATTGCAACAGCGGCTACACCGATGTCTTTGTAAGTTTGGCCAGGAATGCCCGGAGGTGCGCGAAAACGCAGTTTACGGAAATCATCCATGCTGTTGATAGGCTCTTTAAACCAACCCAGTGCTTCAGGACCAACGGGTTGTAGCAACAGGCCATGAACGTTCACGCCCATTTCGCCCCAAAGCCGATCGTATAACTCTTTGCCACCACCAAAGTGGAACCAAGAAATAAACGCGATGTTATCAATACCAACACCGGCACCAGCAACGGGTGAACCGAATAACATAGCTGCAGGGTGCTTGCCAGACCAGTAGTGAGTCCAGGCGAACCCACCGTCGAGCAGACCTTTGTCTACTGCGTCGAGGATGTCAGCGTTACCAACTACTGAGTTGGCTGGTAGTACTTCAATAATGACTTCACCGCCGGTTAGATCACTGACGTTTTTCGCAAAGTCTTTGACCATCACGATTTCGTCGGCTTTGTCACCGATTACTGATTGTATTTTAATTGTAGTGGCTGCTTGTGCATTGACGGTTCCAAGAACCGCAAATACAAGCGATGCGCCGATGGTTTTAAGCATGGAGCTGCGCATTTGGATTGTTCCTCCTAAAGGGATTTATATTTTGCCGCACTCGGACTGTCCGAGCAGGGCTCTGAGTGGCCACAAAAGTTCGGCGCAAAAACGCAAAAATAACCTTTGAAGCCGGTTGGCTTAAGATTGCTTACTGCACTTACATAATAAAACCACAATACGACATGCATGAGCACGAACAACACGCATGATAAAGCAAGAGCTACCACGAGCAGTAATGGGACACAGAATCTCACTAAAGCAATTTTGTGTCAAACAAGATTCGGCAGAATTTGATATTAAAATCCGATAACACGTATTAAGTCGAATTTTGCTTGAATATTCATGTATAAGATATCCTGTACATGAATATTTTGCAAGTAGCTTTTCAGTGCTATGTTAGAGCAAAAGTGTGGCTTTTAAGGCCCTATTAGGGCTTATGAGGAATAAGTGGATGGTGGCGCAATGGTGCAGATGAGCAGTTCCGCTCAAAACTGGCTGCGCTTCGGTTAACGCAGCCAGATCAGCAGTTTGTTTCAGGCCAGGAACCCCAAATCCGTTGTTTGGAAGTTTTTAAGCGTCGGTAAGGTCGAATGTAACTGGTCTTCCGGTAATCCCATCCAGCGTAACAATGTACCCGCGTATTGGGCAGAGGAAAGTGTTGGCACAACGCGGCCATTCTGGATAGCATCCGGTCCGTCGGTGCTCATGCGCGGCATTTTCCCGTAAACTTCGCCGCCGTTTACTGCACCACCCATCACTAACAGGTGATTTCCCCAACCGTGATCGGTACCATCGCCATTGCCGGTCAGTGAGCGACCAAAGTCCGAGGCGGTAAACGTAGTGACATTATCTGCCTCACCGATCTCATCCAACGTATTCTGAAAATAACTTAGCGCGTTTGCCAGTTCTTGAAATAACCATGGCTGTTTTTTGTTCTGGTGATCGTGTACATCGAAGCCTTTCATTCGCACATAGAATATTTGGCGGCGCATTCCCAGCTGACCACGGGCGGCGATCAATTGCGCAACCATTCCCAACTGTGCAGCAAGTGAATTCTCTTGCGGTTGTTCAGTGATTATCGGATCATTCAGATGCAGTACAGCACCCAGTTCGGCAGTAATGCGAATTGCTCTGTTCTGAATGTCTGCGTAGGCGCTGGAGAAATAATGGTCTTGAGGCAAATTCATCATGCGACGAAACGCCTCAGCTCTCGGTTGTTCCCAGTCATTGTTCAAGTCAAGACCGGCAAGTTGCAGTAGTCCGGTTTCCTTTAGGGAGAACGGGCGTTGATCGGTACCGGATTGCCAATAGTTTGAGCCGTCAAGCGTAACCGATGTCAGATAATCTCGTTCCTGGTCGGTCGCAAAATGTTCTGCGGCGGCTGCGCCCCAGCCAAGTTCTCCTCGACCTCGACCCTGAAGCTGTTGCCATTGAATTTTCTGATCTGAATGCGAGAATAATTGTGCCGGTAACGGTACCGACTTATCTTCATACTCGCCGCGCGTTGTTGGCACAATCAGGTTGCCGACATTGGCGATTAATGCCATACGTTGTTCCTGATACAGGCTATACAACGGGGCGGCATGCTGATTGAATCCAATGGGGCCATGATTACCTGATGCAGTCGTTAAGTCGATCAGGTTCGAATGACCTACCGAGAGCTCTTGGCGCGAGCGAGCATACTCGTTGTACTCAGCCGTTCCTGTGGGTACCAACAAACTGAAACCGTCAGAGCCACCATCCAGAAATACACAAACCAATGCACGATAGTCAGCACCGTCGGCAAAGTTCGATTCGGCGGCTTGTGCCAATGTCAGCATGGGGTTTGCGCCCAGTGCAAGACCTGCCCCCGTCAATGTTTTTGCACCGAGTTTTAAAAATCGACGTCGTTCGTTTCTATTCATCTGCTCGCTCTTTATTCTTATTATTTTCGCTTTTTTTATTGCAGTGATCGCTTAGCGTTGTATGGCCGCCTCGGGTGAACTGACAATCAGAAATATTGCTTCTACAACGCGTTGTGATGCTCCGTTTTTGTAATCGCGGCTGTCCATCAGCTTATTTACTTCGAGACGCAGATCGGCAGTCATCCTACCGCCGAGAAGTAATAGGTCGAGATGGTCTAACAGCGCATCGCGATCGTCTTCCAGTTCCATCTCATGATCTATATTGAGTACGATACGACTGCTGCCGTTAGTGAACTTGTAGTTATGTGACCACAGACTGTTAGACAACAGTCTGCTGGTCAAACTGATCATGCTGGTTTCATCAATAATTTCGAATTCAGGTGAAACCAACCCATCGTTGCGGATACGTCCAGGCTGACTGAAATCGGGAGAGAAAAAGTTAAATACCGATGGCGACCCTAATGGCGATTGTTGTAGCTCTTCAGCCACCCAGCCGTAGTTAAAATCCGGGTGTATGGCGTCAGGCGGAAACGCACGCCATAGCTGTGTTATGCGCAGCAATGGCTCTTTGGTTTTGCCGAAAGTTTGCGGGTTGGTGAGGTGGCCTTCGCGTGCTTCGCTGTGCATAAGCAGGGCTTTGATTGTGCTACCCAGATTGCCGCGTTCACCTTGAGCGTTTTTATTAAACACTTGCACTACATCACTTATATATTCAGGGCTTGGATTGCTGGTGACTAATTTTGTTATCAAGTGCTTCACAATAAACGGCCCCACGTTAGGATGGCTAGCGATGTTGTCTAGCGCATCTTCGAGGTCTTTCTCGGCAGTTTGACCGGCTGGAATGACAAAACCATTGAGCAATACCTTTTCGCCAGTATCATGAAATTCTGGCCAGGCAACCATTGGACTAATGAAGTCTTTGTTCTTTGGCCATCGAAAATGCTCTGCGTTGGCGAAATGCCAACCGGTAAACACATGCGCAAAAGCCTCTACCGTATCTTGGTCGTAGGTTGGCATTGGTACGCCATCAGAATCATTAATGGTTGAACCGTCATCGTTCAACATACTCAGGCCGATGCTGAATAGCTGCAACAACTCGCGCGCGTAGTTTTCATCGGGCCGCAGATTCAGCTCGGCGTCAGGTTTGTGGTTGCCCTTCATGCTCAAATACTCACCCATGATTGGGTTGAGTGTGATTTCTTCCAGCAACTCACGATAGTTGCCGAATGCATGTCTGGTCAAAATGTCATAGTAATTTGCTAATCCAGCTTGCTCGTCACCCAGTCCGTTTGAAGCCGAGATGACGAATATCTGGCTAAGTGCGAAAGCAACTCGCTGTCGAAGTTGATCTTCAGCTGTTAGCGTATTGCGCCACCATACGTTTACATATTCATTCCAACGGTCATTTTTAGCTTCGTATAAGCCGTCACTCATGTAGGTAGCTGGTAAGGCCATTTGCTGATCAATCCAGTTTTCCGGACTGCTGCCCGATAGCTGATTGAGGTCTTTTGGACTCACTCCGAAGGTGGTTTGCTCCAGTAACCTGAACAGCGATTCCTGAGACATGGGGTCGTCTGGTGCTGCATTGCTAACCTCGGTTTCTGGCAACGCTGGTGCGATTGCCGGCGCTTGCTCTGGTTTGGGGGTGCCTTTGCCTGCACCGCCTCCATCACCACAAGCTGTTGCTAACAGCAGGAAGGCAAATGGAAGCAATTTAAATAGTGTTGATTTCATGGCCTGTGTTCTGCCTCTTACACCAAGAGGTTAACGGCAGGGGGTATGGCTCAGTAAAGTATGCTTGGACGCTGCGAATTGTGTATGTAGACCAGTACTACAAAAAGAAAGCTGTGAATCAGGTACCTAAAGCAAGGTCGATTTGTTCAAAAACGCAAGCGTTGTCGGAATAGCTCAACGTTAACGGTATAGGTGTTTTACCTATTGCTTCAAAAAACAGACTGGGAAAACCTTGAGCACCAAGTTTTCGAGCAAAGTGTATTTGTTGCATCAGCTCTTCATTGGTGGATTCAGCGTTTAAAGATTCTTTGAATAAGGTCACATCGCAGCCAATCTGTGAAGCGAGTTCTATTAACACTTCATCGTCTGACGGGTTTCTCGCATTTAGATAGTAAGCCTGCTGAATCGCGCTGATCATGGGTTCTTCGAAAGCTATATCTTGTGATTTTCCAGCTAGCACGGCTCTGCAGGCAGGGTAGGTAGCGCGGCGCGGTTTGTTTTGCGTCCAGAACGCATGATTGAATTGCGTGCCGGGTAAAGTTTGAGCTATTTGATGCCAGGTCTGTTGAAGCATCTGTTGCATCGGCTCAGGCATGGGTTGTGTAGTGTCAGGGGCAAGACCACCAAGCACGTACTGCGTTGTTATTGTGTCTGGTAATTTTTGCTGAATTTGTTCCCAAGTAGGTCTAAAACCCCAACACCAACTGCACATGGGGTCGTGTGCGTAATAAAGGGTGTGTTGTGAGCCGTTTGAGTCAGTGGTCATTACTGCCCGGTTTGGAGTTTTTATTGGTCGACCTTTGCTGCCGATTGCCATTGATATTGTGCTCGTCGAGCAGCAGCGTTTGATCGTCTTCGATTATCTGAGTTTTATCAGTTTCTACATCGTTGAGTTCGCGATGACTGGGTTTTCGTTTTTTTAGTCTTACGGTCTGCTCTTGATTAATCCGAACCGTTTTATCCATTGGTTCAGTTGGAAGGTCTGCTGGGTCGATTGCAATCGTAGCCTGTTCATCACCCATGGACTTTATAAGCCGTTGTCGTTCAGCTTCCCACGCCACACGCTTAGCTGACAAGCTGGCTATTTTTGCTTCAGTGGCATCGTTATTTACCGAGTCCAGGCCAACTGCGGTTGCAACATCAGTATTCTGAATGTTGTTATTGCCAAGCTTTACAGCGTTCTCTCTGTAGAGTTTTAATTCTTCATCTTTCTGCGCAATGATTCGTTGAAGGCGTTCTAGCGTGTTGGCCTGTTTTCGATTCAGTTCGATCGCATCTGTGCGCGCCTGATGGACACTGAGTTCGTTTTCTCGTAGCGACTTGTTTATGCTGTCGTTTCGATGTGCCAGCTGATTCGATTCTGAATCCAGTCGATCAACTTGATCTTCGAGGTGTTCAGTATCTTGTTTGTGTCTCAGTTGGAGTTCGGAGAGTTTGGCCTCCCAGGAGGTGTCGACTGCGTGTACTTCCTTTTTGGCAATTGCGCCTCGAATCACCCAACCGATGAACAGGCTCAGAAAGGCCGTGGCAATCAAGCAGGCCAGTATTTCTATGAGCAAAATATTCATAGTGAATGGTCCATCTAAAAGTTAAATTCGATTCGACGATTTAATTTGCGGCCAGCAGCTGTACTGTTGTCTGCAATTGGAACCCCGTCGCCAAATCCATAAGCACTGAGCCGCTCCCGGGCGATACCTCTCTCAATCATTAGATCACGTACAGCATTTGCTCTCAACTGACTAAGCTGAAGGTTATCTTCGCTTGACCCAGCCGAATCTGTGTGGCCATCAATTTCAATGTTGATATCTGTGTATTCGGCCAGGAGTGCGCTCATGGCCGAAATGGTTTGAATACTTTCTTCTGTAAGGACGTCACTGCCGGTTTGGAACAATATTTTCTCAGCTTCCAATGCTTTAAAGGCTTCCCTGAGCGTGCTCAGTTCAGCGGCGCTGGTTACCGCACTGTCAGCACTTGGTTGTGCAGCCGCTGGCTGAGTACTATCCGTTTGTGCATTATTTTGCGCAGTGTTCTGTGGTGTTACACCAGCAGGTTCGGTGGTTGGTGCGACTTCTGGTTCTGCTGTAGGGGCAGTTGCTGCAATGGGTTTGTCAGATTCACGGATGTCAGACTCAAGAATGATTCTATCAACCAGCGATAGTTCAGACAGTTGCGATAAGGCCGCGTCGATAATTTTGTCATGTGTTTGTTTGTCCGGAGCTATACCTGACAATGTGATTTGTGATTCGGAAATATCGACATTGGCACCAGAAATAGATTGCAAGTTCGGTATAAATTCACTCAGTGCGGGTAGCCAATCAGCCAGGATTCACGAGACCGTAGTAGTCAAATGGATAAACTTGATTATTTTGCGTTGCGCTAAGTTGATTCCAAAAGGGAGCTGTCTTAAAGCTTTCCAAAGCATTTTTTTCAGGATCAACCACAAGCATAACCTCTG
>CALIMV010000090.1 GCA_938045275.1 uncultured Granulosicoccaceae bacterium
AAGGTCAACAAGGTCAACAAGGTCAACAAGGTCAACAAGGTCAACAAGGTCAACAAGGCCAACAAGGCCAACAAGGCCAACAAGGCCAACAAGGCCAACAAGGCCAACAAGGTCAACAAGGCCAACAAGGTCAACAAGGCCAACAAGGCCAACAAGGTCAACAAGGTCAACAAGGTCAACAAGGTCAACAAGGTCAACAAGGCCAACAAGGCCAACAAGGTCAACAAGGTCAACAAGGCCAACAAGGCCAACAAGGACAACAAGGACAACAAGGAGGGTCGTCTCAGGGCTCGGGCTTACGTCAAGGCACCGGTTTTGCAAACAATTCGACCGATGGGGCGCAGCAAGGGTACGTCCGAAATGCTGATGCAGTCGATCCCGATCAGGCGGCAAATGCGATTGATGATCTGGTGCAAGATCTTGAAGCATTAGGTATCGATTCTGATGCGATACCAGGCTTGCAATCATCGGCTGAGGTTTTTCGCGCTGGCGACGGTGAAATTAATGCCGCTCGAATAGAAGCAGAATTCAACCGAGCTTTGTTAAGTCTTGAAAATCTTGAACTACAAATTGTCGACGCACTGGTGTTGGAGTCAAAAACCATCGATCAGCTGGTTCGTGAGGGCGAGATTTCGGAGTCGGCAGCGGAGTACTTCAGACGACTCAGCGAGCAGCGATTGATCGTGCCACGCTAGAATATCAGCCTTATTTGCCCCATTGGACGTACGCCTCAGTTTGCTTTAAACTGGGTTTCATTCTGCAAAAGGCTGAAACTGCGTGCGTACATATCTGCTTTTTTTAAATACCGATCAGAAAATTGAAACCGAAGAGCATGGATTGGTCAGAGGTTTGGCCATTGCGAATGTTGCTTTATGTGAAAGCCGTGCCTTGGCAAAAGAGTATTTGGAAATTTCAGCAGGCGATGAAATCATTGGTTGTAACAACGATGGCATTCGCTGGCGTGCCGACATAGAAGACGTCGTACTGGCTACCACTATTAACGACACAGAAGGTGAAGACGGCGAGGCAATAAAAATCATACAGGGTAAGCTCACTGCTCGAGGTGGTCGTTCAATAGCAGCGGCTTGTAAGCGCATGAAAGAAAACGGTATTGCTTTACCTGAAATCATCAATACGCGAGGCTCTGGTTTCAAGCAGGGCGCACTTGCCAAATTGTTAACAGACGAGCAAGTTGCAGAGCTTGCCTCAGGTTTAAGCTAGAACCCATCTCAAAATCGATCGGGGCGCCGAACGTTTGCAACGTTGCTCCGAAGGTGACGCCGAGTTCAGGGCGTGTAGTCGGGGACACTTGGCTAGCTACGCTGAGTCTGGCTCTTCCAACACATGCCTTTTCTGAACGCACAATGGCTCGGCTCCCACTCATTTTGAGATGGCTTTTAGTCAGTATTTAATCTTATCCCACGTGTTGTTTCAATCTGTTGCATCTATCTGCATGGTCTCAAATTCAGTTGGTTGGCGACCTTAATACGACTACAGTCCATCCGATTTTCGGAGATATGGTTCCTGCAGAGCCGTACACGTGTAATCTACCTTCTTTGCTAATTGCAAACATTTTTAGATCGTCGTCCAATAGTGTGTTGGCGCCTTTGGCATCGTCCGCCGTTGTGTCAACTTCTGTCAAACTAACATGGACAACTTCACCTTCCTGTACAAGTCTTTTCATACGGGCATAGTTGAGTTTGACATCAAACAACGCGTTGGCTCTGTGTCGGTTTGCCGTGTCAAAACGTTCAAACGCGTGGTCATCAGACGCACTCTCAAGTGTAAACACAGAATTTGAACCAAATTCAGCCCGAAAATGAATGCTGGCAAGCGCATTGGCATCCTTATTTGTGGACAATGCGAGCAATTTTCCAATGCCTTGTAAGTCCAGATTTTCTTCGGCATGGCCAGAAGTAGGATTGCCGTGATAAGCCTCAAATCCGGACTGTCTTGCGCGTCTGACATTGCTCCAGGATGCATCAGAGAACTGGACTTTTATTGAATGATGACGAAGTGCTGTAGCCAGAGTAAGGCTCATGCCGTTTACACCGTGAATCAGCACGCCATTAGGTTCAGGGTTGCTAATGCCCAGCGTATCGGCCAGTCGTTTTGCGGTAAAGCTTTGAATAACTACTGTGCCGATAATCAGACTGAAGGTAAGAGGAACAAGATACTCGGTTTGCGGTACGCCTACTTCTTCAAGTCGCAACGCGAACAGTGACGATACAGCCGCAGCGACAATGCCACGTGGAGCTATCCAGCCTATAAACAAGCGCTCACGCATGGTTAGTTCACTTCCCAATGTGCAGACCCAAACATTGATTGGTCTAATAATAAACTGTGCAACCAATATCAGTATTGCCACACCGCTTACAAAGAAGGGCAGATTGCTCAGATCGAGTCTGGCTGCCAATAGAATGAACAATGTGGATATCAATATAACAGTCAAGTTCTCTTTAAAGTGGAGGATTTCATCTATGTGCAGGCCACGCGCATTGGCGAGCCAAACCCCCATAACGGTCACTGCTAATAATCCGGATTCGTGTTGCACGGTTTCTGATAGAGCAAACACGATGACTACAAACATAAGCGTAAGTACGTTTTTTAAATAATCTGGAACTAAATAGCGACGCAACACATTCTCCGCTGCATAGCCGGCCGTCACACCCAGCAACAAACCTGTACCAACGAGCTTGGCTAAAATAATGGCGATTTTCGTAGCAGCTAGTCCAGGTTGGTCTAACAGCACGTATTCGAAAACCAGCAGCGCGAGAAACACACCGACGGGGTCGATAAGAATGCCTTCCCAGTGCAAAAGGTGGCCGATTTTTTCTGACGGTCGTACTGCGCGCAACAGTGGCTTTATAACAGTAGGCCCACTAACAACAGTTATTGAACCGAACACAAACGATATAGGCCAGGACAAGGAAAAAACAAAATGCACTGTTACGCTCAGCAGTAGCCACGTTATGAGCACACCGACGCTAATCAAGCGCGTCACCACAGAGCCGTGCCCTTTGATATCGGACATGTTTAAAGTTAACCCGCCTTCAAACAAAATGATGGCAACAGCAATAGATACGAACGGGAAAAGTGCGTCACCAAAACGCTCTTGCGGGTCGAGTACGCCGAGTACAGGCCCAACTAACAGGCCAGCCATTAGCAGAAAAACAATGGAGGGTTGCTTCAATCGCCAGGCAAGCCATTGACTTGCCGCACACAAGCCGGCGAGAAGGGCGATCATTAGTAGGGGAGAATCAATCATAGCGTCGTCGTGCCGTTGACGTCATTCGAAAAATAATGGACGCTGTTTTGCCATAGTATCGGCGCGTGTCATCGTTTCGTCGGCAATACGTTTATGGTTTAGAATATCGGAGGTTAATTTGACGAATTTGTGTTGTAGAAATGTCATCTTAGTATTGCTGCACCGTTCAGCCTGCGCCTCATGGGAATGAAATGATATATTCATGCCATGCGCGCCTGATACCACAAGGTTTCACGTACTTTACAGGCATTGTTTTTAAGACTGGGCTCTATGAATCGTTTTTCTCTTATCAATGTTGAGCAGGGTGATTTCGACGCACTTTGTGAGCAGTTTGTATGGAATATACCAAACAAGCTCAACATTGCCGAATTAGTCTGTTCTCGTCATGCCGATGGCCGCAACAAATTGGCGCTCATTGCTGAATCTGAATCTGGTTCAACTCAGCGGTACAGTTTTGATGAAATTGAACTGCTCTCTAATCAACTTGCCAATGCATTCAAGCAGCTGGGAATAAAGCGTGGTGATTGCATTGCCGTTGTGCTTCCGCAACGCCTTGAGACAGCATTGGTGCATTTGGCAGCGCAAAAACTGGGTGCCATTTCGTTACCGTTGTCGGTTTTATTTGGTGATGATGCGTTGCGTTTTCGATTAGCTGATAGTAAAAGTCGGCTGGTTATAACCAATTCACAACGAGTATCACTGCTTGATAGCTTGCAACACAATCTGCCGTGTCTTGAAAACGTACTGTGTGTTTGCAACGATGATCCACCAGATCTGACTAAGCCGCCACTCAACGAAGCATTGGCATCGTGCTTCTGGACACATCTAATGCGGGCTTCAACGAGTCTAACGCCTGTGGATACCAATAAAGATGATCCGGCATTTTTGCTCTATACGTCAGGTACTACAGGTCCGCCAAAAGGTGCTCTGGTTCCACAAAGAGCAATGATTGGAAATTTGACTGGGTTCGAGTTATCACACAATGGGTTTCCCCAAGCGAATGATTGTGTTTTCACCCCCGCTGATTGGGCCTGGACCGGTGGTTTGCTCGATGCATTGCTGCCTGCTTGGTATTACGGTGTTCCTGTTGTTGGTTACGATGCGAAGAAATTTGACGCCACAAAAGTTGCCTCGCTAATGACGCGACATAAAGTCACTTGCGCGTTTATACCGCCAACTGCATTGAAAATGATGCGGGCGGTACCCGATCTATTCGTTGAAAATCCATCTTATATTCGCAGCATAATGAGCGCTGGGGAAGCAGTCGGTGAAGAATTGCTGTATTGGGGGCGCCAGACTTTAAATATCGATATCAATGAGATGTGCGGCCAAACTGAACACAATTATCTTATCGGAAATTGCAGTGCGATCATGGAGGTTCGAGCCGGCTCTATGGGTAAAGCATACCCTGGCCATCGTGTTGCTATCATGGGGCCAGACGGCAAGCTGCTTCCTGCGGGAAAGCAAGGTGAGATTGTTGCACATTGTGACGACCCGGTGCACTTTCTTGGCTATCTGAACAAACCGGATGCGACAGCCGATAAATACAGTGGGCAATGGTTCCATACTGGCGATGTTGGTTATCAGGACGAAGATGGATACCTGTGGTTTGTAGGACGTGCAGATGATGTGATAAGCAGCGCTGGGTATCGCATTGGTCCCGGTGAGATTGAAGATTGTGTTATGCAACACCCCAGTGTTTTACAAGTTGCGGCTATCGGAGTACCTGATCCGGAAGGTGTGCGAGGAGATGTTGTAAAACTGTGTATTGTTGCCAAAAAAGAAGCTGTTACTGATGTAAGCTTGTCCGATGCTATTCGTGCTCAGGTGCGTGACAAATTAGCGGCTTACGAGTACCCTCGCATCATTGAATTCTATGATGCACTGCCAATGACTACCACTGGCAAAGTAAAGCGTCGTGACTTGCGTGCCCAGCATATAGATTCTCTTGACTCATAGGATACTGTTCACTTGGATTCTGCTAGACCTCGTTTCGGCATCATCATTTCGATGTTTCCTGAGTTGCATGAAACTTTTATATTACGTGAGCTTGTGGCACTGGAAAAAAGAGGACTGCAATTTGATATTTACAGCCTGCAATTTCCGCGCGATCCGATCACCATTGATGACGCTATTCGTTTATCTGAGGAACGCACTACTTATGCAAAACTCATCAGTGGTAAAAGTATTTCGGCATTCCTGAAAACTTTATTTTCCAAACCGGTCAAAACTTTATCTGCCATTGGTAAAGTGATTTGGCACGGCCGTAAGCGGCCCGGTGATGTACTTAAAAATCTGGCTATTCTTCCGCTAGCATTGCAGTTTTATCAGATTGGTACTGCGCGCGGAATAAAGCATTGGCATGGGCACTGGGCTAATATTCCAACCACCGCTTGCTGGTATTTGCAGCAAATTCACAATGTTAGTTGGTCGGCAGCCATACACGGAGAAGACATTTTCTCGCCAAATAACTTTCTAAGTTATAAGCTAAACGATGCATCGTTCAGCGTGGTGTGTAGTGGGTATTTCTGCAATCACTTGCAAACTGAATTGGGGTTGCAGCGCCCCGATGATATTCACTTAAACTATCACGGCCTGGACCCACGTGTTATGCAACGCTCTGCCGAGCGCAGTTTTAATACACGCGAAGAGGGTCAGCCAGTAAAGTTGGTTAGTATTGGGCGATTAGTGCCGACCAAAGGCCATGATGTGTTGATCAAAGCTTGCGCGATATTGAAAACGCGCTACTCACTGAATTTTGAGCTGCAGCTAATTGGTTCTGGCCCAATCGATCAAGAGCTACAGGCGCTAGCTGAATCCCAAGGCGTTGCCGATAAAGTTCGCTTTCGTGGCGGTTTGGCTTTTGAAGAAGTACTCAGCACGCTTGAGCAGGCCGATATGTTTTGCCTGGCACCAAGGCTTATTCCGGGGCATCCGCCCGACGGAATTCCTAATGTCATTGCGGAAGCCATGGCTTTGCGTGTACCGGTAGTGAGTACTCGGGT
The DNA here is from genome assembly GCA_938045275.1 of uncultured Granulosicoccaceae bacterium. Taxonomy (GTDB): domain Bacteria; phylum Pseudomonadota; class Gammaproteobacteria; order Granulosicoccales; family Granulosicoccaceae; genus Granulosicoccus. The sequence goes on from CALIMV010000090.1 coordinate 6,274, forward strand.
TAGCGCCATACCCGAATTACTCGAAAATGGAAAAACCGGTCAACTGGTCGAAGTGGACGATGTTGAAGGATTCGCCAAGGCGATCGCAGATATGGCTGCCGATGATGTTTTAGCAAAGTCTATTAGCGATGCAGGATTTACCAAAGTAGCTCATCTTTTTGATCAACAAAAAAATATAGATGAGCTGATTGCGCTGTTTGAACGTTATGTGCCAGGAAAAGTAGTTTAAGTATGGACACTAATGCAACTCGTGATGCAAACGGTGCTAATCACAGCAATGCTGAGGTTACTCTTGCCAGCAAATCGGAGCAATCCAGCAAAACAATTGTTTTCTGCATTGAGGCGCTAACAGTAGGTGGCGCCGAACAAATGCTTGTGGCCATGGCGAATCAATTCGTTTCACGCGGTTGGTCAGTTCACATGATTTGTCTCACTAAAGCAGGTCAATTGGCCGACATGCTGGATGGTCAGGTGCATTTGCACGTTATGAACAAAAAATCAGGCGTCGACCTGACTTTGCCCAAACGACTAAGAGCACTTGTGCAGGGCATTCGACCTACGGCGGTTAACAGCCATCTGTGGACGGCTAACCTATGGACACGGATTGCGTTATTTAGAACATCGGTACCCATCATTGTTACAGAGCACAGCAGAGATACATGGAAATCTGCTCATTACCGATTGATTGATCGGCTGCTTTCCAAAAGCACGAAAAAACTTGTGGCAGTGTCCAATGACACAGCAGAGTTTTACCGAAATGATATTAAAGTACCTTCATCGCTTGTTTGCGTCATTAACAATGGGGTAGATACCAAACGATACGCGGCGGGTGATGGTACTTTGTTGAAAAAGCAATGGGCGCCTAACAATGAATTGCTGCTTGGTACGGTCGGCAGGATGGTTCCAGCGAAAAATCATATGCGTATTCTTGATATGGCGCAATTGCTAAAAGATCAATCTGCCAAGTTTAAACTTGTGTTGGTGGGCGATGGAGAATTACGCCCCGACATCGAAACCGCCGTACAACAAAAAGCATTACAAGACCATGTCATTCTTGCCGGAGCCAGATCAGATATTCCCGATGTGTTGGCTGCGTTGGATATTTTTATTTTATCTTCCGACCGGGAAGGGCATCCATTAACCGCGCTCGAGGCGCAAGCGGCTGGTACTCCAGTAATTTTAACCAAAGCCGGCGGGTCCGCGGATGCTGTCGCTGTACAAGATGCACAGTCGGGTGGTGTACTGGTTGAAAAAGATGCCAAGGCACTAGCCGACGCGGTTGTTAACGTGAGCAAAAGTCCTCAATCGTTAAAGCAAATGGGTACATTCGCACAGTCCTTTGCACTTGAACGATTCGACGTACAACATATGGTTGATCAATACGAAAACCTGTTTGTTGGAGACTAATTTATGGATACCAAAGGTAGTGCAGTTGGCACAGTAATTATAGACAATGAACGGGTAAGGGTGACCGAATGGCGATTTCCAAAAAAAGGCGATAACACCGGTTGGCACCAGCACGGATACGACTATATAGTTGTGCCAATGTTCGATGGTTACCTTGAAATTGAAACCGAAGGCGGGGAGAAATCTTTGTCAAAGCTTGAGCATGGAGTACCGTATTTTCGCAAAGCTGGTGTTCGCCACGATGTAATCAATGCTAACGACTTTGACTGCGCGTTTATTGAAACTGAGCTGCTTGAATCTCCAAAATAAATTTTCTAAATACGAATATAATTTGCAGATAGTGGTAAGTAAACGAAAACTGTGTTGAATAAAACGTTTAAATATATTTTTACGTCGATAGGCACTTCACTACAACTGCTAGTGGCGTTGTCGTCTTCACATTGTTAACGAGAATGATCGATATGTTCTTTCATACTCATAACTTTCCCAAGCGCTTTATGGCAAGGTAGCGCGTTATTAAATCTGCCGATAGATTGGCAGGTGAAACATCAAGCAGGCGTGCACCGCCAGCAACAGCCAGTCGGTGTTGTAGCTTTCGCTGTAGCCGATAGTTCTCGGCACTGAGCCAAAGCATGGCTTCCTCGGTAGAAGTAGGTTCTGTTTTTATAGCCGACTCTAAATCAGATTCTTTTAGATCGGCCATGAGTACGAGGTGTTTGCCTTTTAATCTTTGCAGCGCTTGTAGGGCAGATTGGCCGTCTTCATTTCGCAAGTTAGTAATTAATATAACCAATGCACGTCTTTTAAGTCGGACAGCTAGCGTTTCTACGGCTTGTACATAGTCGGGTAGTTCGCGTGTGGCTTCCAAGTCGTATAATCCATGCATTAACCGACCTGCTGAATGGGCACCTTTGGATGGTGGAATCCAACGATCAATTCCCCCGAATGTCATGATACCTGTTGCATCACCTTGCTGTAGAGCTACATGAGATAACAATACGACAGCGTTCAAAGTGTCATCCATGTGCGAAGATTTTTCATCCTGATGGCGCATTCGCATACTGCAATCGAGTAGAAATATAATTTGCTGGTCCCGTTCCTGAGCATATTCACGGGTAATCAGTTTTTGTGTGCGTGCCGTGGCTTTCCAGTCGATTTGCTTTAGGCTATCGCCATCGCGATATTCTCGTAATTGGTGGAAATCGCTGCCCTCACCGGGGCGTGGTAGTCGTCTAATGCCAAGGTGATCGAGATTACGCTTGCTAAGCAGCGCACCAAAAAGTTTATTATTCCTGAAGTTGGGGTAGACCTTAACTGTATCTGGGCATTCGACTTTCATTTGCCGATACCATAAACCCATACCAGTGCTCACTTGGCAATCAATTCCGTCGAAAATCATCTGACCGCGCACCTCTGGTAGAGCCTCATAGAACACGCTTGTCATTGCATTGGCATCTATACTAAGCGCTCGAGGCAGGCCTCGCACTCTGCAAAGTTGTGGGTGCATGTCGTGAGCGCGAACATGAATTTTATTTGCACTCTCATTGGTTAATTCAACCGTAACGTCTGACCACTGACCATGTGACATGACTTTTCTGATTTTACGATTACCAGATAGCTTTATCCGATAAACGCTGTACAGATTGAATGCAGTGCACAGAAATAGCACTGCTGGCAGTATCAGCCACAGACGTATTGCTTGTGGATAGAAAGCTAAAACAACGGCCGAAGCCGCGAGTGCAAACCCAAGCCATACTAAGCGAGGAGTTGGTATCACTGTCTTGGTGCTTCCACCGCAGTGAGTAGACTGGCAATAACGTCGTCGGGGCTGTAACCTTCTATTTCCAAGTCTGGCGTTAATTGAATTCGGTGGCGCAAAACGGAAGATGCTATCTGTTTTACGTCATCCGGCGTAACAAATTCATTGCCATGCAATAGCGCATGCGCCCTGGCTGCGCGTAAAAGTGAGATTGAACCGCGGGGTCCGGCACCAATATCGATACCATTCCATGTTCGAGTCGCTGTGACAATATTGACTACGTATTTTTGCACGGCAGCATCAACGACTACTAAGCTTGCTGCGTGTTGAATTGCCACTAGGTCGTCAATGCTAAGAACAGGTTGTATACCACGTAAATCCAGTTTATCAGCCACGCTCTCATGGGTAATTTGCTGCAACATGGTTAGCTCATCTTCTGTGTTCGGGTAATCCATGAGTATTTTAAAAAGAAAACGGTCAAGCTGCGCTTGTGGTAAAGGATAAGTGCCTTCTTGTTCAATAGGATTTTGTGTTGCTATAACAAAAAACGGCTGAGGTAGTATATGAGTGTCGCCTTCTATGCTGACTTGCTGTTCCTGCATAGCTTCGAGCAATGCAGACTGAGTTTTTGCCGGAGCGCGGTTTATTTCGTCAGCAACTACAACATTGGCAAATACTGGGCCCTGGCGTACTGTAAAGGTTTGGCTATCGTGATCAAACATTGCATGGCCAACAATATCGCTTGGCATGAGATCGGGCGTGAACTGAATACGCACGTCGAGCGCTTCAGCAGAATTAGCGAGAGCGCGTGCAAGCAGTGTTTTGGCCAAGCCCGGAACACCTTCGATTATTACGTGCCCACCAGCGGCGACGCAAATCAGCAACTGATCTATTGTGTCTTTTTGGCCAATAACTACTTGTCCGATGTTATCTCTGAGTTTGGTCAGATTTCCGTGTGCGGTCGACAGCAAGGTAGAGTTAGTCATAAAAGCGATACTCGGTTCAGTTACTTCGGTTTGTATTGTTTATGGTGATTAAGGCGTTGCAATGCGCGACTCATGCTTAATATGGACTTATCGTTTTTTGCATGTCCGTACAGAATGTGCTCTGCTTGTTCAGGGCTGCATTGCAGTTTTTCACAGGCCTGCTTGATAACCGCGGATTTATCGCTGGTATCGTCGGCGGAGCTTGCATTTAATTTTCCACTGCTTGTTTGCAGGTTTTCCTTAGCGGCCGATTGCACGTTACCGATAATTTTATTGGTGTGTTTATGCCGGTACCAGAATTCACCACGCGCTTCCAGATGCGCCATGATGTTGTTTTTTATTGGCGGAAGCTCATGTTCAACTGGCCCTAAACGAGATGCTGCCCACCGTAAAAAGGCGACTAATGCAAGCCCCATCAGACAAATGGCAAGTGTGAACTTGGTCCAAAGCACAGTAAACAATCCAGGTGAGCTAGCCGGTCGAAATACGATTGATACATTTTTATTTAGTGCTGGTTGGGTTAACCATAGTAATAAATACCCCTGATCGGCTTCGTCTAGTCTGTCGCTATCGAACAACTCTTCATCGGAATAAACAGCAATAAAACCGTCCCCCACAGAGCGGTGGATTAAGTAAGGTGAATCAATAATGGTCTGAGCGTTTTCCGGACCCTCGTCCGCGATTCGAAAATAGGGTTCATAGTCTGAAAAGAGAACGACTTGCGGGTTTTGTAGGCTACTGTCTGGCAGCGTAATGATTTTTAAATCGTACTCTGAATTGTCATTGGTCGATTCAGATTCGTCTTCACTTGTTACTTCATTACTTTCTTCTGCACTATCTGTTTTATTTTGTTCAAGTTCTTCTATGCCGAACTGTTCGAACATCCAACCGGAAATGGTTGACTTATCCAGGCCATATTGCCCCGCTGGACTGGTTAATAAAATACCCCCAGACTCTACCCAGGCAATGATCTTTTCCGCTTCGCGCTGATCTTCCAGTTCAGTGGCATCGGTTAGCCACAAAACGCCATCTGATTCGTCGATATCAGTAAAAACCCGTCGATTATTTTTTACTTCATAATCAAAGCCTTCAGTGTTTAGTAAAAAACTGGCAGCCAGTAGCCGGTTAGTACGTGCCTCGGCGCTTTGCGACACTTCGAACTCGACTTCCTCGAATTCAATGTTTTTATAAAGACCATAGGCACCGGCTAGAATAGCCAGCATGGCAAAGATGGGTAGTATTGGAATCTGCCGACGGCTCATTACGTGTCGCCAACCTGATCGATTTTTGGTTTTGGTTGACCCGTAAAGGCGTGGTTCCAGTCTTTTATCAGTGAGGCAATTGTTTGTTCCTGCTGTGGCTGATTGGCATACGCTTCTTTTTGCCAAATGCCCATGAGCTTTACGAATGTTTGTTGCTGATTTGCGGTTGCCACAGACGATACACTGAGTTTGCAATCAGACTCTGTAGCGCCTCTTGATACTTTCAGGTCGTACTGTTCCATTACAGCACGTAAGGCTCCACGAAACAAAATACTCAGTGCTTGTCGTCGCTCACCGCGCTGGAGTAGTTGTTCGGCAGAGGCGACTATGTCTAAGGGTAAGTTTTGAGTCAATGGGTGACTTTTAGCATCCTCACCATCCCGGCCAGTACGTGATAGTGAATTAGCTCTTTTGAGATTTGGTTGTTTGAACTGAAGTACGGTGTAAATTAACAAACCAGCAAATACGGCGATCATTAGCCAAAGTAATACCTTCATAAAGCCTGCGAACGACGATGCTGAACCATCACCCATCCAATCTAACCAGCTCGTGTCGAAGGGCTCATCATCGTCATCATCTCCGTCGTCCTTGAATTTCGGTACTTTACGAGTTTTTGTAGCGCCAAAATCTTCCTGAGCAAGAATTTCCTGAACTTCTACTGCCACCTCGGTTGGAGACTTTAATGCTTGAGCGCGCTCCACTGCGATTGTTGGCTCACTTGTTATCAAACAAACACACACTAACAGTACACTGAGAGCGGCAGAGACACCGCGAGGGTTAATGCGTCGAAAGCGATGTTCAATATCCCAGGCTTCAAGTTGCATTCGACGGTTAATGTAGATTAAAAAACCACCGGAAACGAAGAAAGGCGCAACGAGTGCCGCCGCTACGAATGTTGTGAATGATGTTGTGAGTACCCAGGCTGTGAGGCTTTGTGATTCAGATGCAAACAAAATAACGGCTTCCCAGTCAATATCTGCCATATACTCAGATAAAAATAGGCCACCTATAACAGTGATCAAGGCATACGAGATAATAATTTCTATGTGAAGACAGGAAAGAAGCAGTACTAAATGCCGTGTCGGCACTAACATCAATGTGCTAATTCTCGTTGCCCGCTTCTGTCGCGGTAACTGCTCCAGAAAAACCACACCAGCGGTCATTGATCGAGCCGTACTTAATCTGGCGAAAGTCAGATAGGTTGTAAACTGCTTACCTAATTGAGACAAGGTCATCTTCCATGCTGCTCTAATGGACAAAGGCTCTGAAAACAAGGCCCTGGATAGATAAAAGGTCACAGGCAGTTCATACAGTGGCTTAAACCACCACCAGACAAACAACATCAGTGACCAGCCGAGCTGAACTTGTATGAATACACAGAATAGAAATACGGGTAGTGAAAAACCCATCCATAAAATGACTAGCTTTGTGTAGTGAGCGCGCGCGAGCGTGAATCCGGCGTCCATAGCTTGCCAGGCGCTTCTGGGTCTGGGCAACACTGTCAGGTTCTTGATATCAGTCATGGTGCCGAGGAGCACGCCCAGCTAGTAACAGATACAGGATGTTTAAAATCCAGATGATCACACCGACTGTGATTTTTACACTAAAGGCCAGATCTTTTGATGACCAATAAGCTTCGATAAATGCGGCAACCAGAGTCATAAGCCCTGCGCCAACAATTATTGGAACTGCTTTGGATGCAGCTCGTTTCAACGCCAGTACACGTGTTTGTGTGCCTGGTTTTATCAGGGCTTTTCCCAGCATTAATCCAGCAGCGCCGCTAATACACATTGCGATCAATTCTGGCGCGCTGTGACCGGCCACAAACCCCCAAAACGTTTCTGTATAACCAATTGCCGTTAGATGGCCCGCTGCCGCGCCGAGAAACACGCCATTGAATACCAGAAAGAACACAGTTCCCACGCCGTAGGCTATGCCAGTGGCAAACATACGAAAATCGATACTGATGTTGTTCATAATATAGAATCCAAACATGGCGAAATTAGATTCAGATTCTTTTCCAGCAGGTCGTATTTCAGTGCCAGGTTTGTACATGCTTTCTAATGCGAACCGTTGCTTACCACCCATGAACAAGTCGGCAAAATCCACCGAATAGGCGGCCAGGGAACCACATATTAACGCTGTTACAAGAAATAACGCTGATGACAGGGCAAGTAATTTCCATTGTTCTCTTACAGCCCTGGAAAATCCGCCGCCGAGAAACTCAATGATGCGAGAAAGCACGTGTCCGCGGTGCTGGTACAACTGATGATGAGCCCTGGTGATCAAGTCGTGCAGACGTTTATTTAATGCATGACTGTAGCCACGGCTTTGGGCAGTCGCGTGCTGCTGACAAAGCGCAGCATACAGATGGGGTAAATCGCTGTTATCGGATTTACGTTTAAGCCAGAATTTTCGTGACTCTAACGTATTGAGTGAGTTTTCCAGACGTGTCCAGTCCTTCTCATGCTGCGATTCAAACGCTCGTTGATTGAGCATCCGTTTGTCCTCGCAAAATCCAGTGTGCCCAGCTTTTCAACGTGTGAACCGCGTCAGCATCGTTATCGAGAAGGTGGCTTAAAATGCTGGCAAGTTCTTGTTGTCGATCTGGTGACAAGCTGCGGCTGCGTTCCGCAAAATCAACCACTGCCTGACGGTCTTCTCTGGTCAACCATTCAGGTGGTGGTAGCCCCACATCGTGCACAAAGTCTGAGGTCTGTGTTGTTTTGTCGCGATAGATAACCAGCGTACCGCCGGCCAAATCGCCAAGTCGGCGGAAGCGGTTATCCATGAGCATTGAGACAAGGCCAACCATATAAACAAACGGTAAAAAATCGATGACTCTGAGAAAGTTTCTAATTAGTGCGCCAGACCAGGTAATCGGTGTGGCGTTATCATGCACAACCCAAAGACCAAAGACTTTTTTCCCTGGGGTGGAACCTGTCATCGCTTCAAAAAGTGTGGTGTAAAACCAGGTGATCATGAACTGCATAATGAGAAAAATACCAACAGCCATGGCTCCACTGTTTGAAAAGATAGTTGAAGCGCCGACTACAATTGCAAATACAATCCAAATGACAGAACGAATCGCAACATCAATCAACCAGGCCATCCCACGGATGACCGGGCCTGCGACAGCAAACTGTAATAACGCTCCCTCTGGTGTCTCAACCGTATGAAGCGTATCTACTTTGTACTTGCTATTCAGGTTAAAAACCTACCCCATCATTGGAATTGCAACAGCTGCAATACCACCGACAATAGCAACCACAGTTAATACCAGGCTCAGAATGCCAAGCACTTTTTCCCAGCCTTTGGTTGGGCGACGCCCACCGAATCGATTACCCGTTTTCTGACCAGGCCAAAACGCGACGTATAAAAATCCAAATATCGCAATTATATTGACAAACGGAATGACTGAGCCGATATACAAAGCTAAAACCCACCAACCGCTGTGGTTGCGATCATGAATACGTTTAATCATCAATATGACAGAGATGACGATCAATGCGATGTACAAGATGACGGCGATTGCAATCAAAGCGATCAAAACCGGATTGGAAAAATCAATTGATTCTGGGGCGACAAAGCTTTCAGGCGAAAGACCAGTGACAACGGTGCCAATGATACCCAAAACCGCCATGATGGCGAGTGTAGCGAGCATCAAAACAAATCCGTGCGCTAAATAAGAGAGCACACTGAGTCTGCCCTTGGCACTCATTAGTTTAGTAGGGATGACAGGCGCGTCAGTCAAATTTTCCAGATTTGCTGTGGGTGCCGCGTAGGGGTCGTTACTCACTTCCGATCTCCTTGGTAAAAGTGTTTCTACAGGTTAATTATCAATAACAAGACTAGCGTATATTTGCGGTTATAACAGCAGAGATTTAGGCTAGTACATCTTTTAAGTTCGTAAAATTTATTCGCCAAATCATCAACTTAAATTGTACCAGCACATATACAATGAAGCGTATGGAAACACGTACACACACCCGTCAAGTTTTAGAAATGACACCTTGGCAACTTTGCCAGCGTGTCTGTTCATTTGTCGGCAAATCAGCACAGTTACGTAGAGTCATTATTGCTATCGCAGGTCCGCCAGCAGCTGGCAAGTCGACTTTGTTGCCGATTCTGTTAAGTAGCTTACAAAAAGAGTTTGGCGAACACAGCGTAGTTGGGGTACCGATGGATGGATTCCATTTAGACAATGTCCAACTCGAACATACCGATTCGCTTTCCCGGAAGGGCGCGCCTCATACATTTGATACCGGTGGATTGATGTCTTTGGTGCAACGGCTCAACAGCGAGGAATCTCCCATTTACGCTCCAGAATTTGATCGCGCCAATGATTTGTCGCGAAATTGCGCTATAAAGATAGAGAGTCATCATAACGTTGTGCTGTTAGAGGGGAATTATTTACTGCTCGATCAACCCGGTTGGCGAGAACTTAACGATCATTTTGATTTATCCATCAGCATAGATGTGCCTGATGACATTCTGCAACAGCGACTAGTGCAGCGTTGGTTGTCGCATGGTTTGTCCGCGGAGGAAGCCCTGACACGAGCACGTAGTAATGACTTACCCAACGCTGCCACGGTACGCGAACAGTCCCTGGCCGCGGATATTGTTTACCGTCCAGAGAGTAAATAAATGAACGATAAGCCTTCAAACAATAAGTCTTCAATAGTTGGATGGCGAGAGTGGGCAGCATTGCCGGAACTTGACATCCCTGCGGTGAAAGTAAAAATCGACACCGGTGCTCGTACCTCTGCACTTCACGCACTGAATATCGAACGTACTAAAGTCAAAGGTCGCGACATGGTCAAGTTTCATGTTCAGCCCTTGCAACGCAACAAGGTGGTTGTTATACAGGCAGAAGCACCCCTAGTTGATATTCGCTCGGTTTCCGATTCTGGCGGACACACAGAGAGCCGTTATGTGGTCAGTTCAATGCTTCAGTTGGGATCAATTAATCAACAGATTGAAATTACACTAACTGAACGTAACAGCATGTTGTTTCGTATGTTAGTGGGTCGAACTGCTTTAGTTAGCAATGTATTGGTTGACCCAACAGCGTCTTTTCTTTGTGGTCGAAGGTCGACCCGATTGTTGTACACCTCACATACTAAAGGGACATCATGAAAATTGCTGTTTTATCCAGAAATCGAAAACTCTATTCAACCCGCCGAATTATCGAGGCGGCTGAGGCTCGCGGTCATGATGTTCAGGTGATTGATGTTTTGCGATGTTATATGAATATCGTATCTCGAAACCCAAGTGTTCATTTTGAAGGGCAGCAACTGGAAGATTTTGATGCCGTTATTCCACGTATTGGTGCATCGATAACAGCTTATGGCACATCGGTATTGCGCCAATTCGAAATGATGGGTGTGTACACACTAATAGAGTCAGTTGCATTGTCACGGTCACGCGATAAATTGCGTTCTCTGCAGTTATTGTCTAGAAAAGGTGTTGGTTTGCCAGTAACCGGCTTTGCTAATAAACCCGGCGACAGTAAAGATTTGGTCAAAATGGTTGGTGGAGCACCCTTGGTGATCAAACTACTTGAAGGTACGCAAGGTATAGGTGTTGTGCTGGCGGAAACGGCGAAAGCGGCTGAAAGTGTTATTGAAGCGTTTATGGGTTTAAAGGCCAACATTTTGGTGCAGGAATTTATTGATGAAGCGGGCGGTTCGGACATCCGGTGTCTGGTGGTTGGTGGTAAAGTGGTTGCAGCGATGCGCCGTCAAGCAGCGGAGGGTGAATTTCGATCAAACTTGCATCGTGGCGGTTCGGCAAGTCTTGTCAAAATAACCCCTGAAGAGCGACAAACGGCGGTCAGTGCTGCAAAAATACTGGGCTTGTCTGTTGCTGGTGTCGATTTACTTCGTTCGAATCGAGGTCCATTGGTTATGGAAGTGAACTCCTCTCCGGGGCTTGAAGGGATTGAAACGGCAAGTGGGAAAGATGTTGCCGGAATCATTATTGAGCATCTGGAGAAAAACGCTCGACCGGGTAATACCAAAACGCGTGGGAAAGGCTAGTGGCGCAGTCGAGCGAAAAAAATGAAGCAATAACGCTTGGTGGTATTACTGTGGAGCCCGGTAACCGCCAGTACATCGACTTACCGTTACCTCCGTTATACACACACACGTCAGTGTCGATGCCTGTGCATGTCATCAGTGGACGAAATGCAGGTCCAATCCTGTTCATCTCTGCGGCTATTCACGGTGATGAAATTAACGGTATCGAAATTATTCGACGTCTGCTAGGTATTAAGTCGTTAAACAAATTAGCTGGCACCTTAGTCGCGGTTCCGGTGGTGAATGTATACGGGTTCGTATCGCAATCACGGTATTTGCCTGACAGGCGCGACCTGAACCGATCTTTCCCAGGCTCTGATCGAGGCACTATGGCGGCACGACTTGCCGAAACCTTTATGACAGAAATTGTCGACAAGTGTACGCACGGCATAGACTTCCACACCGCCGCTGCCGGGCGAGACAACCTGCCTCAAATTAGGGCCAATCTTGATGATTGCGGTGAGCTGTTACCCTTGGCAATGGCATTCGCACCTCCTGTCATACTTGATGCGCAAACACGACCAGGGACTTTGAGGGCAGCGGTTGGCAAGAAACCCTATTTGTTGTACGAAGCCGGTGAAGCTTTGCGCTTTAACGAATTGGCCATACGAGCGGGTGTAAACGGTACGATGCGAGTCATGCGTTATCTGAATATGTTACCCACCACAAAAAAATCGGTACGCAAGTATGAGCCGACCGTCGCTAACGACAGTGTGTGGATGCGAGCGCCGCAAAGCGGTATCGTTCGCTCCCATCTGAAGCTCGGCGACGTGGTGGCCGAAGGAGACTCATTGGGCGTCGTATCCGACCCGTTCGGTGAGCTCGAAGAGTCGGTTGTCAGCCGTGTGTCGGGTGTGCTGGTTGGGCAGACCACAATGCCGCTGGTACACGAAGGAGAGGCTCTGTTTCACGTGGCCTGTCTGTCC
>CALIMV010000091.1 GCA_938045275.1 uncultured Granulosicoccaceae bacterium
CTATGGAATGCAGCGCATCGGACTGACACTCGGCATTATGATCTGTGGGTGTATTCTGATCATGGTCAGGAAAGCACCATTCCGTATCAAAAAAAAACGGGTGTGTCGATAAACCAGTCAGTTAATGTCGCATTTACTCAACTAACGGCATCGCGCAAGTGTGAGGCTTTGCCTTCTGTGGAAGGTGTGCAGCACCAACGTGCTCAATTGCTCGGCGGCAGATTATTGCAAAAAATATTTGGTCCAGCGTTTCATGAGAACACGATCTCCAAGGCGCAGTTGTATAGCACTTCGATGCCGCAAGTAATAGCGATGGGTCCTGTAGGTCATGTTTACCTAAAGCCAGGCTATACAGATTTCAATACGCTACACCGTTTAGCCAAACGCGTGGTTTCAGATCATCAAGTACCAGCGGCGGTTATTGTCACTCCTGCAAATAAAGTTCGCGTCTACACAAAGTCTGGCATTTATGATCCGAGTTACGATGCGTGTGTACTGTTTGGTTCTGATCATCCAAATTTGCATGCCGTTGCTCAGGATTTGCATCAGTTGTGTACGCATAAAAATGCTGGCCATGTGGTTTTACTTGGTTGGATCAATGGCGAACAAGCAGTGTCGTTTCCAGAGGAAAATGGTGCACATGCAGGCCTCGGCCCAAATGAGACTCAGGCCTTTGCGGTATTGCCAAGTGATGTATCGGTTAACCCAACAGAGTTCGGTAATTTCAGACCGCTAACTCTGCGAAAAGCTGTCCAAAATCATTTGCATCCAAAATCAACATCATTAAAAGCCAATTACAATCAATATGAACGGTCGGCTGACTCTGGTCTGCTGAGAGTCATGACATACAATGTTCACAGTTGTGTAGGAATGGACGGGATTGCTTCTGTTAGCCGAATCGCACGAGTGATCGCACGTTATCAACCGGATGTGGTGGCCTTGCAAGAGCTTGATGTCGGTAAACAGCGCTCACACGGTATTCACCAAGCCGAGCAACTGGCACTATTGCTTAAGATGCACTGTCACTTTAATCCTGCCATGGTGGCTGAGCACGAGCAATATGGTGACGCCATCCTGTCAAAGTTTCCCATGCAGTCTATTAAATCATGTGCATTACAATCCATTGGCAGAAAAGGACTTGAACCTCGTGGTGCGCAATGGGTTTGCATTGATTTCAACGGCTCAACGATTCAATTAGTGAATACCCATTTGGGCCTTAACGCAGAAGAGCGACGTGCACAGGTGGACGAACTAATGGGTGATCAATGGTTGAATCATGAGCAATTCGTGGGGCCGGCAATTGTTTGCGGTGACCTGAATGCGACGCCAGGGTCCTACGTGTTGAAATCTTTGCTATCAAAGTTGACCAACGTACAGAATAGCTTTGATAGGAAAAAAAGTAATTTGAATACATTCAGTTCGAGGACTCCTTTATTGAGTATTGATCACATACTGACAAATCCGTATTTTAAGGTTTTGTCGGTTGAGATCCCCAACACACAGCTTACCCGAATTGCATCTGATCACTTACCATTAGTTGCAACATTAAAAACGGGAATGGATTGAGTTTTATGCAGCAGACAGCACTTAAATGGGTAATCGTTGGTCTGTTGATTGTGTTCACGAGTGGGTTAGTATTATTAGCAATTGGTGTAATTGAATTTCAGAGCTCCATGTTAAAGATATTAGCATGGGTGCAGAACTCAACGTGGGTGGGTTTGGTTGTCATGAGCTTATTGTTGGTGGTGTCAGTGACGCTAATGTTGCCCAGCGTAATGCTAACTGTTGGTGCGGGGTTTCTGTTTGGTGTTTGGGCCGGTTCGCTGCTCGTGGTGACGTCAGAAACAATTGGTGCAACACTGGCATTTGCAATTGCAAGATTTGGTGCGCCGCAAAAACTGCGGAACTACCTGATCAACTTAAAGTACTACACTGCCATCGACGGAGTAGTTGCTCGACGTGGCTGGAGGTTGGTAGCTGCAACCAGAATGATCCCGTTTTTCCCTTTTAAGCTATCAAATTATGTTTTTGGTGTCTCCAGTGTAAGCGGACCACACTATGTAGTAGGAACGTTTCTCGGGTTGTGGCCAATCACAATATTCAATGTGTATCTTGGCTCTATGGCTGTGGATATATTGTCTATAGGAACCGCAAACGCGCTTACACGACAGAGTTGGTATTGGAGCATATTAATGCTAATCGTATTACTGCTATCCATAGCCGTGCTGGTAAAAAAGCAAAAAGAAGCCTACCTAAAATGGACCGATGATAAATAGCGTAAATCGCTCGTGAATACTCATTAGTGCAGGTCGTGTCATTGTATAGTCCTGAGTAGTTATAACTGGCTCGTGCGCTCAGCAATTCATCTTTACTAAATTTTATGTACGTCGTTCTCTTTTATTCCCTCGATATTATCGATCTAAACTAATGTAAGTTTGATGTGGATCAGTTCCAAGTAGTAAACTCTTCTTAGCCTACGCTGGCATGAAAAAACGACTTCCGGTTAGTACCAAACTGTAGGGAAAGATCAACTCACTGACAATTTTCTAGATGAATCGGTCCGGCAAACTCATTCCCTAATTTTGTCAGCCTTCAATTCGGCTATCAATAATTGCTAAATATGAAACCCCAAACAAGCAATGCAATGAAGGCGACTTGTTAGTATTCATAACAACTACTTCGCCGGAGATGACGCGAACGGTTTCTTGTTACCGATATTGTTATTCGGTGAAATGATAGATTGTGCGATTCAGATAAGCGGTGATATCCGCGACTTCCTCCTGGTCCCATGGTAGTTCGCTGTGAACTATCATGGAGACTACCCATGCTCGAAGTTCTTGCGGTGATGTCACACGGCGATTTTCTCGGACATGAACATCGGTGTCATGACAGTCGTGGCAATGATTTTTATATAGGAATTCTCCGCGGTCAGATGCTAACGTGAATTGTGCGGAAAAGGTGCCATACAGGGTCAACGCCAGCAATATTTTGACTAAATTAATAATCTGAATCCTCATGATCTATATGACTTAAATTTGAAAACCAGTATCAGATTATCGCAACACGTTTCAACCACAATTGATCTACATCAAATACTATTTCTACTTAGAATCTGGAACATTTGATTTTTTTCAAATAGGTATTACCAGGCTGAGGGTAAGGTGAAGATACCCTGTATTCTTTGAAATTACGCTATAGCGGCTATCGTTGGGAATACTGATTGAGCGGTAGTTGCTATTGTCAGCATGGCATAGTCGTTTCTAGTAGTGATTACGCCTAACCCTGTTTTTTAATTGAGTTGATACCGCTGGTTACAGAATTTACAATTGAATGTGGACAATACTCGTTGATGGGAATTGTGAATGAGTGTATGGACTGCTGAGAAGCCTATCCAATCACAGAAATTGTGTCTGTTGTATTCTTCTCATTTACAGATCGTGTCAGTATCAAAATGGGAAAAAGCGATATATTAAGTCGATATCGGAGCGGGAATTCTTGAATGAAGTAATGATAAATGTATATTGCACATGGGCTTGAGTAATCACACACATAAAAATGTCATCTTGAATGTCGACCAGACGCGCACGGTCGATAAGAAGACGATAGCGTCATCTAAAACCGGATTCGAATTGCTATCAGCGGCGGGGCGGCAAGTATTTGAGGTGGTGCGAAAGGTTGCTAGTAAGGATGATCGAATTCTCGTAGCCTGTGGTAGTGGTAA
>CALIMV010000092.1 GCA_938045275.1 uncultured Granulosicoccaceae bacterium
TGTTGCATGAGAATGGCCAGATGTTGGCATTTGAACCACCTGTTCTGAATACGGGAACCATTGGCGGTGTGCTGGCCTGTGCTCTGTCCGGACCCGCTAGGCCATTTGCTGGCGCTGCTCGCGACTATGTGCTGGGAATGCGGGTTGTAAACGGCCAAGCTCAGACATTGCGTTTTGGTGGTGAGGTCATGAAGAACGTGGCAGGTTACGATGCCGCGCGGTTACAGGTTGGTGCGTTTGGCACACTGGGTGTGCTGCTGGAAACGTCCATGAAAGTGTTGCCGGTACCAGAAACGCAGATCACTGTACAGCAAGAACTATCTCAAGCCAACGACACCACTGACATAGTGAAATACTTGCGCCAACCTTTGCCTGTTAGCGCCGCGGCTATTATCGGTAACACGCTATACATGCGATTAAGTGGTAGTGAGTCTGCTGTCAATGCCGCGGCTAAATCATGTGGAGGAGACCGTTTGAATGAGGATGCTCTTTTTTGGCAAAGTGTGCGAGAGCAAAATCACGCCTTTTTCAATGACGCTCGTCCGCTGTGGCGAATTAGCGTGCCCGAGTACACTGGTGCATTGGATATAGAAGGCGAATGGTTGCTTGATTGGGCCGGGGCGCAGCGTTATTTGAAAAGCGAAGCCCCTGCAAACGAAATTTTCTCGATCGTACAGGAAGCATCGGGCCATGCCACTTGCTACACCCCTGCGTTAGTATCCGACAATACGCCATTGTTCCAGCCGTTGAATGGGACAATGCAGCGTTTACAGACCAGAGTGCGCGACAGTTTTGATGTCAATCGCTTGTTTAATCGAGGGCGCTTTCATCCTGAACTCGACACCGACTCACCAGCTAACGCCACAACAGAAACTTAAGATTTTTTAGTATGCAAACTTCGATTGCTCCCGAATTGGCTAATGATCCGCGTGTCGTAGATGCTGAAAAAACGCTCAGAAAATGCGTGCATTGCGGTTTTTGTCTGGCCACATGCCCCACGTATAATTTACTTGGTGATGAGCTTGATAGCCCGCGAGGCAGAATATATTTGATCAAGCAGGTGGTTGAAGGACATAAACCAACTGCTGAAACGTTAACGCATCTCGATCGATGTTTAACGTGTCGAAGTTGTGAAACCACTTGTCCGTCAGGCGTGGAGTACGGGCACTTACTCGACAATGGACGTTCACTGGTCGAAGAGCAAGTAGGCAGAACGTTAAGACACCGATTGCTACGAAAAGCCATTCTTGTTTTTTTGCCCTACCCAAAACGTGTTGGACCAATAGTAAAGTTGGGGCAATGGGTACGTTCAGCATTACCGGCATCGATTGGTAATTCTGTGCCACCGAAGCAACAAGTTGGGCAGTGGCCCACAAGCGATCATCAACGGACCATGCTTGTTTTGGGCGGATGTGTGCAACCCTCAATGGCGCCAGCGACTAACGCGGCTGCCGCAAGAGTGTTGAATGCCCTGGGAATCAAGCTGATAAACACAGAGTCTGCCGGCTGTTGTGGCGCTGTTCATTTTCATCTGAACGAACAAAGCGATGCGCGCGAATTCATTAAACGAAACATTGATGCCTGGTGGCCATTTGTAGAGGCGGGGGCAGAATCAATTATCACCACCGCCAGTGGATGCGGTGTAATGGTTAAAGACTATGGGCACGTACTTAAAGACGATGTGCAATACGCTCAGAAAGCTGAACGTATCAGTAGTCTGTGCAAAGACATAGTCGAAGTATTGCAGGCGGAAGATTTATCAAAATTCAAAGCACGCGCAAGCGAGTTTGGGTCGATCGCTTTTCATCCGCCGTGCACACTCCAGCATGGCCAAAAACTGCCGATGGTAACGGAAAATCTGTTAACGACACTGGGTTTTAATTTAGTCCCGGTAAGCAATTCGCATATCTGTTGTGGGTCTGCCGGAACTTATTCCATTTTTCAACCAAAACTCAGTCATGAGTTACGCGAAAATAAAATCGCTGCATTAACGGCAAATGAACCGGAGATTATTGCTACCGCCAACATCGGCTGTCAATTGCATTTGCAATCGGGCACGGGGAGGGTGGTGGTGCATTGGGTTGAATTGCTAGATCAAATCCTTACTGGCTGAAATGCCACGCTGATTCCGCAGCCTGCGATACAACCACGTTAAGGCGAATTTGAGGATTGTCACGGCAACATAAAAGTGCGCCGAATTACCCACACTGTAGTCAGCTCGTTAGATTGTGAACACGTTCGCTATTGTCACCGGCAATAAACACAGTTCTGCGAAACAGTCTAATGACCACCGCCTGAACCCATAGGGTTACTTTACAAATGTCTGTGCATGCCGACACCTAAGTTGTGCAAGTCTTTAACAGGTATAAAAACAGTGCAACAGTCAGGCTGTCAAATGAATCGCAAAACGACTTTTACTCGCTTGCTGTGTCTCGTGCTTGGTTTGGGTTCTCTGGCATTAGTCACTGCCTGCGGTAGTGGTGGAGGCGATGGCTCTGGGCGCGAGTCTGAAACTCCAGCTGCGCAGCTGGGTGCGGCCTTGCCAGTTGAAGGTGACTTTATCGCTATCATGCAGGAGGCCATCAGTGTTCCTGAGTCCAGTCGTGCCGGCAATGTTGTGGTTACCCGTCATGGCACAGCAGATGGTGCCAGTTCGGTTCAGTATCGTTTTGTTGCAGGGTCAGCCAGCCTGGATTCCGACTATCGAGGTACTACAGGTACGTTAAATTGGGCTGATGGTGAAAGCGGGGATCGCACTATTGAGTTCGTGATTGAATCTGATGCAGTGGCTGAGGGAGAGGAAAGCTTTCAAATTCAATTGTTCGGTGCAACTGGAGATCATGAACTCGGCATCAATGACAGTGTAACCGTGTCGATTACCGATTCATCCTGCAATGCAACCGTTCCAACCTCGATGACGGGTAATACGGCATTATCCGCACCGTGTTATCTATTGAGCGGCTCAGCAACGTTTGGACCGAGCGGGCAATTGAGTATCAGTCCCGGAACCACGATAATTGCAGCTGCAGGTAGTGGTATTACACTCGTCGGCACATCGACGCTAAACTCTGAAGGTACCTCTTTTTTGCCGGTTTCCATCAAAGGTGCTGACAGTAGCGCTGGCGTCTGGCGCGGGTTTGATTTGCAGAGTACCAGTGCGCTGCACCGTATCAAATACACTGAAATTCATGACGCTGAAAACGCAGTGCATCTGCACAGTGGCGCTTTGGCTTTGTTTCAAGACAACGTGATGCGAAATATTTCAGGGGCAGGTGTGGTTTTACCCATCTCACAGGCAGATTCAATAGCGGAGCAGAATTCGTTTATTAATACGGTTGGTGGCATTGAACTGACCGGAACCAAGATCGATGCACGCCAATCCGTTACACTGCCAGCTCAATCTACGCACTATGTCTTGTCTAACGGTATTATCATTGAGGGCACGGTTGCGCTTTCTGCAGGTGTAGATTTGCGTATGGGAGCTGACGTCCCGGTGCTGGTGCTTGGTAACGGCGCAATCAGCGCGCTGGGGACCATTGACAACCCGATTAATATCAGCGGGCTTGAGCCCCGGCAAGGCTTCTGGAACGGCATTCAGTATGTTTCCGCTATCAACACCGATAACCGATTCGAACATGTCACGATTGCTCATGGGGGCGGTGATCCGGCCAGGGCAGGCAATATAATTGTAGATGGACTCGACACCAATATAACAATGCAAAATTGCGCACTAAATGACAGTGCTGGCTATGGAATTGTGTACGATTCTTCGTCATTTCAAGTGGAACTTTCAGACATATCTTTCCGCGGAAACCGATCAGGCGAACAAAGTATGTGAGCTAATTCCGACCAGATCGAGTCTTTGTTCAGAATTTTGCTTTAGCAAGGCGTCACTCCACTATCAACAGAACAACTCTGCGAACCAGGTAGCTTTGTATGCATTGAACCCATGATACTTTTCGCTCCGACGTTATCGGAATTGGCCGGTAATTAAATTTGATTGTCTGGAGCTGCCGCGATGAAGCGCACCTTTGATTTTATCGGTCTGAATTCAGTGATATCTGAATCTTTCAAACCACTGCATCACGTTACCCCGTCGTCGGCCCGTAAAGCGGGTATGGATGCGGGAATGAAGGGAACGACCCCTTCAAACTGTCATCACTCGTATTTTGCGACTCAAGAACTCGAAAAAGAGTGGTATCGAGGTTATCGAATGGGCAAGCAAAACCGGGATTAATCGTTACCGTCGGTTGAGAGTACACAACTGAACGCTCGGAATACTTCTCATTCGCGCATTTGCCATGTAAAATTGAGCAAATGAGCTGCCTAGAACTTGATGACGACGATATCTTGAAAGTGGCCAACCCGATGATGGATGACATTGTCCGGGGTTTGGCTCGTCGGGATTATAACCTTCACAGCTGCCACTTTTCGGTTAACCTGAAAAGTCATGGCAGCCCTGAAACCTTTTTGGAAATGTGTGATCAGCATGAGTCGGCGTGGGGTAGTCCGGGCCAACGCGTATTGGTCGCAATTTTCCGCAAACCCAAAAGTTTTACATTGGTATGGGACCAACAATATTCTCGTGCCGATGGACAGGTGATGGCGGTTATGACCGTTGCGTTAAAAGGTGGTCGCTATTTTGTTGACTATTTGCTGTTGCACTAATAAAAAAAGCCTCATCTGAACGACGAGGCTAATAGGCAGGTTCGTTACACCGGTTTTAATCGGCGTTTGTATTCGTGATTGGTGCCAATATGGCGGTACCGAATAGGCTGGGATTGTTCCAGCTTTCATCCTGGTTTGCGGGTGCGAACCAAGCCCACTTCGAGTCGCGATCTCCACCATCGTCATCATCATTGATTTGCACGTCCATACCGAATCGCTCTTCTAAATTCAAGCCGATGGAAGCCATGTTGATTTCAATTTCATAGATTGATCGTGTTTGACCAGCCATTTCCATTGCGCGGCTCGAACGGTAGTAGGTTTTCATGCTATCCGCCGCATGGAAGCCATCAAGAATGTTATTGCTAGCATCATGATCGTAACTAAACAGTCGATGGTAGTCGTTGTTGCCATATGAGTCTTGTTTGTCATTGCCAATATCAAAGTACAGTTCAACCGTATCGTCGTGCCAGATATCAGAAGAGTCATTTGTTCGTTCGAAAAATGGCTCATTTTCAACTGAAATCAGCACATACAAGTTTGTGCCATCGTGCTTTGCACGCCAAAAACTGCTATTGCTGATCACTTGCCAGTCAGTACTGGCTGTACCATCTTCGAGTAAACCGGTGTTGTCGATCATCAAGTGGTTAATGTTCAAGTAATTTCCGCGATTATCAGATCTTCCCGCGTCGCTCCATTCCCACCAACCATACGCACCATCAATAGTCGGAATGCGGGTTGAGAACGGTATTCCAACGATGGCATTGTCTTGATAATCTGGAATACCGTTGTTGTCATCATCCAAATCTTCTTCGTCGCCAACACCATCACCATCGGCATCAGAGTGCTCCAGTGCGTTGTAAGGAAAAGCATCTTCCAGGTCACGAAAACCGTCTCCATCGGAATCTTCGTTACCAGTTATGTTGGGATTAGACGGTTGCGGATCTTCCAAGTCGATTGTACCGTCGCCATCATCATCAAGATCTAAACTATTGCCTACACCGTCCAGATCAAGATCAAGGCTCTCGTTAGCGTCGAGGGGGAATTTATCGTCCACGTCGAGAATAGAATCGTTGTCGTCATCGCGGTCGCGGTTGTCACCGATGCCGTCGCCATCTGTATCAACACCCTCGGAGGCGTCGAGTGGAAAGGCGTCGTACGCGTCGGCTATTCCATCATTATCGTCATCAGAATCGGATTCGTTTGGGATACCGTCGCCGTCAAAGTCTTCGGTTTGTAGTCGCGGTTCCGAACCACGCTCAATCTCGGATATATTGTCAAATCCATCGCTATCATCGTCTATATCCACACTAAACAGCTGTTGCGGTATTGCCAGCGGCACCAACGCAGCATCAGTACGCACGGTTGTTTGAGCAGATGCCAGAAGCAGCCCATCTTCGGACCGCTGAGCTGCCAGAAATACGGCGTATTCACGCTCTAGCGGTAGATTTACATCGAGCGTGTAGAGATCACCGGATTTATCCATGGTCAGGGTTTCACCACTGATGGTTGTGACAATATCGACTGGTATGCCAAGATTCATCATTCTTTGTGGCAGTCGAACTTCCAACGATACGGTTGAGCTGGGTAATGCCTGTTGCTCTTCGCTGGTTCGTACTGATGGGTCAACAGCATTATTGCCGGAGCCGCTACAAGCGGTTAGCACAAGCGCTGATACTGAAATGGCAAGACCCATTGTGGATTTGCGAAAAATTTTAGGACGGAATGTCATAGTGTGTTCCTTAAGCTGTTCTGTATTCGAAGAATGCGATCTCGAATAAAGTGATTACAGTTTGGCTGGAATAGGTACGTCAGGCATGACAATTACACCTGTGTAAACCGGTAATAATGCCTACGTTGACTAGTTGACTGGCTGGCGAATGTTAAAACGACTTTACGTTTTACCAGCAAATAATTACGCGCCATTGGAATGCTGACCGTAGCGGCTTTTTTTGCAAGAAGCTGTTTGCTATTACTGTTTGCTATTACTGTTTGCAATTAATAGTGGCGGCAAATGGCCTAGTTGCGGCAGATGATGTACAGGCAGACTATAATGTGAACTTTAAACTTCTTCTGGCTATAAGCGATGAATGATAATTTGACATGGCAAGCACCGCCAACACAATCCAGGTGGATTTGGTTGTTTGTTTTGATTGCCGTCGCCTGCCTGCTCGGGTATGGCTACTACTTGCAGTACGTAAAATACCTCGACCCGTGTCCGTTGTGCATGACCCAACGCTTTTTTTATTACTGCCTCGGTATCAGTGCGCTTGTTGGTATTTTCAGCTTTCGTTCATGGATAGGGCAGCGCTCTGCAGCCGTTTTGGCATTTTTATCGACCGTCGGTGGCATCGCTACCGCCGGGCGACAAGTCTGGTTACAGCACTTGCCTGCAGATGAGGTACCAGCCTGTGGCCCTGGTTTGATTTTCTGGATGGAGAATATGCCTTGGTTAAAAACACTTGAATTATTGTTTAAAGGCGATGGTAACTGTGCTGAAGTTAACTGGCGATTTTTGGGGTTAAGTATTGCTGAGTGGTCGCTTGCCTGGTTTGTGTTATTTGCAATAATTGCATTATGGGTTATGTTTACACGCAAAAAAAGTGTAGTTACTGGATAGAGTTTATGTGGAATTGACTGACGAACTCAACTCAATGGATTCACTAAAATGGATGGTCATTTCTTGCCCGTATTGTGGTGAGAGACTGGATGTGTCAGTAGATTGTTCCGTGGACTATCAGCAATACATAGAAGACTGCCAGGTATGTTGTCGACCGATGGAATTGTCGGTCAGCGTTGATGAGCATAATGAGGCGCGAGTCAACGTTCGTCATGAGAACGAATAGCGCGTGAAAAAGGTGGTACTCATTCTTTAAGTACCACACTTTCAGCTTCGATTACCAAGAGTTCTAGTCTATATGCTAGTTCTCGCTGAGCCGCTGTTGCACTGCCGTGTATGCCGGTTTGACTTGATACGCTCTGTCCAGGTACAGCGGGTTAAGGCTGCGTCGCCATGAATACTGATCTGTAAAGCCCCAAGTTTGCATGCCTTTACAACGCGGCTGTCTGAGGCAAATATCCAGTACGCGTTTGTACACTTCCGCTTGCTGCTCTTCCGTTTCTCCTTCTTCTTCTCTAATGGACACGTCCAACTCTGTGATATATACGTTTAGATCCATGTCGGCTGCTTTTTGAAAGTTCGATTCAACCTCGTCAAAAAGATCAAAGTCTGCATAGAGGTGCATTTGAAAACCAACTCCGTCTAGAGGAACATCACGATCTTTGAGCGATTGCAACATAGCAAACATAGCGCTGGATTTCGGACCATTCCAAGCAACATCGAGTCATTGTAGAGAAGCCGAGCGTTGGGCGCAGATTCACGAGCTTGTCGAAACGCAATTTCAATATATTGCTCCTGCATTCCTTCGTACCAAACGCTATTTCGATATTCGCCGTTGTCTTCAAATACTTCGTTAACTACGTCCCAAACAGGTACTCGATCAGAATAGCGTTTAAGCATACGATCAATAAACTCACGCATGTGTGTCTCACGATCTTCAACATCTGAGAATTTAATCCAGTTTGGTAATTGTCGATGCCAAACTAATGTATGGCCATGTACCTCCATACCATTAGTCCGAGCAAAGCTAACTAAATTATCTGCAGCCGCCCAACGATACCGGCCAGGCAGCGGATTAATAAAACTCCATTTAAACGAATTTTCAGGGGTTACAGAATTAAACTCCTGGGCTGCCGTTCGGGCATATAGTGCGCCGTCGGGTCTGTAGTAGAAGTCTTTCACCGATGCATAACCTAAACGAAAATTTCGTGCCGTTGCCAATGAAAGTAGTGATGCACCTTCGCGTATAAAATCGCTGGCAGGTCGCACGTCGATGTTTAGATTGGTTTCTCCGGTGCTGCTGGGGTCAATTGCATCTCGCGCAATAACATTGATGCTTACCAGACCGGTTGTGGTTGGAATGAATCTGAGCACACTGATATCCGGTTCACTATGGTGTGAAACCAGTGTTGCACCAGGAGGCAGATTTAACACCTCCAGAGTAGGAACTGTACCGTTAGGGTCAGTGCCTCTGATTTGAATAACCACTGGGTCGTTTACCTGAACTGTATGATCTCGCACAGCATTAATAGCAGGTGGAAGGTTCTCAATGCCAGACTGATCTGCCGGTAATAGCACGCGAATACGTATGGTGTGCTGTGAACGAAATTCGGGTTCATCTGCGTCAACGGCTGTCACGGTAAAATTGCGTATGCCGACATCAGGTTGCAACGGACGCCATCGAACTGTTTTCGTGCCATTAAGGTTGTCTATGTACTGTGCGCCCACTGGGAGTAGTTCCGGAAACATACCAGGTAGATTGCCATCCTGGTCAACCGGCTTCAGCAAAATGTCGAGTTGTTCTCCAGCGTATACCGTTTGATTAACCAGTCCTTCAAAATAGGGTGGGCTATTGGTTGTTGTATCCACGTTGGTGGGGTTGATTATGATTGGCGGTAGCGGCCCCTGCTCATAGTCGGCATCGGTTAAGGCTCCGGCTGTATCCTCAGGTAACTTTCCGTCAGGGTCTCTCACTAAAAAATATTCCGTTACGGTGCTAACTGGACCTGAAATTGGAACGGGTTCATCGGCAGCGGATGGCGCTGGCGTCAATGGTGGTGCCGGAAGTGCTGAGAGCACAATGGGGTCGTAGTCAAGAGGTTGAATATTATTGCTTAATGTTGTTCCCGCATCCTGTCCGTTAGTCCCGTTAGTCCCGTTTGATTCCGGCATGGTACTGCCAGTAGAGTCGTTGGTATTCGGATTGCCATCAGCCGTGGTTACCACATCATTGTTGCTTGAGTCGGTATTTGAACCACTGCATGCGCTGATCAACGTGATGCTGCATGTCAGGAAAAAAACAATCGTGCTACGTTTGCATGAAATTGGTGCAGTGGTGTTGCTGAATGTCATTTGTTGTCCTGTTGCCCGTCGAATATTGCTTTGTTGCACTTTAAGATCATCCTGGATGGTGAAAGCAAGGTCTTGCATTTATACTGTTAAGTATATTTACCTATGGTCTGTTTATGGCAAAAATTTAAGTGCGTGATTAACCTATCGATTATATAGCTAACTATTAACACCCACGGTAGTCTCAATTGTAAAAACCGCTACGATCGTACCGTTTTCAGGGTGCTGAAAGGTGGAACTTTGTGAACAGGCGCAAACCGCGAACCAGATGTTAATGCGTATGATGGTAACTAAAGTAAAACGTTAGTTTTGTTATCAAAATTGGGTAATTTCGTTATGGGTGATGTTCATCAATTAGGTATTAGCAAAGCTTCGCATGCACGCTTATTAGAGCAATGGATTGTTGAAACCATATCGCAACACCCTGACAAAGCAGTGGCGAAGCGTTGGTCAGAAATGGCCAGAGAAACAGCGGTTAAATTTCCTGGACCCCCAACGCCCAGTCAGACCGAAATTAACCTAGACGGTTTGCAGTCTCTTTCAATTGACGATAAAGAGGTCGTACTCGATGAGCTGGAGCGTTTTATTGGTAGTTATTTTGATGATGTACGGCACCAGTTGATTCAGGTGCATGCAGAGCTGCTTGGATTACAAAAAAAACTTGCTGAGTTGGAGGTTGGTAAGGAATAAGCAGCGAACAACACTCCTGGATAAAATCCAGTTCAGTCTCCATATTACCGGCTCGGCCGGCTTTTAATTAGCCAGATCGCAGCGACAGAATTTCATCGATGTCCAGTGGATTGGGATACAAACTAAACTCCGGATTACGCTGTTGTATCGCAAATATAGACATTCTATCTGCCAGTTCATTACCTTCGACACCAACGTGTCCGTTTACATGCAGCACATTGACCTTATCTTTAATCGACTGATGTAGGGCAAACATTTCTTTTATAATTTCGAGATTTTTAATTTCACCTCCGCTTTTGGTCCATTTGTTCTTTTGCCAATTTACTGCCCATTGTGTTACACACTGAATAGCGTACTTAGAGTCGCAAAGAATACTGACACTGCGTTTGTTCTTTAATTCATTTTTTGCTATCAGCAGTGCCTGAAGCAACGCATTTAATTCGGCTGTGTTGTTTGTGCCATTTGGGTTGTAAAGGCCGTACCACAGTTCATCAATTTTCCCATTCCGGTAGATGGCCAGGCCGGAACCGGCTTCGCCGGGATTTGGTTCGCATCCACCATCAGTATAAATGAGCGTGTCGTCAGTAAGCGTGGCAATCTCTTGCACACTCCAGGTATTGATAGCATTTGGACTGACAGGTTTCGTTACCGATCGCGTTACTGAACTTGACGATTTTTTGTCAGTGGGATTAGAGTCAGGCGTACTGCCTTCGGTGCGGTTACCGGGAGTAGCACTTTTTTGGGACGGTCCGTTTTTGAATGCAACTTCAGCTTCTTCCCTGGTGGGAAATGATTTGTATTTTGCGCCAGCGACACCCAGAACTTGTTTACTGCAGGTCGCCCAATCAGTAAAAACGCCTGTTTGATGTCCTGCCCAGACAACGTAAAACTTTTTTTTAGCCACAGATTGTTTTCTCAAAGCACACGGCTGCTGAGCTTTGTGCTTGCTCTAAACCAAGTGAACTTATTTTTAATGCGCACAATAATCGAATTGATTAAAAAAAGTAGCCTAACTCCAGCTGTATGTAATCTTCCTGCTGAAATTGACCAAGAAATGGATCGTTGTCAGCATTTGCCCAAATGAGTGCTTCAATTTGAAGTTTGAACTTGTCACCGATTCTGCGGCTGGCTTCAGCTGAAAACAAATCACCACCTCCATCAAGGTCGGTAATAACGCCTACCAGCGCTTCAGAAGATTGTTCGTCATTTAGCGCGAATCGTAAAGCCACCAGTAAATCATTTTGAAACACCGTATTGGCCTGGTCAGTTAAGTCATCGTACAACCATTCTGTTACAACGCCGATATCAATATCTGATTCTGCAACGCCATAGAAACTATATTCAACACCGCTGACCAACTGCATATGGTCGTTTATTCGGCTCCCGGATTTGTGTACAGCTTCTGTTTTTAATAGCCAGCTTTCCAGTGTAGCTTGCACATCAATGCCAACCTGGGTGAGTTGATAGTAGAATGGCGTCGCATCGATGAAACTGATCAGTGGTTCTCTTGCGGTGCCGTTAAAAACATGAAAACCTAAATCCCATTCGTTAATAACGCCGCTTATTCGACCAGCTACATCAATGTGATTCTGTTCATTGTCGGATTCATAGCGTGCATTGTCTGTGTCGATCGCTGAAAATCCACGTGGTCTGCCGTCTTTACTGGCGAAAGTGCGTTCTCGAAAACCGGGCAATACAAACAAACTGATTTCCCCCCAATCTTTGAGCAGCAACAGGTTTATCATCGGTTGGCCCAGTTTGTGTTCAGGGCTGTTGCCTTCGATGGCGTCTTTCTGATTGATGATATCTACAATATTATTTGATTCGGCCACGCCCCAAAACACTTTTCCCAAACCAACGTTAACTTCCCATGTGTCACCGCTGTGTCGATATATAAACTCTCTTAAGTCTACGTGAGAGCGTGAATCATCATGTTGATCAACGCGAAAGAATGGACTAATCGTCAGGTTTCCATTTTCGCCAATTTCTCGATTAAATTCAGCATTGCCAGATACGGACAGGTTCGACGACTGTGTCGCAGTGTGAAGTGCGGTGTCTGTAAATGCCTGAAATTGAAACTTAAGGTCGCCACGTTTCGCCCATTCGGCATTGACGGAGTCGGTCAATGCCAGGGTTGATATGAGAATCAGTGGGTACAACGTTCTCATTGCATTCAGCCTCATCGAAGCTTTTTCAATGAATTGCTGCTGAAGTCCTTGTCAGTCATGCCTGTAGCGAACTTGTAATCTGAAAATTCAAGTATTGTGCTCTTTTTAGTTTGGGCATTAATCATTTCCATCCGTGCTGGGCGCCAGTTTTTATCATCATGATGAACATAATCAGACAGGGTCAATGTTTTTAACAGCACGTCTTTACGATCATAAAATTCTGTTTTCAGACTGACCAGCCTTTCCTGATCGATATAGCTGATAAGACGCGTGTATCCGGAGTATTTGTACGTTGGGTAGGCCTCTATTTTATGCACCGCAATGCCGTCAAGTTGTTCTTCTGAAAGATACTTGTATGTGTACTTTTCAACTTCCTGCGAACCGATATCTTCGAATGCAAACTCACTTCCCATAAAAGCGCCTGTCTTATTTTTTGAAGAAATACGTTTGACTCGCTTGAGTGCTGGTAGGTACAGCCATTGCTCATCAGCTTCTTTGGTGTGAGAGTAGGTTAATGTTGCCGTGCCTTTAACGTCTGCGGGTTCGTCAAATATAGTCATGCTTTTATCCCCATCGTTTGCCACTTCCAGGGTTTTGGCTCGCATGCGACGAACACTTTTTTTGCCAGATCGGTTGATCAGAGTCATGGTCATAGAAGCTGTAGAGTCCTGAAAACCATCGTTTTGAGCACTGACTTGCTCAAAAATTTCCAGTCCACGTTCTTCAGCTGTTTGGGCGTAGGATGGCGTCGTAATGCTAAGCGTTAGAGCAACTGTTGCTGATGTGAGTAATGCTGCTTTCATCATTGTCTCCTAAATTTAAATTTAATTCACGCTGGTTGAGGTGCAGATGTCAGCTTGTCGGTATCTTGAGCTGATTTCTCAGATTTATCTTTATCGACCAGCATGAGAAAAGCTGGCAGAAACGTAAAGTCTACGATTAGAGCTATGACTATGGTGATGGCTGTCATCAGGCCCATTTGAGAGTTAAGCAAGAAGTTTGATTGGGCTAGAACCATAAAGCCGCATGCCAGTACTATCGTAGTGACAACCAATGCCACACCTACCGTATTGAAGGCGTATCGAACCGCAGCCTCCGGCGACATGCCGCGTTCTCGCCGTGCCCGCAGGTACTTGCTTAAATAGTGAATGGTGTCGTCTACAACTATTCCCAGCGTCATTGCTACCACAACAGATACAGCAAGACTCACTTCGCCAACCAGCAAAGCCCACACGCCGAACCCCATCAGTGCCGGTACGATGTTCGGAATTAAACTGATTATTCCAAACTTGATTGACCTTAGTGCAAATAGGAGGATAAGACTGATTAGCACCAAGGCAATACTGGTGCCACCTAACATACTAATAATGTTACGCATACTGATGTGCGTGAACATACTGGTCGCGCCCGTTGTTGGTGCAGCTATTGCGGGCGTATTCTCTTGCATCCATTTCATGGTCTGGGCTTCAAATTCAAGCACCTGCTGAGTAGAGCGGGTTTCCATGGTTACCGCTAAGCGTGTTTTGGATTTGTCTTGGTTGATTTGATTGGTTAAGTCCAACCCTTGTGGCAAAGACATTTCGTAGAACAGTAAGTATTGTGCCGACATGGGGCGGTCTTCTGGCAATTTATAAAAGTTGTCATCGTCGCCGTTCATGCTGCGGTTGAGTCGTCGCATTGTTTCAGTGATCGAGCTTACATGCTGTACACCGTCTAGTGTTTCCACATAACGTTCAAATTTTTCCACATCTTTTAAGAATTCTGGATTACTCACACCACCTTCTTCTCCGGAGTCCAAATCAAATTCGAGAATATACAATCCCGATAACTTGTCTGTCACTTCGTCAGTGGCAACACGGAAGGGTACTGTTCGATCAAAATAATTTACAAAAATGTCGTTGAGTTCATTCTTCGGGGCCATAAAAGAGAACCCAATCATGATCGCAGCCATAGCCCACAACAGAAGCTTTTGTTTCGCGATGACAAAATCGGCATATTTTTCCATCAACGTGGCTTTATTGCTTGTGCGAACAGACGCTTTGACCGGTAATACAGACATAAGAGCCGGCAGGAAGAATACCGATAGCACGAAGGCATAACCTACTCCAAGTGCGACTATGTTTCCCAGGTCGTGAAAAGGTGGGGAGTCACTGAAATTCATGCTTAAAAAGCCGATAGCGGTAGTTACAGAGGTAAGAAATATGGGTGTGAAGTTGACGCGAAGGCTCTCTACTATTGCTTCGTTTTTCGGCATTTTGTTGCGCATGTTTTGCAACATCGTAACCAGAAAGTGAACACAATCGGCCACGGCAAGAGTGAGTATTACTGTTGGGGCTGAGGCCGCTGGAGGCGTTAACATTATGCCCAGCCAGCCAGCCGAACCCATGGCCAACAGAATAGAAAATAATACAACGAGCACAGTTCCGACCATACTCCAAACGTTTCGTAGGAATAGCAGCACTCCAACAATGACTACCAGGAATGCCATCGGCAGTAACGACTTCGCGTCCGCTTCAATGGCTTCCGGGAACGCCTGGTTCATTGCCACAATACCTGTGGTTTGGAAGTTAATCTCCGGATAGTCGGCTTCGAATCCAGTCACCATTTCTCTGGTGAAATCCATAGCTGTAGCCAGGGCGATATTGGGGTCGATTAGATCGCGTTCTTCTTTGGAGAGTAACTTTGACTCTTCAGTTAGCGGGGACGGCAGTTCCACGGTAATGTTAATGCCGGTGACCTGACCATTGCTGGAAACCAGTTTATTAACCAGTTGAGGTTGTTCCAACGCAACCGACTTAATGTTGGCTATTGCCTCCGGTTCGAGTAACTCAGGCTCCTCAATAAGGTCTTGTACAAAAACATCGTCGCCTTCGGAAATCGTGTGTTGATAATTGCTAATGGAGTCGACGCGAATGGAGTAGGGTACTTGCCAGGAGCGTTCAGTGATGTCAACGATGGCCTGCATCGTGGCCGTATCAAAGACAGTGCCGCTTTTGGGCTCCATCATAATGAACAAATTGTCGCTTTTGGTGTATGTCTCCTGCAGGTCTTCAAAGGCAATTAACTGTGGGTTGTCTGGTCCGAAAAATACGCGATAATCGTTGGTGAATACCAGAAATCGACCACCGGATGCGAGCCCTAAAGTAAGCAGGACGGTAATAGCAATGGCGGCCCACCGAAATTTGAGCAGTGTTTTTGCATATGTCGTAATCATTATGCTTTTCCCTATCCCAATAGTTTTAAAACTGTTGCATTAACCCGGCATTGTCACAACCAAATAGATTGGCGACTAAATAAAATACAGGGTCTATTGCTTGTCGATTTCAGCATCTTGTTTTAGCTCGTCGACAAACAATTCTGTGTTAAATTTTTTGAGCAATTTTTTAAACTGTGCTTCGCTGTGCAGTGGTTGCCAATGCAGACCGTCGAGTACAACATTGAGCATTCTTAGTAACGACATATCGGCGTTTGAAACGCCAAAATCCTCTAATGGTAGGTCTGACTGTTGCAGCATTTGGCCTCCAGAGTTCAGTGACCAGATGCCGAACACAATTTCTGCAGGTTGCAAGTGTTTCTGTTTTGGCAATTCACCGTTATCAATGGCCTGTTGAACCATACGATTGACCAATCCAACCAGATTCTGTTCAAGCTCGTCGTGTTGTTGCAGGCTACGCTCAGTCACTTTTTCACGCACACCGTGCATAGATAAATGCATGAGCATATCGGTACGATTGTTACCAGTGCGAGACCACACTTGGTGGGCATAAAAAGCAGCGATAATTCGGTCGCGCTGTGTGCCGTCGAACTGTTCAGCGCTTACGAACAATTTATTCAGTTGTGTCATGCATTTAATGCAAAGTTGAATAAGTATTTCTTCCTTGCAGGTGAAATGCTGGTAAACCGTGCCTTTCGAGTACTCGGCTACCTCGGCAATTCGCTCCATAGACAACAAGTGAAAGC
This sequence comes from uncultured Granulosicoccaceae bacterium, assembly GCA_938045275.1. Classification (GTDB taxonomy): domain Bacteria; phylum Pseudomonadota; class Gammaproteobacteria; order Granulosicoccales; family Granulosicoccaceae; genus Granulosicoccus. Next base: position 16,453 of record CALIMV010000092.1, read on the forward strand.
CTTCATCAGCCAATATACTCTCGGCAATCTCAAGAAATAATGCATGCCGATTGGCAATTTCACGTTGTTTGCGAGACATAGACATGAACTGAGTTTAGACGATGCGTCAGAAAATGACAATCAGTATGTCAAAAAATGACTAAGCGTCAAAAAAAATGGTTAATGACGGGCTTCTAGATTATTGAATATTGGTTATGTTATTTGATGGTTATCGACTAAAAATCAGTTTCATCGAAAGATTTGAAATCGGAAAATCCGATTCGACCTACTGCAGGCATTTTTATCGCTGGCGGCCATAGATCAATGCCAGCCGTAAGCCCTAACAGGTTAATTTCCAAGCCTTCTTCAGCGCCGACCAATACCGATGCATAGCCTTTTAATGAAATTTGGCCACCTAACCCTGAAGGGCTAGTGCTCACGAATTGATGCCATGGCAAGTAATCTTTACCTATGGCGGTACTTGGTAATTCAAGTTGCAGCTCCGGCACAGCGCGCGCCAGATAGGCGGTAAAGGTATTGCTGTTGGGCCCCGGCCAGACATGATATTCGTCATTATAGGGATAGGACTCTGCGGTCGAGTGTAAGCGATCTATCAAGGCGTCCACCGCATCGTGGCCACGAATATCTCGCAGTAAGGTGGGCCGGTTTCCGAACCAATACCCGTCTGGCGAGCCACGCCGTATTCTTACCGCGTCGCGACCCCAGGCAACCGAGTAGCCAATCACCTCCATTCGCGTGTAATGCGCCTCATCTGATCGCTTTGTAGCAATCCAGGTATGTACGCCAAAAGAGCCTTTCCAGCGTGCTGCTCGCGCCGCGTATACTTGAATAACAGCCTGGTCAGTGTCTTCAGCTACTGGGGCCTGCTCACTGCTGTCGCGCCGTAATTCCCACCACGATTGGTGCTGCTGGGTGACTGAGTGTTGGGCAAACATGCAGCCGGCAGGAAGCAGGTAAAACAGGAAAATAATTCCCAAAATTTTCAATATCCAGCTCATTTGCAAGCCTATTGATTGGATGTGCATAGTAATACTGAGAATTCTTGTCTGTAAAGCGGTGCTTGTGTATCGTAATGGGTTGTCATCGGTGAACTTAAAAATCAGGATATTAGTCGTATGAAGCTTTTGCGTTTTGGCCCAGTTGGCGCCGAGAAACCGGGTGCCTTGGATTCAGCAGGTGTTGTTCGAGACCTTTCTGACCATGTTTCCGACATTGGATACGAACAATTAGACGATAGTTCCATTGAAAAATTGCGTCAAATTGACCTGCAAACCTGCCCAGAGGTCGATTCCTCGGTACGGCTTGGTCAACCTGTGTCTAATATACGTACAGTCGTGTGTATTGGTTTGAACTATTCTGATCATGCGGCTGAATCCGGCATGGCAATTCCAGATGAACCGGTGATATTCATGAAAGCAGACACATCACTCGCTGGGCCAAATGATGACGTTATCATGCCCGCTGGTGACTGCAAACTCGATTGGGAAGTCGAACTCGGCGTCGTTATCGGTAAGACGGCTCGTAATGTATCCATTGACAACGCATTGGAATATATTGCCGGCTTCTGCGTGGTCAATGATGTTTCGGAGCGGGCGGCTCAGCTGGAAGGCACAGGACAATGGGTAAAAGGCAAAAGCCAGGACACGTTTTGTCCATTCGGTCCTGTATTATCGACTAAAGACGAAGTGGCCGACGTGCAAGCGCTTGACCTTTGGTTGGATATTGACGGCGAGCGAGTCCAGACCGGTAACACTCGTACAATGATATTCAGCGTGGCGCACATCGTTAGTTATGTAAGCCACCATATGACGTTACGGGCCGGTGATCTTATTCCAACAGGCACTCCACCTGGTGTCGGACTTGGGTTTAACCCGCCTCGGTTTCTGGCAGTTGGTCAAAAAATGAGCCTCGGTATACAAGGGCTTGGGCAAATATCACAAACTGTGGTTGCAAACGCTTAACAAACACCATGACAAAAAAATTACGCAGTACCGAATGGTTCGGCCGTCAGGATAAAGATGGTTTTGCTTATAGAAGCTGGATGAAGAATCAAGGTTTGCCGCATCACCTGTTCGATGGCCGGCCGGTCATTGGCATCTGTAATACGTGGTCTGAACTAACGCCTTGCAATGCTCATCTTCGTGGTATCGCTGAAAAAGTGAAGCGTGGTGTATACGAGATGGGTGGTTTTCCGGTTGAATTTCCGGTCACATCGCTGGGTGAAACACTCATGCGACCAACAGCGATGTTGTTCCGAAACCTGGCCAGCATGGATGTGGAAGAGAGCATTCGAGCTAACCCTCTCGACGCAGTTGTGTTGTTAGTTGGGTGTGACAAGACTACGCCGTCATTATTGATGGGTGCTGCCAGCTGCGACTTACCAACCTTGGTTGTTTCTGGTGGACCAATGTTGAACGGTCGGTTTCGCGGCGAACGCATCGGTTCCGGGACGCACGTGTGGCAATTTGATGCAATGGTTAAAGCTGGAGAGCTAAGCAAAGAAGAATTTATGGAGTCAGAAGCCTGCATGTCGCGTTCTGTTGGTCACTGCATGACAATGGGAACCGCTTCGACTATGGCTTGCATGGTTGAAGCGCTGGGTATGGGGCTGCCTGGCAATGCCGCAATACCGGCTGCTGATTCACGACGGCAGGTTTTGGCCCATATGGCTGGTCGCCGCATTGTGGAAATGGTGGCTGAAGATTTGAAACCATCTGACATCCTAACCAAGTCGGCATTTGAAAATGCAATTCGAGCCAATGGTGCCATCGGTGGTTCAACCAATGCAGTTATACATCTATTAGCCATAGCAGGGCGTGTTGGCGTAGAACACAGCCTGGATGATTGGGATGATATTGGACGCGATGTGCCTTGTTTGGTAAACCTGATGCCGTCCGGTGACTATTTAATGGAAGACTTCTACTATGCTGGAGGATTGCCGGTGGTATTAAAACAGCTGGGTAATGCAGGTCTATTGCATAAAGAGGCGATGACAGTAAATGGAAAATCCCAGTGGGACAACGTAAGTGCTGCACAAATATATGAAAAGGACGTTGTGTATGAGTTTGACAAGCCGTTTAAGGCGCAAGGAGGTTTGGTTGTTTTACGTGGCAATCTTGCACCTGATGGGGCGATATTGAAACCCTCTGCAGCATCGCCTGACTTACTACAACATACCGGCCGAGCCGTGGTGTTTGAGGATATTGAAGACTACAAGGCGCGGATCGATCAGGACGATCTAGACATAGATGCCAGTTGCATTATGGTATTAAAAAACTGCGGGCCACGTGGTTATCCAGGAATGGCCGAAGTAGGAAACATGGCATTACCAGCGAAATTATTGAAACAAGGAGTAACAGACATGGTGCGTATTTCAGATGCGCGCATGAGTGGCACCGCCTACGGCACAGTTGTTTTACACGCAGCTCCTGAGGCTGCCGTTGGTGGACCACTAGCTTTGGTGCAATCGGGCGATGAAATAACGCTGGATACTAAAGGGCGTCAACTTAGCTTGAATGTTGATGAAGCAACACTCAAAGCAAGAAGAGAAGCATGGAAGCCGGTACACCCTCAATCGGATCGCGGGTACGTCAAACTTTATCAGCAAACAGTGATGCAGGCCGACAAAGGCGCGGATCTGGATTTTCTTCAAGGTGGCAGCGGCGCACCTGTTCCGCGCGACAGCCATTAGATAAAACACGAAGTATAAATATTAAGGTGGTTACTAAACGTAACTGCCGAGGAGAATAGTTTTGGCAAATGAATTATCCCGAGTAGGCTTTATTGGTTTGGGTGCAATGGGTGTTGGCATGGCGGCCAATGTGTCCAAGGCAGGTTACCCGTTGGTGGTTATGGGTAACACACGGCGTGAGCCGGTTGAAAGACTGGTTGCAATGGGCGCCACTGAGGTAGCTACCCCAGCTGAACTGGTTGCGCAGGTCGATGTGGTCATATTATGTGTTACTACTTCCTCTGTTGTTGAGGAAATTGTATACGGAGACAATGGGTTGCTGAAGGGCATGCAACACCCTTTCATGCTCATTGACTGTGGCACATCTGAACCTGAATCAACGCTAAAAATTGGCGCTGAGCTTGAATCACGCGGTTGCAGTATGTTGGATGTGCCGTTAGGACGTTCTGCTGCGGCGGCTGAGTCAGGCACGCTGAACATGATGGCCGGTGGAAGCAAAGCCCATTTTGAAGAAGCTACCCCACTGCTAAAAACCATGTCTGAAAACTTGTTTCATGTTGGCGACTTAGGCGTTGGCCATAAACTCAAGCTGATCAACAATGGCTTCTCCATGTCGGTAGCCTGCTTGATTGCGGAAGCAGTAAACACGGCGGAGAAGTCAGGTGTTGACTTAAAGTTGCTGTATGACGTGATGGCTGCAGGTCCGAATCGTAGCGATTTCTTCGATTGGTTTATGGCAGGCCCACTAACCGGAGACGAAACCAAATTGCAGTTTTCACTGGCAAATGGGAACAAAGACATAGGTTATTTTAATAGCATGGCCAAAGCGTACGGCGCTTCAGGGTTATTGCCAACGCAAGCACAAGGCATGATGCAAAAAATAGTTGATGCCGGGCACGGCGACGATTTTATTCCCAGTTTAGCCAGGCACTGGAAAGAACAGGATGGCGCATGAGTGATGATGTCACACCAATTGTATGGATGAACGATGATGCAATTCGAAACCCGGCTCTGCAATTGTCTGGCGATGATAATGTCGGCGTTGCTCTCAGAACGCTAAAAGAATCAGAGCAGGTCAATGACATAACCTGTAATCAGCTTATCCCGAAAGGTCATAAGCTTGCTTTGAGGCCAATTGCTGCAGGAGAGCGGGTATTGAAGTATGCGCAAACGATAGGCGTGGCCAGAACCGACATTGCAGCCGGAGATCATATTCATACCCATAACCTGGATTTTCAAAATAATGATGCTACTCATGAATTCTGCAAAGATATCCCTGAACTCGTTGTAAGAGAAACAGACGTATTTCAAGGCTATCCACGAAATGATGGACGTACCGGTACGCGCAATTTTATTGCCGTACTGAGTAGTGTTAATTGTTCTGCAACCGCGGTGCATCACATAGTGCGATCAATTGGCGATGAAGTTCTGGCGCAATATCCAAATGTTGACGGCATTGCTGCCTTTACACACGGCACGGGCTGCGGCATGGCAACCCAAGGTGAGGGTTGGGACAATTTGCAGCGCGTATTAGCGGGGTACGCAACACACCCTAATATTGGCGGAGTGCTGTTTGTTGGGCTTGGTTGTGAAGCAAGTCAAATCCAAACTACCTTATCTGAGCATTCATTATCACGTGGTCCTTTGCTTTGTACGATGAACATACAAACCTCAGGTGGTCATAAAAAAACCGTTGAGCAAGGTCGACAACATTTAATGACGATGCTACCCGAGGTAAATAAAATTGCGCGTAGTTCGTGTCCGGTATCATCATTGATGCTGGCTTTGCAATGTGGTGGATCAGATGCCTGGTCTGGCATTACGGCTAACCCGGCCTTGGGTTATGCATCCGATTTATTGGTTGCACAAGGCGGTACCGCTGTATTGGCAGAAACACCGGAGATTTATGGCGCTGAACACCTGCTTACGCGACGCGCTGTTAATAACTCAGTTGCTCAGAGCCTGATGGAGCGTATAGCGTGGTGGCAGGATTACGTGGAGAGAAACAATGGCAGTTTGGACAACAACCCATCACCAGGTAATAAGTTGGGTGGTTTGACAACCATTCTTGAAAAGTCGCTTGGTGCAGTGGCAAAAGGTGGAACAAGCCCGCTTGCTGGCGTTTTTCAATACGCACAAACTGTTGACTGTCGCGGATTTGTGTTTATGGATTCCCCGGGATACGACCCTGCATCTGTTACTGGTCAAGTTGCCGGTGGTTGTAATCTCGTCTCATTTACCACTGGCAGAGGTTCCACTTTCGGTTGTAAACCAGCGCCAAGTCTAAAAATCGCAACCAACACCGATATGTATTCGCAGCTCGAGGATGATATGGATATCAATGCCGGTAGTATTGTCAGTGATGGCCAGTCTGTCGCCGATGTGGGACAACAGATTTATGACAAATTGTTGCGAGTCGCGTCTGGTGAGAAAACGCTCAGCGAGCAGCATGGTCTTGGTGATAACGAGTTTGTACCCTGGCAGATTGGCGCGACTATGTAGCATGCGAAAAATTGCTTATGCGCTATATCTAAGCCCGTTCGGAAAAGCTAAACAATGAACAACAACGTTGACGCCATCATTATTGGGGCGGGTGTAATTGGTGCCTGTACAGCTTACGAACTGACTAAGTTGGGTTATCGGACACTGTCTGTTGATAAATTGCCGCAGGCGGGGTACGGCTCCACTTCCGGGTCGTGCGCGATTATCCGTACCTACTATTCGACCATAGAATCCTGTGCGTTGGCTTACGAGGGATGGCATCACTGGAAGAGTTGGGCAAAGTATCTTGGCAATATGGTCAGTGGCGCCGACTTGGTTGAATACCACAACACTGGATGTCTGGTTGCAAAGACAACGCTAAATAACCACCTTCAGAAAGTTTGTGCGGTGATGGATAAACTTGGGTGTCCCTACGAACACGTCAGTAATGACGAAATAAATCGCTATTTGCCTGGTGTTGATAAACGGCTTTATTATCCTGCTAAAACCATTGACGATGATGCGTTTGGTAAGCCAACAGGGGGCGAGCTCAGTGGCTCTGTGTTTTTCCCTAACGGTGGCTACGTTAGCGACCCAATGCAATCAGCAGTTAATGTGCAAGTGGCGGCAGAGAGTCTGGGTGCGATATTTAAATTCAACTCAACGATAACCAGAATAGTTATAAAACAGGATAGGGTGGCCGGTGTCGAATTGTCTGACGGTAGCGTTGTCAGCGCACCGGTTGTAATTAACGTTGGCGGCCCTCATTCATCTGTGATAAACAAGATGGCTGGTGTTAGTGACAACATGCTGATGAGCACAAGGGCATTGCGGCATGAAGTTGCCCATGTAGATGCGCCTGAGTCATTTAATAATGTGAAACGAATAATTACATCAGACAGTGATGTACAGGTATACACACGGCCCTCCAGTGCAAACGGCAAGGGTTTTCTAATTGGTTCTGAAGATCCTCAATGTGATGTGCGAGAGTGGGTGGATGATCCCGACCGCTTTAATGCCGATTTTTCAGCCCAGTGGAAAACACTGGTCATGCGTTTGGCACAACGCATTCCCGACTTAAGTATCCCTGATACGGCACGCGGTGTTGTTGCGCTATACGATGTCACTGAAGATTGGATGCCGATCTATGACAAAAGTGATTTGCCTGGTTTTTTTATGGCCTGCGGCACAAGTGGAAATCAATATAAAAATGCGCCAGTTGCCGGAAAAATCATGGCAAAACTTGTACAGACAACTGATGCTGGTCACGATCATGATTCCGAGCCAGTGCAATTTCATTTGGAGAACATTGATTTTACTGTTTCTCTTGACGCTTACTCGCGTAATCGAACAATCAATGAAGATTCGAGTTTTTCAGTTATCGGATAGTCTGGATGGTTGTGTTAAATGCCTAAGGTTAGCTCAGTTAAATTACCGAGTCGGAGTCATCTTCATCAGCGTATTGCATCTGCTGATTTTATTGACTGCTATCGCGTGCAATCCAATTTACGGCCTCGCCCGGCAGCTGAAATTATCACAAATTTTCCAGCTTGGGTACAAGTGCTTCTAAACTTTCGCGGTATCGTCACAGCGCCATTTGGCTTGTTAAAGGAGGGCTTGGATGATGTTAATAAGCTCGGCCCATTTCCTGTGGAATCTGAAAACCCATACGAACTCATTGCAGGCTTTAACGACAAGCATTTGAATTTTAGAATCGGTGTAATTTCAGATGATGGCTATGTTTATTTAGCAACATGGGTGCACCCTCACAATACAGGTGGCAAGCTGTATCTTAAAAGCATAATGCCATTTCATATTTTAATAGCGCGTGATGCGCTGAAGCGAGTTGGCAGTTGTACAGATTCTGTTAGTCAGTAAGAATCAAGCTGAATAACATCAGACAGAAACATTGGGTTAATACTGAATGCGGCCCAAAAAAATTAAAATAATAACAACGGCGGTTAATGCCCATAGTGCAATAATGAGCAGAGCTGCTATCCAGTTGCTTGATGGCTTTATCATAGCTTTTGCATCTTGTCGGAACGCAGCCATCAGCTCTGGTGGAATGAGTCGAACGATTAGTGCGATCCCTGCAGGTACAATAAGAAAATCATCGACGAGCCCGAGTACAGGAATAAAATCTGGGATGAGATCAATAGGGCTAAACGCGTAAGCTGCCACGCCTACAGCGAGTAGCTTTGCCATACGTGGAGTACGAGTATCTTTTGATGCAATGTAGATGGCAATAATTTCCAGCTTGAGTTTACGTGCCCATCGGTTGATTTTATCTAGCATTGGTAAGATAACATTCCAACCATTTCATCGCTGGGCGCTTACTACCATCGGCATTAATCAAATGCGAGTCAGCTTGCCAAATCTGATTTTCCCGAAACCCCCAGAACGTAATGCCTTTTACGTATTGGGATGAATAAAACAACGGAAATATTTCTTGCACCCGAGTAAGTTGCAGTTGGTCATCGGCTATGTTGAGATCAAATTCAGAAATATATACTGGCAAGCCAGTTGACCCAAGTTTGTTCAGGTTCGAACGTATGTTCTCTACACTGGTTTCTTCGAGAAAATGGCCCTGCAGACCAATACCGTCGATTAGGTCGTTAGCTTGTAGCAGGGTGATGATTTCAAGATAGCTATTAGTGTTTTTATTGTTTTTCAGAATGTTGAAATCATTCAGCAGTAGTTCACTGTTTGGAAAAACCGTTCGGGCTTTAGCAAATGTATTTATCACCCATGCCCAGGATGTGGTTGTTGCTTGCGTGTTACCAAATTGGTTCAAAGCATCAATGTAGGCAGGTGGGGCGTGTAATGGTTCGTTGACAACATCAATCTGTTGCATATTCGGGAAGCGTTGAGCTATTTGGGTCATCCACTGCTCAATTTCAACAATTTGCAACTCGGTAGATAAATTGTTTAGCCACTGCGGTTGATTCGCACCCCATACAAGCGTATGGAATTTATAGTCAATGTTGTTGTTTTGAGAGAAGGCGACAGCGGCGTCGAGACGCTCCCATTGCATTTCATCGCGAACGCGTTCCACTTCACCCCATTTACCCGCGTTCTCCGCTGTCAACTGATTCCATAGCTGCAAAAACTGCATATCATTATCGACTTCTTCGCGCCAGATATTCCCAACGTAGCGAACACTGGATTGATCAGGCGCAAGTTTCGCAACTGCTTCGCACTCGTTATTCTGTTCCGCCTCAGAACCAGTGAATGTAACTGCCGGGGCATTGGTAGGACCGTTGTTATTTGGTGTGCATGCGCAGATGCCAATGGTCATTCCGACGCTGAGCATTATTTTGTAAAGGCCTATCATGATTCGCTGTGTTATCGGGAAGATGTTAACTTGATTTAACATAATATAAAACGCGCACTGCATAATTATCGTGCGTAATAGCAATAATGGAGTCGGTCAGGGTACATCGCAGGCAAATAGCTGTAAACAGGTTATGGCTGTCTTGGAGACTGGACAGTTGTGGATAGATAACTATGCTTTAGTAAGCGCCAAGTATTTATCGTTCAAGGCGCATACGATTTGATTGATATTTAAGCATGGTGGAGTAAGCGTACAGTGACTACATTAAGTGTGACTGATGCATCACGAAAGGCAGGTGTGTCGCGGCAAACCATTTACGATCAGGTTAAACGTGGTGAGATTAAGCGTTCATCGGCTGGTATTGAACTGGTCGAATTAATGCGCGTGTATCCGCGCATCGCGTCCCCATCGATAGATAATTCAGTAAGCGGACAGGCTCAAAAATCTGCTGACTATTCTCATTTGACAAGCCAGTCAGATCAACAGGAATTCACTCCTGAACCTCAGGGTAAAACGCTGGATAATGAGGAAAACATCATGGTAAAAACAATTCAACAGGCTGGCACTGTCGAATTGTTGGTGCGAGAGCTTGAATGGAACAAAGAGTTGCTTGAGCAGACCAATAAACAGATGGCGCGACAATTGGCTGAACAGCCATCTTTAATAGCAGATCAAGCGCGTCGTTTAGATGAAAAAGATCGATTTTGGGCAAGGCAAGTTGAAATTGCTCAGTCCCTGCTGCCTGCGCCAACACCACGAAAGAAATTCTTAGGGCTTTTCTAATTTGAATTGATTGTATTACAGGCAGTACTGCACTCTCACGGTATAATGGCTAAATCAGCTAGTTAAAACCAATAGCGCCAGTTACCCGCGGATGCCGTGTCTGAATACTTGACCACCAGCGAAGTAGCCAATCTGCTTCGAATTAAAGAACGCAAAGTGTATGACCTGGCGTCTTCTGGTGATTTGCCGTGCAACAAAGCCATAGGTAAGTTGCTTTTCCCTCGCGATCAAATAGATGCCTGGTTAGCTGCTCATGCCGAGCATGTCATCGAGCCTTTGCAGCAGCGACCAGGCGTATTTTTAGGCAGCCACGATCCTCTTTTAGAATGGGCTCTGCGCGAGTCTCAATCTGGATTGGCCATGTTATTTGATGGCAGCAATGATGGCTTGCAGCGCTTTAATCTGCGTGAAGGTGTTGCTGCCGGACTGCACATATTGGATGAAAAATCACAGAGTTGGAACGTGCGTGCGATTGAGCAGCATTGCGCGCATAGTTCTGTGGTATTGATTGAATGGGCGGTCAGACAACGTGGGCTAATTGTTTGTTCCAAACACCAAAATAAAATTAACTCACTCGACGATCTTGCCGGACTCAAGATCGTGCCACGGCAACGCCAAGCCGGTGCTCAGAGTTTGTTTACACAATTGCTTGAGAAGAGCCAAATCAAGCTAAGTGATTTAACTTTCGTTGATGCCGCCAGAACTGAAACTGATGTTGCTGTGGTGGTTAGCTCAGGGGCTGCAGATGCGGGCTTCGGTTTGGCCAGTGTTGCCGCGAGTTATAACTTGCATTTTGTCCCTCTGGTGAAGGAGCGTTTCGATTTACTTGTAGACCGGCAACATTATTTTGAAAAGCCTCTTCAGTCTTTGTGGGCGTTTTGCCAAACCGAACGTTTTGCGCAATATGTAGAGTCAATAACTGGTTACGATACATCGAATTTGGGTATTGTTCGGTATAACAGCGACGCTCAATCAGTTTAGAAATATCGTTTATTTTGCATTAGGGTAAAAAAGCTGCTCTCCATCGACCGCAAATGCGGCAATTGATTGCTGGGTTTTTTTCGATAAAAGCCAATCAATAAACTGTTGTGCACTGTGCTGAGAAACCGATGGGCATTTTTCTGGATTCACAAGAGTGACGCCATATTGGTTAAATAACTTCGGATCACCTTGAAACTGAATTTTAAAATCGTCTTTATTTTTAAAACTAATCCAGGTGGCTCGATCAGTCAGTGTGTAAGCACCAAGACCAATTGCTGTGTTAATCGTTGCGCCCATGCCAGAGCCCGTTGAACGGTACCAGCTTGGCTTGACGGCCTCGGTATTAATGTTTATCGCATGCCACAAGGATTGTTCTTTTTTGTGTGTCCCTGAATTGTCGCCTCTCGATGCAAATAAGGCATTCACAGTCGAGATATTTTTCAATGCGTTGTGTATGTCAGATTGCTTTGACACATTGGCGGGGTCCCCTGCAGGGCCTATGATGACAAAATCGTTATACATTAAATCAAAGCGCTCCACACCAAATCCGTCGGCAACGAAAGCATCCTCTGCCGCTTTTGCATGAACCAACAATACATCAGCGTCGCAGTTTCGTGCGTTGCGAATGGCCTGACCTGTACCAACGGCTACGACATTTACCTTTATACCTGTTTGTGTTTCGAACATTGGTAGCAGGTATTTATAAAACCCGGAGTTAGCTGTGGACGTAGTTGATTGAACAAGAATTTGTTTGGAATCAGCAACCACTACCGAACTGAATAAGGTGACGATAAGCAATAATAAGCTTGTACAGCTAAAAATTTTCATTGACCTGAAACGAATTTATTGATGATGCAGTCGGCCTTCAAGATAGGCTGTAGCGGCTTGTGATATTGGGGCATTGAAGAATTGCTCAGCGCTAGCGTATTCGGTGATTTGACCTGCATCCATAAATACCACTTCATCTGCAATTCTTGCGGCTTGTGCTGCATCATGGGTCACCATGATGAACTTGGTACCCAAAGCAGCCTCGTCACTGACAATTTGCTCGATTATGGCGCTAGAGGCCGGATCCAGGCTCGCTGTGGCTTCATCAAGAAACACGATATCTGGTTGGCACGCCAATGCACGTGCCAGCGCAAGTCGTTGTTGTTCGCCACCAGAAAGCAAGCGTGCAGGCTGTGATGCCTTATTCGCCAAACCCACTTTAACTAACAGTGCGTTTCGGAGCGCTGGTTTGTGTGTCCCTCTTTGTTTTATAACGAAATCAATATTGGCTTTAGCCGAGCGTCTGAGTAGTACCGGTTTCTGAAATACCATTGATTGAGTAAGCCGGTGCTTAGCGTCGCTCGGTTGTTGGTTCCATAGTACGGTGCCAGTTGTTGGCTTTAGTATTCCGTGCATGATTTTTAGCAATATGCTTTTGCCAGCGCCATTGAATCCCATGATGGCGGTAATGCCTTGTGGTGGTAAATTCAACTTTATGTTTTGCAATATCCGTTTACCGTTTACGCTGTAGCTGATGTTGTTCAACTCAAGTTTTGATCGTCGCGAGGGTTGTGCCTTGGTGGGCAAGCGCGTTGTACCTACCACTGGCTTATTGGCATTGATGTCAATCACGTTATGCATAGGCTTGTCGTCTTGCTGAGATATTCAGACTTGAAAGCAAAATGTTAATAAGTAATGCGAGTGATAACAGTATCAGGCCTAGTGCTAAAGCTAGAGCCAAATCACCCTTGGAAGTTTCCAGTGCGATTGCCGTTGTCATGACTCGGGTTAAATGCTCAATATTTCCACCCACGATGATCACTGCACCCACTTCAGATAATGCACGCCCAAGCCCTGCCAGAGCAACTGTGAGGAGCGAGTAGCGCGCATCCCAAAGCAGAGCTTTCATTCTTTGCGGCCGTGTTAGCTGCAGAGATAGAAATTGTTCTCTGTATTCGTTATACAAATCTTCAATAACCTGCCTGGAAAGAGCTGCAACCAGCGGTGTAATAAGCATGGTTTGGGCGATAATCATGGCCGTGGGCGTGTACAGCAAACCTAACCAACCCAAAGGCCCTGAACGCGATATTGCCAGGTATACAAACAAGCCTACAACCACCGGTGGCATGCTCATTAATGCGTTGATCAAAACGTTAATGAGCTGACGACCCCGGAAATGATCGGTCGCCAGGAAAGCGCCGAGTGAAAGTCCGAAAACTAACGATAGCACCACAGAACTCAGACTCACTCGAAGTGATAGGCCAATGATCTCGAATAGATCAGGGTTGGCACTAATAATGAGCTGCACAGCTAAGTTGATTGCAGATTCCTGCATAATTTACGAAATACGAAAAATCCGAAAATAATGACACTAGATTGCCGGAAACTGCCTTTTGAATCAAGTCGTCATTTTGGAATCAAAGTACCTATAAAAGTACAATTTAACAATACATTAAGAGCAATAATATTGAGTAATTTCAACTTTGGTTGATGAAAATAATTCTTTATTGGAATCTCTGTTTACCCGTTATGAATACAATTGGAGACTACGGTGAAAAATTACGTACGAAATTCCTGCGCAGTATTAGCTATTGTGCTGACAACAGCTGCAGGCATAGCGACTTCGGGTACTGTCGCGGCGGCTGGGTTAATGATGCCTGCAGGGGCAAATGCCACTGCGCTCACCATCCGATCGCACCAAGTCAACGTTGTTATTGAGGATGGCTACGCAATAACGCAGGTCGATCAGGTGTTTAGCAACCCCGGAGCCCACGACCTGGAAGCAACGTACCGATTTCCGGTGCCAGACAAAGCAGCAGTATCAGAATTCACTGTGTGGATAGATGGGCAGCCTGTTGTAGGCGAGGTATTAAAAAAGGACGAGGCCCGGAAAGTTTATCAGGAAGAAAAGGCGATCGGTCGTGATGCTGGTATCGCCGAACAAAATAAACACTATAACTTTGAAATAAAAGTATCTCCCGTTCGTGCTGGTCAAGATACCCGTATACGGAATGAGGCAATACGATGTTCGACTGTTTACCGCTGTGATGGGTAACGGTGCGAATACGCCGCTACTCGAAGCCATGACAGAGGTATCAAATGGTTTTGCCGTTAGCGTGTCCAACAGTGACGATATTGTGGGTAAGCTGATGGAATTTACCAGCAAGGCAACTCACCAAGCGTTGCATGATATTGAACTAAAATTTAAAGGAATACAGGTGTCGAATCTAACACCTGAAGTCACCACCAGTTTGTATCGAGGTGAGCTGTTGACTGTGTTTGGCCACTATCACGGAGCAGGTGAGGCTATCGTTTCCTTATCAGGAAAAGTGTCGGGTGAAGATAAGTTGTACAAAACAACATTTGATTTTCCGGATATCAGTCAGCGTAATCCGGAAATCAAACGATTGTGGGCGTATGCAAAAACTCAGGATATACATCATATGATTGATTATTTAGGTGATGATTCTGAGTATAAGGATGCCATTACAGATATCGCTGTCAACAATGGGCTGGTTACAGAACATACTTCCATGGTTGTCATGCATGACGAACAGTTTGCAGCACGCGGCATTGAGCGCAAGAACAAGCAGCGCCGCGCAGAGGAGACCGCGGCTCAAAGTGTGCGTTTTTCCCAACCTGTACAAAGTAGCCGAGTGGATGTACAACAACCGGCATTTGGCAACAAGCCCCGTGCAAATTATTCTGGCGGGAATGGCGGTGGCGCATTTTCCTTCGAGTTTTTACTGCTGCTACCTTTTATTTTACTGGCGGGACTGCGCAGATTAAGAATCCAGTGATAAAACAGCCACGGGGCAGGGAAGCCCCGGGACGTTTGGCAGATTTACTATTGCACCGGAAAATGCAAATACTCGACATTATTAATACTAGGTATAGCCCGCAATGCTTCTAAGTCTTCAGCTGCAACCACAGCATCCACCTCTAGTAAGGCAATTGCACTTGGCTGATCGCTGTGTCTGCCAAGGTGTAAATTTGCGATATTAATGCCTTTGTCTCCGGCTGCTGTGCCAATTGCTCCGATGACACCAGGCGTGTCGTCGTTGGTGAAATACAACATGTGTTCACCAAGCTCTGACTCCAGTGAGATGCCTTTAACATCAATAACGCGAGGTTTGTTGCCGATCAATGTGCCAGCAACGCTGCGTTGCATTTTTTCAGTTTCAATTTCAACCGTAATACGACACTGGTATTCATCTTTGCCATCGTTCTTGGCGTCGACTACGGTGATGTTGCGCTCTCTGGCTATTTCTCTTGCGTTAACCGAATTCACAGTGGCGCTATGGTGAATTAATAAAGATTTCAATACTTCGGTGGACAGAGGCTCAGTGTTGTAGCCCGTGACATCCCCCGCGTAGGTTATTGTCAATTTTTTAATTGGATCGTGGGTCAGTTGTCCAACAAAGGAACCAAGCTGCTCGGCAAGATTTAGATAGGGTTTAAGTTGACGTGCTTCTTCGGCACTGAGGCTAGGCGCGTTCAATGCATTGGTTATAGCACCAGTTATCAGGTAATTGCTCATCTGTTCGGCTACCTGAACGGCTACCTTTTCCTGAGCTTCGGATGTTGATGCACCCAGATGAGGAGTGCAAATTACGTTTGGCATACCAAACAGTACATTCTCTTTGGCAGGCTCGACTTCAAAAACATCAAGGGCAGCACCACGCACATGCCCTGACTCCAGAGCGACTTTCAATGCTAATTCGTCTACCAACCCACCTCTTGCGCAGTTGATGAGCAGACTGCCTTTTTTCATTTTGTTCAACGCGGTTGCGTTGATGATGTTAGCCGTTTCGTCTGTTTTTGGAACGTGTAGCGAGATGATATCGCTGCGTTCCAGCAGCTCATCTAATTCGAGCTTGGTTACGCCAAGCTGATCAGCACGTTCACCGGTCAGAAACGGATCGTACGCGAGTACATGCAGCCCGTACCCTAAAGCCTTTTGGGCCACAATTGAACCGATATTTCCTGCACCAATAATCCCAAGATGCTTGCCAGTGAGTTCGATACCCATAAACTTAGACTTTTCCCATTTACCAGCATGCGTTGATTGACTGGCTTGCGGGATATGACGAGCCAAAGAGAGCATCATAGCCATGGCGTGCTCAGCCGTGGTTATCGCATTGCCAAATGGGGTGTTCATAACGACCACACCGTTGGCTGTGCAGGCCCTAACATCGATATTGTCAACGCCGATACCGGCTCGACCCACTACCTTGAGTCGTTTCGCTTTTTCCAGCAATTCCGGGGTGACATTGGTTGAAGAGCGCATGGCCAAGCCATCGAAATCACCAATTGTGTCCATCAATTCCTCAACAGAGAGTTTTGCAGATTGCACGACTTCGACACCGCGTTCCTCAAAAACACCAACCGCCAGTGAAGACATGGAATCAGAAATTAATACGCGTGGTTTAGTCATGCTGGTACCTCAGAACTTAGTACAGTGGATTTGAATTGATCATAAGCCCAGTCAAGCCAGACGGTTAATGCTTCTATGTCGGATGCTTCAACAGTTGCGCCCCCCCAAACACGAAAGCCAGGGGGCGCGCTTCGGTAGTTGGCGATGTCAAAAGCCACGCCTTCATCAGCCAACCAGCCAATCATGGTTTTTACACCTCGCTGTTGTTCCTCAAGATTCAGAGACTGAAAGGCGTTGTCTGTAATCGTCAGACACATTGAAGTGCTGGAGCGCGTGTTTTCGTTTTCCGCCAGCCAATTCACCCAATCAGTATTCGAAACCCAGGTGTCCATCGCTGTAAAATTGGCGTTAGAACGATCATGTAAGCTTGTTAGCCCGCCCAGTTGCTCAGCCCAATCCAATGCGGAATGCAGGTCAGCAACAGCAAGCATGCTGGGTGTATTGATGGTTGCGCCAGTAAATATGCCTTCTATCAATTCCTGCTTTTTTGTCAGTGAAAAAATCTTAGGCAGAGCTCTTGGTGCTGGTGTATTTTCGAGTCGTTGCACTGCGCGTGGGCTAAGCGCAAGCATGCCGTGGGCTGCTTCACCGCCCAGTGCTTTTTGCCACGACCAAGTCAGCACATCCACTTTTCTGTAGTCAATCGCCATTGCATAGGCGGCCGACGTGGCATCACACATCACTAAACCCTCCCGATCATCAGAAATCCAATCAAGGTTCGGTACGCGCACACCGCTGGTAGTGCCGTTGTATACAAATACGGTATCGTTGTGAGGTGATGCAGTATCCAGGTTTGGCAGTTTCCCGTAATCTGCTTCGTGAATGTTTAAGCCAGGTAGCTCGAGCTTTCCCAAATCTTTAGCCCAATCCGATGAGAAACTTTCCCACACATAAGCATCCACTGCTTTGGGTCCAAGCATTGACCACATGGCCATCTCGAAAGCACCGGTATCAGAGGCGGGCACAATACCAAGACGCCAGTCTGACGGTAGACCCAATAATGCAGCTGAGCGGTCTATTGCCGATTTCAAGTGGGATTTGGGATTCGCAGCGCGATGACTGCGGCCAAGATGTTCAGTATTTAGAGCCGCTATAGACCAGCCAGGGTGTTTCCGACAGGGGCCGGAAGAGAAGCGCGGGTCAATAGGGCGCACGAGCGGGCGCGCATTCGCGCCAGATGCGGTAACGTTCACGGTATAACCTCTAGTTATGGGTGGTTTGCTCCACCAGGCTCGATCAGGTTATACCGCGCAGGCTTTTGGTGCAAGTATCCGACGAGATAAAGCTGCCATGAACGGTTGACACTAATGCAGCCGTAAGTTCTGCATTGGTTGGCATTATATCTCTTGGTCTCAAAGCACTATTAATCGAGAAAAGATTAGGCGCTTGGATTCGGTTTTAACAGAATCAATCAGCTAAATTTACGTTCACGTTTTGAAGAAGATTTAACACATACAGATTCGGTCCGATCAGATAATTTAATCGGACATAGTGTGCTGTGGTAGGCCATCAGTAATCTCATAGTAGTCACCTTTGAATTTGGTAAAAATATGACTAATGGTTTTCAGTTCTGTGGGTGTTTCGAGAGAGCCTGCCATGACCGCTAGCGTATCGGTATTGATTCGTTTCCAGAACAATACCGAACCACAGTGTTTACAGAAACCGCGCGTTGCATCGTCACTTGCGCAATACCAAGTGAGATGCTCCTCACCGCTGAGCTCAATGCTGTTGTCGTGAATGCGGGTGGCCGCTACAAGATGCCCGGTCTGTTTTCGGCACTGTTGGCAGTGGCACATAACAACGTCTCGTAAAAGTTCGGCAATCTTGAAATTTACTTTGCCGCAAAGACAACTACCGCTAACAGGATGGTCTGCTTTCATGCGTATATTCTCCATTGCTGTGTAGGCCGCGGCCGCATCGACTGGATTTTAGTCTATGTTCTCCGGTCTCTTGCCTTTATTTTTATTTTTCGCTTTTTTCTTTTTCTTGAGTTTCGCTTTATTTGTTTTTGCAGTAACAGAGTTTGGTTTTTTCTCTTTTTTAGGTTTTTGTTTTTGTGGGTTGTCCGAATTTTTGGCAGGGCTTTTGCCATTGCTTAGGCGTGAAATCTTAAGCGGTACGCCGCATACGCGGGTTTTTTTTAGATCGGAAAAAATCTCTTTTGGCATTCCGACCGGTAAGTCAATAATACTGTGCTCCGCTTCGATAATTATCTGGCCAATATACTGGCTGTCTATGCCAGCTTCATTGGCAATTGCACCAACGATGTTGCCAGGTTTTACATCGTTTATCGAACCAACTTCAAGTCTGAATCGCTCCATGCCTTTGTCTATAGGTCGCATAGGCTGGTGGCGTGGCTTGTCGATTTCACTTTGATCAGATGGCTTGCTAAGTTCCTTCTTTAGAAAGTCACTGTCACTTGAAAACTGTTGAGCTCGTTGACGCTTGGAATCTCTATTGCTGCGACTTGGTGCTTGTTGATCACTATCGAATCTCGGTGAATCATGTTTGTTTGGTGCTTTTCGAGGTGGTTTACCCATATACAGAAATGGTGTGTCACCTTGTACCATTTGAGCAAGTGCTGCAGCTATCGCTGGGTAAGGTATGCCATGCTCTTTATGATAAGTATCGATCATTTCCTCAAAAAAAGACAAGTTGTCTGAGTTGAGCGAGTCAGTAATGCGCTGCTTGAAACGTGTGATTCGTTTTTCGTTTATCAGCTCGTTGGTGGGTAAATCCATCGGTTCAATGGTTTTGCCGGTGGCTTTCTCAATAGCATATTGCAGGCGGCGCTCGCGTGGCGCTACAAAGAGGATCGCATCTCCATGGCGCCCGGCACGGCCAGTTCTACCAATACGGTGAATATAAGCCTCAATGTCGGTAGGAATATCAAAATTAATGACATGGCTGATGCGCGGAACATCCAATCCGCGTGCGGCAACATCTGTAGCCACGATAATATCTATCTTGCCATTTTTTAAATGCTCTACAGTGCGTTCACGCTGATTCTGCGCGATATCGCCGTTCAATGCAGAACAAGCGTAACCACGAGCTTCAAGCTTTTCAGACAGTTCAATGGTTGACGTTTTGGTTCGCACAAATACCAGCATGGCATCAAACGCCTCGGCTTCTAGTATGCGTGTAAGCGCTTCAAGTTTACGAGCACCACTAACGCTCCAGAAACGCTGACGAATAGTGCTGGCCGTACTGGTTGCGCTTTTGATCGTGACATGTTCTGGACTGTGTAAGTATTTGGTTGCAATTCGTCTAATTTGCGCTGGCATAGTGGCGGAGAACAGAGCGATTTGTCTTTTTGCAGGTGTTTTGTCAAGAATCCATTCAACATCGTCAATAAATCCCATACGCAGCATTTCGTCAGCTTCATCGAGGACTAACGTACTCAGCCGGTCAAGCTTTAAAGTACCACGACGCATGTGGTCCATTACGCGACCTGGTGTACCAACTACAACATGAACGCCGCGCTCAAGCGCTCGTAATTGAGTTCGGTAGTCCTGTCCGCCATAGATGGGCAAGACGTGAAAACCTTTCATATTTTTAGCGTATTTTTGGAATGCCTCAGCGACTTGAATTGCTAATTCTCGAGTCGGCGTCAGCACCAGTATTTGTACTGGTTTAACGGATAAATCGAGCCTTGAGAGTATTGGCAGTGCAAAAGCTGCTGTTTTGCCCGTGCCGGTCTGTGCCTGGCCCACTAAGTCTAAACCCTGCAGCATAAGCGGTATGGTTTGCGCCTGTATTGGAGATGGGGTTTCGTAACCCACATCGGCAATTGTCTGAAAAACAGGTGGGCTCAGGTTCAGATCTTGAAAGGTTATAGGGTCGCTAGTAGTCATTGATGTCTTTTGGGTCTAGCCCGTTGAATCTGCCAGCCGGAACTCGGTGGTCAGTGGAGCAGCAGCACCCTAACGCATTGCCAGGAGTTTGACCACTATAAACGCATTTGCACGGGTTGCAGTAGTGATATTTATTACCCGTTTCCTGGCGTGGTTCAAGTCTTGAACGCTTATAAGGTACTGACTCGGTATCCAACTCGTGGAAAGTGGACCACAACGTCGCCGCAAAGAGCATCTTTTCGAGCCAACGCGATGCGATCTCTGCAAAGCGCTAGAACCTTGCCTTTTACACCAGATTCGCCACTGTTGGTTAAAGGCGCTACGCTGACTTCCATCCCAGGTCGGAGTCCTTGTGGGTCCGCGGCATCTGTTTTCTCGATGGTCTCAGGAGTGGCGTTGTTGGCGACTGCAAGTGCCTGTTCGGGTGTCATCGTATCAAAGGTTCCATGGCCAATGGCATCCATTTTCGTCGACCATGCGAGAACACTGGGAAATTCCGACAAAAGCTGAGCCGAATCGCTGAATCGTCCCTTAACGAACCACACGACCGTCCAGACGAGTAGGTCGCTCAAGCTGGGATTTCGACCATGTAAATACGGACTATTTCCAATGAGCTGGTCTTCTATCCAGCCAAGTTGTGCTCTTAGCTGTGACAAGGTGTGCGGTATATCTTTCGCTTCAGCGGCCATGTCGCCTTCAGGGCCGAAATATAGGCGCGTACGATCGGTGATAAGCTCTGGTGGCAAGGAATCAGCTACAGGCGCAAACGCCACCTTAACGCCAAGTTCAAAAAAAGATGAATCGGTCCAGCGTGATAGCCCATAGCTCAGTCCGGCATTGCCATTGGGGTGGAAACTGGGATTAGGGAAACGCTTTTCCAACTCTCTGAAAATGCATTGCGTATCACAGTAAATGTCTGCTCCAATTTGCATTACTGGAATGCGCCGATACCCGCCAGTCATGGCAAATAACTCTGGTCTGTCGGGCAAACGATTTTGCTCAACTGATTTCCAGGTTAATTTCTTGAGTCCCAGGGCCACGCGGATTTTTTCTGACACTGGAGAGGGCGGGTAGTGATGTAAGATAATGTCTGACATTGAACAAGTCCACTAGCGCTTTTTTTTGAATTTGCATAGTGTAAGCGATTATTATCATCTGGTCTTTGAATACAATAGGAGCTTTAGCGCTATGCCGTCGAATAATCCCACTTTTCTTATCACAGGCACCATGGGCTGTATTGGTGCGTGGGTGTTACGCAATTTGCTGAATGATGGCGCAAATATCATTGCCACCGATATTAATACTACAGTCACTCGACCGGGGCTGTTGCTGAACGATGCGCAAATCGACTCGATAAATTGGGAAAGACTCGATGTTACTGATGCTACGGCTGTTCACGCCATGTTCGAAAAACATCAGCCAACGCACGTGGTGCATCTTGCTGGTTTGCAAATTCCGTTTTGCAAGGCCGACCCGTCTATGGGTGCCATGGTGAATGTAGTAGGTACTGCCAATGTTTTTGAAGCCGCAAGAAAACACGAAGTCCGCGGCCTTTGTTACGCGAGTTCAGTTGCTGTATTAGGGGCGATCGAGCACTACCCAAACCGCCCACTTACAGAACGCGATTTACCATTACCCAACAACTTATATGGGGTTTACAAAACCGCTAATGAGAACGCCGCCAAAGTCTATTGGCAGGATTGGCAGGTGGGTAGCATTGGTCTACGACCTTATACGGTGTATGGCGTTTGCCGAGATCAAGGTATGACCGCTGACATTGCGAAAGCCTGTTTGGCGGTAGCTGCTAATGAACCCTTTCATATTCGATTCGATGGTCCGATAACAGTGCAACATGCAAACGATGTGGCACGCATATTTATCGACAGCGCATTGGCCGAGTATCAGGGGGCTGATGTTTTTAATCTTCGAAATGATGTAATTGAGGTGGCTGAATTTGTTGCCAGTTTAGAGCAACTATTTCCTGAATCTCAAGTTACTTTTGAGAAGAACAATCCGTTGCCTTTTCCGTCAGACTTTGATGATGCCGGTATTCAGGGTGTATTAAGTACTGTAGCTCACACACCATTGAAAAAGGCAATTCAATCAGATGTTGATCAATTTGCTGCATTACTTAAAAGCGGTAAGCTTACAACCGAATCGTTACGTAACTGATATTAATATTGAACCCACGTGAACTCGCACAGTTACTTACGTCGCAAAATAATGTTTACAAATGCTGGTGCGATAGTGGCTAATCGAAATATTTGGCTATAGACATCACAGAATTTCTGCCGTAGTTGTGGTGAGTAACACAAAATTTAGGATAAGAACAAGGCTTTCTATGGCCATTAAAGTAACCAGGCTATCCACCGTTAATATTCTTAAACCTGAAGCGGCGGTAAATCGCCTGCCAATGAGGAAGAATGTTACGATCAGAGCCACAGAAACTTGCCAAACTATTACACGATTTATACGTGATGCTGCCGGTTATTCAAGAGCACGAAAGTCAACAGTCAGTTGAAAAACACCTGATGATAATCGAACACTACCAATGTAAGCTCGACGAAGCAGTGGCTCACTGGAGTTACCCGGACAAGGCTGCATAAACGTTCGCCAATAGCATGTTTACAAAATAAAAATCGAACAATACATTATCGCTAGTACAACTAAAAGCACTGTTTGGTTATCGCTAGTCCAATTATTTTGGAAATTGTGTTGGTGCATAGCGGGCAAGGCTCGGGTCATACAAAGCAGTTGTCAGAAATGTGGTCAGCTCATTGACTTCACGAATACTCAAATTCAAGGGGGTAAATCGAGCGTCCAGACTACCCGCAGCACTTGCGTTTTGTGGCACGCCCGTGTTTTTGTAGTTCACCACGTCTTTGATCGAAGAAAAACTAGCCCCGTGACCGAATACTTGAGTATCTACAAGGTTGTATAGTTGTGGCACTTTAAATTGATAGTTCTGATCTGGGTTTTGCGTGAATCCGCCGCGGCCTAATCGAGCGTTCTGTTCAATCACACCATGAATGGCGACTTTATTGTTATCGAAATCGGCAAACCCGACTGCGAAAAACAACTCACTTTCTAAAGCGCCGACGCGTGAACTTAGTGCTGGTCCCTGATGGCAAGCTGAGCATCCAGCTTTACCAAAGAATAGATTCGCACCAGCCAGTTCAGATTCATTCAGAGTGTCACTCTCACCACGAAGCCAACGTTGAAATGGTGCCTGGTTGGCAAGCACCGTGCGTTCGAAAGCTGCGATCGCTTTGCCGACATCAACTGCGATGTCAACCGAGCCACCAGGATAGGCTGCATTCCACAAGTTTTGATAAGCTGGTATGTGTTGTAGTGGTGAATTTTCATTGAATCTAAGCCTGTGTATGGATTGCCCAGCAATTGCTTGAGATTCAATTCCAGCCAGCTGATGCGCGTTTACGCTCGCAGGGAGTTGATCTGGCACAAGTGTTGATTCTGGCAGGTGGCTGTTAATCAAGCCGTTGCTGGCATTTCCTAATTGACCATTCCACAAAACCACTTCCTGAAAAGCCACATTCAACATTGACGGAACTGCAATCGGCTGCATGTCTGGTCTATTGGTCGCGCCGTCAACAGCGTTTGGGTCAAACCCGAATTCCAGGCGTCGTTCAACACCAATGCCTGTTCCGCCTTCACCAATACCTTGTGGGATGCCGGGTTTAAAACCTGTGGCAACCGTGTGGCAAGTAGAACATGACCAACTTGGTGATTGTTCAGAGAATCCATCCAGTCCAAATCGATCGTCATGAAAGAACAGTTTGCCAATAGCGACTTTTTCATCGGTAATCGGATTTTGCGGATCTTGTGGAATGGCCGCATAGTCTTGGCTATCGGGCAATATAAAGGCATTTAGGCCAAGACCAGCTGACTGAGCATTTAAGGCAGACCGCAGTGATTCTTCCAGTTTTTGCTTTTCACTTGGCTGTGTATTTGATTCATTTGGTCTGATAGTGGTTGAGCCGCAACCAGCCTCAAGGCAGTCTGTGAAGTTGCATGCTGAATCACTTAAACCGGCGCTATTACAGCTCTGTGATTGTGAAGAGCCTGGTGTACTGCCAGTCTCGGTTCCCGGACCACACGCAATCAGCACCGAACAGCAACTCAACATGGTGAGAAATTTCGCTAAAGACTGGTTTGATCGCATGACAAATATTTGCATCACTATGAGTAGGCGCTTGAACTAGTGAAAGATAAGCAATACTTTGCCATTATCGGTATGCAGTAACCGGAGAAGTTTGACGCTTTGTAAGCGGTAGTTTTACCGTTGAATATTATCTAAGCTTTATGTGATGGATTGATTGTATGTGATGAGTTGTTTATGTGATAAATGGTTTACGTGAGATATGGTCTACGTGATAAATGGTTTACGTGATAAGGATGGCGCGAAAATCATTTACGTTAGTGTGTGTTGCACCCGTGGTAATCAATCCGCCAGCGGCATTGAAAAATGACCATGCATCATTGTTGTCAAGATAGGTCGAGAATTTTAATGCCTGATTAGAGGCAGAGCGTGCTACTTCCGGGCTCCATATAACACCCGCATTATCCTCGGTACCATCAATGCCGTCGGTGTCAGCTGCCAGTGCGTAGATATTGTCATAACCCGCTACCGACTCGGCAAACCCCAATAAAAATTCAGCATTTCGCCCACCTCTGCCACCTTTTTTTCTAACCGTTACAGTCGTTTCTCCACCTGAAATCAGCAACGCAGGTTTTTCTGCAGGCTGGCCGTATTGGTGCACCTGTTTCGCGATGCCAGCCATGACTTTGCCAACCTCACGTGCTTCACCTTCTATTGCATCACCCAGAATTATGGTGTTTATTCCGTGTTTTCTTGCAAGGGTGGCGGCTGACTCTAAAGACTGTTGTGGCTTGCAAACAAGGTGTGCGCTGACTCGCGACATAGACTTATCAGTTGCCGATGGTGTATCGGCGTCAGAACTATTAAGAAGGTTGAACACATTGTCTGGCAAGCTAATGTTGTAACGTGCAACAATATCAAGTGCTTGTTCTCGCGTACTGTTGTTCGGCACCGTCGGACCTGATGCAATCACCGACATATCGTCACCTGGCACATCGGATATTGCCAGTGTAACAATTTGAGCCGGGTAAGCTGCTGCGGCGAGTCGACCACCTTTAATGCCAGATAGATGCTTCCGCACGCAATTCATTTCATCAATTGCGGCTCCACTTTTTAATAGCGCTGAATTTACGTGTTGCTTATCGGCCAAAGAAATGCCTTTTCCTGGCAAGCTTAGTAGGGCAGAACCGCCACCCGATATCAAACTCAAAACAAGGTCGTCTTCGCCAAGATCGCTAAGTAATTCGAGCATACGTTGTGCGGCCGTTTCGCTTGCCGCGTCTGGTACGGGGTGGCTGGCTTGTACTATTTCAATATGGGCGCAAACCGGGTGTGGGCCGTGCGGAACGACAACTAGCCCGGATTTTGCGCAGTCCCAGTAAGTCTCTACTGCTTGGGCCATTGCCGCCGATGCTTTTCCGGCACCAACCACCACAGCTCGGCCAATTGGCTGTTCCGGCAGAAACGCTTCAATATTGTGAACCGGTAGAGCGGCATGAACGGCCGTATCGAATAGATCGGCTAACAGTTGAGTAGGGCTAATCTGCATGTAATTTGCTTGGATTTGGAAGAATTTGTGTCGTAATGACGCAATTATGACATTAGTCTTACCGATCAAATTGCGATTGTAACGTTGAGCAGGTACGATTCACAGGTGAGCTGGGTGGAGACTATACCTACTGTACCCGGTTTGCTTAGTCATGCTCGGCTAATAACCGGTTAACCAGTGGTCCTTGGAGGAAAGTATTAAATGAAAGAAACAACTAATCGTCGTAAATTTTTGAAGGGTTCAGCGCTGGCGGCAACAGCCACAGCAGCAGGTACCATTGCAGCTCCTTCTATCGTGAAGGCGGCTCCTGTCACCATGAAAATGCAAGCAGCCTGGGGTGGTGGTATTTTCCTGGAAAACGCGCAGTCTTATGTCAAGCGCGTAAATGATATGGCTGGCGACGCGCTCCAAATTGAGTTGCTGCCGGTCGATTCGGTTGTAAAAACCAGCCAAATGCAAGACGCGGTTCACCGTGGTGTACTTGATGCGGCGCACTATGTACCTGCCTACTGGTACTCAAAATCTCCTGTTGCATCGCTATTCGGAACAGGCCCCTGTTTTGGTTGGTCTAGCCAGGAAGTATTGGGCTGGATTCACTATGGCGGTGGTCAAGAGTTGTTTGATGAACTCATGGGCAAACTGGGTCTGAATTTGGTCAGCTTCTTTAACAGCCCAATGCCTGCTCAGCCACTGGGTTGGTTCAAAGAAGAAATCAAAGATGCAGAGCAAATGAAAGGCTTGAAGTATCGAACAGTAGGCCTGGCTGCAGACGTGTTGCTCGAAATGGGCATGTCAGTCGTTCAGTTACCTGGTGGCGAAATACAGCCAGCCATGAAATCTGGCCTGATCGATGCGGCAGAATTCAACAACCCGACGTCAGATCGTGACTTTGGTATGCAGGATGTTTCAAAACACTACCATCTTGCCAGTTTCCATCAGTCTCAAGAATTCTTCGAGTGTACTTTTAATAAAGAGAAGTACGACGCGCTGCCAGCTGAGCTGCAAGCAATACTGAAGTACGCTTCAGAAGCTGAAAACTCGAACTTCTACTGGAACAACACACGTCGCTACGCTGACGATCTTGTTACATTGCGTGATGAGCAGGAAGTCAATGTTTACCGCACACCAGACAGCGTTATGGCTGCGCAGCTTGCTGCATGGGATAAAGTAGTAGAGCGTATGTCCGGCGAAGATGAGTTTTTCGCTAAGGTCATTGATTCTCAAAAAGTTTACGCAGAAAGCGTAATGAACTATCTGAACCTGAATCAGCCTGACTATAAATTGGCCTACGCGCACTACTTTGGCTAAGCTTATTTTTAGTATGCAGTAACCTGGACGGGAACCCCGATTGGGGTTCCCGTTTTGCCTTTGTGTACCCATTGGAGAGCTAGCGTGACAAAACTGGTTTATGCCATTGAAAGTTTAAGTATCTGGGTTGGACGAGCCTTTGGCTGGTGCATTCTGATTCTTACCCTGTCAGTGACGTATGAAGTAATTATGCGCTATGAGTTCTGGGGGTTAAAAGATCCTGCTCCCACGCTATGGGCGTTCGATATGATGGTGCAAATGTATGGCGCGTTGTTTTTGATGGCAGGACCTTATGCACTTGCACAAGATGGCCACGTTCGCGGCGATGTTTTATACCGACTTTTTCCTACACGCATGCAGGCAAGCTTGGATTTTTTGTTGTATCTGCTGTTTTTCTTCCCTGGAATGCTGGCCTTGTTCTGGTATGGCTGGGAAATAGCCTCCGACTCCTGGCGCTACAAAGAAGTGAGCTGGAATAGCCCGGCACGCATACAAATATATTTTTTCAAAACGCTTATTCCGCTTGCTGGATTTCTATTGATTTTGCAAGGCTTTGCCGAGCTAATTCGATGTTGGAAGGCCATGCGAACAGGAGTTTGGATGGCGCGACTGGATGATGTGCGTGAAACTGAAGATGCACTGATTGCAGACCCGACGCAATTGAAAACCGAGCAATAGTTCAAGCTTAAGCTTACCGATTGGCATCCGAAACAAACTACTGAGTAAATTGCACCGTGACTAATCCACAAGTTGCCATTTTCATGTTGTGCCTCTTCATCTTTCTGGTGATGCTTGGCTTTCCTATCGCATTTACATTGCTGGCAATGGGAGTTGGTTTTGGTTACTACGCTTATTATCAGGCTGGTTCCATAGAGAGTTTGGGGGATGTATTCGACAATCAGATTTTCTATTTGTTGAATCAAAACACCTATTCGGTAATGGAGAATGACACGCTTGTTGCTATCCCGCTGTTTCTATTCATGGGGTATGTGGTTGAGCGTGCAAATATCGTAAACCGGTTGTTTTCATCTCTGAATCTTGCGGCTAGAAACCTGCCTGGCTCAATGGCCATAGCCGCGCTGGTTACTTGTGCCGTATTCTCAACTGCTAGCGGTATTGTTGGTGCTGTTGTGACATTGATGGGGCTGCTGGCTTATCCGGCAATGGCCGATGCTAATTATCGTAAAGATTTTGCTTCGGGTGTTATCTGTGCAGGTGGAACACTGGGAATACTGATTCCACCATCAATTATGCTAATTGTTTATGCTGCAATTGCCGAGTTATCACCATTGCGGCTGTATGCAGCCGCGGTTTTCCCCGGCCTGTTGCTTGCCGGTATGTACATTGTCTACGTTATTGTACGTGTGTACTTTAATCCTTCAATTGCGCCTAAGCCGGTTGTTGATTCCACTGTGACTCGCGGCCAAATTTATTGGCAACTGCTCACTTCATTCTTGCCACTGACGCTACTCATTATGCTGGTGTTGGGCACTATCCTTGGTGGGTTTGCAACGCCAGCGGAAGCTGCGGCCATGGGAGCGATGGGTGGGTTGTTGCTTGCTGCCCTGTACAGATCGCTTACCTGGACAAAGTTGAAAGAGTCTGTGTATTTAACAGCCAAAGCTACTGCTATGGTCTGTTGGTTGTTTGTGGGGTCTTGGACATTCGCTTCAATTTTTTCGTATTTGGGTGGACACGACATCATTGAGCATTGGGTGCTGGCAATGGATTTACAGCCGTGGCAGTTTTTGGTGCTTGCCCAGCTCATTATATTCTTGCTTGGTTGGCCACTGGAATGGTCTGAGATACTGATTATATTTGTCCCTATATTTTTACCAATGCTCGACACTTTCGGTGTTAATCCATACTTCTTCGCTATGCTAATTGCATTGAATCTGCAAACTTCTTTTCTGACACCGCCAATGGCAATGTCGG
Source organism: uncultured Granulosicoccaceae bacterium (assembly GCA_938045275.1). Lineage (GTDB taxonomy): Bacteria > Pseudomonadota > Gammaproteobacteria > Granulosicoccales > Granulosicoccaceae > Granulosicoccus. The sequence continues at coordinate 45,914 of CALIMV010000092.1, forward strand.
CTTATTATTTGAAAGGGGTATTGAAAAATCAGATTGAACTCATGGATATATTCAAAGGCATCATGCCGTATTTGGGCATTGTAATATTCTGTATGGTGTTGATGTATATGTTCCCAGGCATAGCCCTTTGGTTACCAGACAAACTATTCGGTGAATACATACCATAGACATAAGCGTTATGAGTGCGATGAATAAGGTGACTGCTGACGACAAGCTCGAAGCTAATACAGTTCGACAGTGCGTGGAACACATCGCAAGCGGTGCGTTAACCTCAGTGGAGTTAGTGCAACATAGCTTTGATATTATTGAAAAGAATGAGCCAGAAATTCGTGCCTGGGCAAGCCTTGACAAGCAACAAGCATTGGCACATGCCAATATGCTCGATGATGTTCGCCGGCGGGGGCAACCACTAGGCGCTTTACATGGTGTTCCTGTTGGTCTTAAAGATATTTACGACACCTCAGATTTTCCGACCTCGTATGGTAGTGCTATTTATGCGAACAGACGTCCTGCCAAAGACTGTCGAGTAGTGGAAAAGCTCAAGGAAGCTGGTGCCCTAATCATGGGGAAAACGGTAACAACGGAGTTTGCGTTTATGCACCCGTCGATTACTTGTAATCCACACAACACACTGTACAGCCCGGGTGGGTCTTCCAGTGGTTCGGCTGCGAGTGTTGCAGCTGGGCATGTGCCATTGTCTTTGGGTTCGCAAACCAATGGCTCAGTAATAAGACCAGCCTCATTTTGTGGCGTTTATGGTTATAAACCATCAGCCGGAATAATATCTCGACAAGGTGTTCTGGAAACTTCAGCAACATTAGATCAGGTTGGTGTTTTTGGTCGCGATGTTGCCGATATTGCTTTATTGGCGGATAGCCTGGCAGGATACGATCGAAACGATAGTGCCAGTTATCTTGCACCGAAACCAGCGATGCTCAAAGGCTATCTATCCGAAGTGCCAGTATCGCCAACTATTGCTTGGATAGATATGCCGTACGCTGACCGTTATTCAACAGATGCAGCAGAGGGTTTTGAAGAACTTATCGCTGCAATGGGTGGTTCTATAGAAAGGCTAAGTGCGCCACAATCGTTCGCCGCGTTGCTGCCATGCCATAAAATCATTCATGAGTACGAACTGGTACGCGCTCTAAAGGAGCCGATTGACAGTCATTGGGACAGTATCAGCGACACCATAAAGCCGACTTTACTGGCGGCAAAAAATCACACTGACGAGCAATACCATGAGGCTTTGGAGATTCGTTCAGCGGCAATTGAATGGTTTGCAGAATTTTTTAACGACTACGATGCAATCCTCACGCCCTCAGCTGTGTCTGAGGCCCCGCTGATGGGTAGCACTGGCGATCCCGTATGCTGCACAATATGGACGCTGTGTGGATTGCCATGCTTGAGTATGCCGCTGCTGGAGGGTGCCAATGGACTACCAATTGGTGTTCAATTGGTTGGAGCAGCGCGCCAAGACGATAGACTGCTACGTACAACCCGGTATGTGTTGGGTCAATTACACGAAAAAGATTAAGGGATAAAAAATGGTATCTCGAACAATGAATATTATTACCGGCTTAATCGCACTGGCATTGGTTGGTACGTTCACTATTGGATTAACGCAAAGTATCTCAAAAGGTTCTGCCGGGTTTTTCGGTTGGGGCGGGGGCGTGATCATTGCCATCATCGTCGGGTTTGTTCTATTACTGGCCGCTTATGATTTGTATGATACGGCCGTTCGCAAAAAGAAATAAAGGCACAACACATTTAAGGTATATCACATTCAATGAGCAAACCTCGATTGTGGATAACGCGAAAGTTATCCAATAACACAGAGGCACGTGCACAGCGTGATTATGATGTTGTTTTAAATCCAACAGACAAGCCAAGCTCCACTGACGACATTGTGCGTATAAGCGCTGAGGTAGATGCCATTCTGCCATGTCATTCGGAGCACTTTGATGCCGCTACGGTGTCTCAGCTGAATCCTCGACTAAAAATTATTGCCAATCATTCCGTCGGCGTCGACCATTGCGAT
>CALIMV010000093.1 GCA_938045275.1 uncultured Granulosicoccaceae bacterium
CAGACCGACGTACACGATGTGGAAAAGCTGAACAATGCCTTGAGCGGCTCCGATGTCGTTATTAATCTGGTTGGCATTCTAAACAGTGCCGGAAAAAATGCTAACCATTCGTTTAACGGTGCTCACGCAGATCTCACCAAAAAGATTGTAGATGCTTGTAGCAAATCAGGCGTCACACGTTATTTACACATGAGCGCGTTGAATGCTGATGCGAAAAACGGTAGTAGCGAATACTTGCGCAGTAAAGGTGTCGCAGAAAACACGGTGAAAGCCGACAAATCATTGAACTGGACCCTGTTCCAACCATCGGTAATTTTTGGTGAGCAGGACTCATTCTTTAATCGTTTTTCTGCGTTACTAACCTCTTTGCTGGTCTTTCCACTGGCTTGCCCGGATGCTCGCATGGCGCCGGTATACGTAGGTGATGTGGTGGAGTCAATAATGGCATCTATTGACGACCCGGCCAGCATTGGACAAACCATACAGTTATGCGGACCAAACGACTACAGCCTGCAAGAACTGGTCGAATATACTGCCCACACTCGCGGCTTGAATCGAAAAATTATTCGCCTGCCCGATTCTGTCGCTCGGTTGCAAGCGCGGATCATGGAGTTTGTGCCCGGTAAACCTTTCTCTCAAGACAATTACCTCTCGCTGCAAACAGATTCCATTTGCGAGAAAGACTGTGCACGCCAGACAACATCGATTGACGCAATCGTGCCCACCTACATAGGTAACGCTAAGGGTTTGACATCTCGCCATCAATTACGCCGAGAAATTGCCCGGCGCTGATTACCCCAGGTAGTAATCACCAGCCACTGATTGCAACAGTTTTTTACAATACAACTACCCCTATTGGTCGTGAATCCGGCCAACCTGTTTGCTACCATCCCAGTGCAGATTATGCACTGGCTGTCGTACTGTGTCCGTGTTCCCCAATCGAGGGATGCCCACGTACTTAAGATCGCCGGTAACGCGATCGACCGGAGGTTGAAAGGCGTTGAACTTTAATACAAAACACATACAACATTTTATCGCTGTTGCCGAAGAGCTGCATTTTCGTCGCGCCGCACAGCTGACAAATGTTGCGCAACCCGCACTAAGCCGGTCAGTTCAGGCTCTGGAAAGTGAGTTAGGGGTACTGCTGCTTTCTCGCAACAACCGAAACGTCAAACTCACTGCTGCTGGTAAAGAATTTCTTGCTGGTTGTACCAGTATTATTGAATCGATGGAAACCACCATAAGTCGCGCAATTCGCGCAGACCAATCGCAATTTGGTGGCATTAATGTAGGTTATACCTACATCGCCATGTGCGGAAAATTGCCGAAACTGATCACTGATTTTGAACAAAAATACCCAGCCATTTGTATAGAGCTTGCAAGCGAAAGCACCGCAAATTTACTTGATCAGTTGCACCGCGAGGAAACAGATTGCTGTTTTCTGTCAGGACCTGTAAACACACCCATAGCAGCTGATATCGATTCAGCTGTTTTCCAGACCGACGCTTTCGTTGTCATCGTCAGTCGTAACCATCCTCTGGCAAACACCGGGTCAATTTCAATTGAACAGTTAATCCAGGAAAAAATACTGTTATCAGGCATGCCTAAAGATTCGACATTCAATCAGCATGTCTATCAATTTCTTAACGGTGCCGGAATATCTCCTTGCATTGAATTCGTTGCCCAAAACCACGTTGGTATACTTGGCAGGGTCGCATTGGAAAGAGGCGTTTGCATAGCAACTGAGGGGTATGGTTGTGTTTATTCAGACACACTGAGCACTTTGAAACTAACCGGTATCGAAGCAAAACTTCCCACCTTAATGGCATGGCGAAAAGACATGCAGTCTGAATCTTCGTTGTTATTTCGAGACTATGTAATGCAAACCATAGAAAGCAAGTCAGCAGCAGAATTGCCCAGTAACGAGCCAGCGCTGGTCCCTGAATTCAGCTGAAATGATATTAGACCTACGACAGATGCGGCCTGTTCTAAAAACGAATTGCCAATGCGAGGCAACGATGCATTTGAATTGCTATGGTGATAATAGTTTCACATCGCGCGCCAGATACTCATCCATTAACGCGTTTCGTTCCTCAGTTGGCAAGCCGGCAATTTCTTTAGCCTTAATGTAGAAGTCAGGCAGCACTTTGTTTGCATCTATGTACATCGCTGCAAATGCAGGTATCAGCTTTCTGTAGGTAGCAACAGATACCAATCGTGCATTATTGATGTCTCGTGAGAACCATCCGTCGTAACCGGAGTAGCCACCCCAACTCTCTTTCAAGGCCTGATAGTCAGATCGCATATCTTCGATTACAGCTTTCTTCTTCGCACGCTTGATAGTATCGTCTATGTTTTCATTGTAAAGCGCCGCCAATTTTGATCGGCTTTTTTTCAGCAGTTCAGAAAAATCTGCATTGCGAGCCAGCTGCAAATTAAACTGCTCGATGCGCTCGCTCTCGTCGCGATCACGCAGCCAGGTGCGTACGCCCTCCTGTTCCACAAAACTTGCAAACGCTTCGTTAAAGTTACTGTCGTCTTTGATATACAAGACCTGATGCGCCAGCTCGTGAAACAGTGTTCCCACAAAACGGGTATCACTGCCTCTGAGCATAGTATCCAACACGGGGTCATCGAACCACCCTAGGGTTGAGTAGGCCGATGCACCGCCAACATTTACATCATAATTTTCGTCCAGCAGCTTCTTTGCATACGCGTACGCATCTTCCTCGGCGAAGTAGCCTTTATAGTTAACGCAGCCCGCCACAGGAAAGCACCAGGTTTTGGCTCTAAGCGAAAATTCTTCCGCGGCGACCACATTCCAGGTTACGTAGGCGCGACCTGTCGCCGCATAAGTATTATAACTATCGTTGTCGGGGAGTTTTAGTACATCCACAGCATACTGACGGGCATCAACCAGCGTTTGCAATTTTTTTCGCAGTTCGGCATCGGTGGATTCGCTGTTTAATAATTCATCAATAGGCTCACGCGCACTCATCAGTTTCAAGTGGCCGCTTACTGCCTGTGAATAGTAGCCTAGTGTGCCGCAACTGCTGAGCAATACAGCCAGAACGATGAGTGAAACAAGCGCAATGATTCGATGAAGTCGCATGCGCTACAGTGTAACATTGGTCAGCATGAAAACTTATTTGGTTGGCGGAGCGGTTCGAGACAAACTACTGGGGCTACCGGTCGCCGATCGGGACTGGGTCATAGTCGGTGAGACCCCCGAAGCCATGCTGGCTGCTGGCTTTAAGGCTGTCGGCAAAGATTTTCCGGTTTTTCTGCACCCAGAAACCCATGAAGAATATGCCCTTGCGCGCACCGAACGCAAAACCGGCCCGGGCTATCACGGCTTTCAATTCAATACCGACGTATCGGTGACTCTAGAAGAAGATTTGCTGCGTCGCGACCTGACAATCAATGCCATTGCTCAAGATCAAGAAAACAATCTAATTGACCCATACAATGGGGTACAAGATATTGAGTCGCGCCTGCTCAGGCACGTATCCCCAGCTTTTACTGAAGACCCTGTCAGGGTGCTGCGCATAGCCAAATTTATGGCTCGTTTTTCTCACCTCGGTTTCGACATTGCCGACACCACAGTGCAATTGATGCAATCGATGGTCAGTAGCGGAGAAATCGATAACCTGGTACCGGAACGTGTGTGGCGAGAATGTGAAGCTGCGATGACTGCGATCACACCAAGGGCTTTTTTTACCAGCCTACTGACCGTTAACGCATTAGCGCCAAACATGCCAGAGCTTGATAAGGCGCTACGCCTAAACGCTACGGCAAAATCAGACAATGCTTCAGGCGAATGGGCCAAGTTACGACACCCAATGCTGGATGCGTTAGATGTTGCCTGTGAATTAAGCAACAGCGCAAACGTGAGGTTCGCTGCCTTGTGCGCAGGGTTCACCTTAGAGCACTCGCCTGCATTAGAGCGCCTTTGCAAACGTCTACGGGTCCCGGCCAAATTTGCTGAACTTGCTATCCTTACTGCTCGACATACCGCAACCGTCAATCAGGCATTGGCATTGGATGCAAACCAAATACACGTTTTGCTCAAATCACTGGATGCTATTCGTCGGCCAGAGCGCTTTGGCGATTTTCTAATCGCGGCGCATGCAAACGCAATAGCCAGTGACGTTTCTACAAAAGAATATGCGCAAGCTGAGCATTTACGCAATTGCGCACAGGCCATGGGTAACATTGATGCTGGGCAGATTGCAAAAAGCCAACCAAACAAAACGACCATTTCATCTGCGATCAAACAACGCGAAATTGAAGTGATTGATAGTTGCCTGTCAGCAATGTGATGATCTGTTGGCAGGCGTCGTTGTAACTAGTATCAAGCTCGTAAGCTTTATTCGATTACGGAACTAAACCTCAGTGATGGTTGCTTGAAAACCAGGTTTTCGAAGCGCCATAGAATAGTGCCAAACCATGTGTACGACAGTGCCCAGGCCAGCACGACTCCGCTGGTGTTGGCAATCATATCGAGCACCTCAAATTGACGCGTTGGGGTGGTCGCTTGCAAAAACTCGATGCCAATACCCATGCCACTGAGTAATAAAACAAAAATCAATCGAGTGAGATCGTGCGTGAAGATTTGTGCGAACCATCCCATTAAGCACGCATAAACAACAATATGTGCAAGTTTGTCATCGACTAATATACTGCTCACTTGTGCAGG
>CALIMV010000094.1 GCA_938045275.1 uncultured Granulosicoccaceae bacterium
CCTGCCTTTATCCACTTTCGGGCAAAAAATACGCAGTGCTTTTTTTAATCACCCTGCCTCTGTTGGTGAGTCCTATTTCACGCACCTGTGTAAGGCTCTTGGGTTCGCATGGAGTCTAGTGCTGACGGCATTAGCAGCGACACTACACGCATTTATTCCTGCGCTTTGTGAGCACACGGCTCGAAATCGCATCAAGGCGCTTCACGAGTGTCTTCAGGCTCGGTCCGCGCAGAGCTCAGACCAAATTTGAATTGAATTGCCGCTTGGTTTGGCGCCAGAGTCAGCACGAAAATCTGCAGCTACGGACACTTGGCTTCAAGGCTGCTTATAGTCAAGAGCCATAGCATCGATAAATCCACAACAGGCATCAACCGTTTCTTCAAAGTATGTACGTTCCCGACGGTACAGCCATACTTCCCGTTTAGCAGGGAGATCGGCAATTGGTCTGAATGCAACCGAACTGGGAAGAAACGCTGTGACTGTCTCTGGCAGCACCGACACCCAACGGCCGGCGCTGATGGTGTTTATTAGCGAATAATTGTTCTGAATAGTCACGTTCACGTGTTTAAGTGCTTTAACAAAGCCAGGGGTACGTATTAAGTCGCACAGTGTGTTTCGAATAAACACAGACGTAACCACATCGTCAATTAAGGGGGGTTGTGCCTGACTAATCAAAGGGTGATTAGTGGCCCCTACAAGACCAAATTGATCCTCGAACAAGGGCTTGGCGACTACCCCGTTAAGTGCATGATAGCCCGATGCGATGCCAACATCTGCTTTACCGTTTGCCAGTGAATCAATTACCTGCCGGGTATCGGTATCTCGTAACTCGATTTTTACGCCAGGTATTTGATCTGCCATTTGACCCAAAAGTTTTGGAAAAACCAAAGCAGCCACCGATGGCACTGAGGCTACCCTCACCAGTCCGTTAGACGCATGTGCGGTGGTCTCGATGCTCTCCACCATTTGATCGAATTGTTGCAACTGGCTTTGCGCCAGCTCGTACACCTGCTCGCCTAATGGGGATAGCTGACTCTTTCGCTCCCCATGGAATAACTTTTTCCCCAAGTGTGATTCGAGCTGTTTGAGGCTCATCGACAATGCCGATTGAGTTCGACCCAACCGATCGGCAGCCTCGGCAAGATTGCCGGTTTGTACCACAGCACAAAAATACCGAAGTTCTGCAAGTTTGATTGTCATTTAAGAAAAATTGAAATTATCTTCATTTATTTTAGATTGACTGATATGGATGAAAAAGTCCATGGTTATCACCCTGAAGCAACCTTGATAAGCCAAACGTGACTCAATTAAATTTAATAGCTGGGGAATGGCAGGCTGGCGAAGGCGAACTGGAGAACCGGAACCCTTCAGATCTGACTGATCTTATTGGCATTTATTCCCAGGCTACCGGTAACCAGTTACTCGCCACACTCGAGAAAGCAGCACTGGCGCAACGTGAATGGGCGCATCGCGGGTTGGAGAGCAAGCAAACTGTGCTGATGAATATCGGCAATGAGCTCATGCAACGCGCAGAAGAACTCGGCACTTTACTCTCGCGGGAAGAAGGTAAGCCACTGGCCGAGGGCAAGGGTGAAGTATTCAGAGCGGGTCAGTTTTTTACGTATTATGGCGCGGAGTGTCTACGCCAAATTGGCGAAAACGCAGACAGTGTGCGCGACGGCATTGAAATCGATATCAGACGTGAGCCGGTGGGTATTGTGGCTGTTATCTCCCCTTGGAATTTCCCGACAGCTACAGCTTCATGGAAAATTGCCCCAGCGCTTTGCTACGGTAATGCCGTGGTTTGGAAGCCTGCGAATAACACACCCGCATCCGCGGTTGAACTGGCAAAAATAATTGCAAAACAAGACATCCCAAAAGGACTGTTCAGTTTGGTTGTGGGTTCCGGGCGAACGATTGGTCAGCAACTGATCGAGAACCCATTGGTCGATGCGATTTCTTTTACCGGGTCGGTGCCGGTTGGAAAATCAATTGCCAGAGCAGCAATCGAAAACCTCACCAAAGTCCAGATGGAGATGGGGTCCAAAAACGCGCTGGCAGTAATGGACGATGCCGATCTGGACTTGGCAGTGTCACTGGCACACGGCGGCGCATTTGGTGGATCAGGCCAAAAGTGTACGGCTTCATCGAGGTTGGTTGTTCACGAAAAAATTCACGACGCATTTGTAGACAAGCTTGTGGCTGCTACTAAACAAACGAAAGTCGGCCATGCCCTTGAGGCCGAGACGCAAATGGGGCCTGTTGTCAGTCAACAGCAACTGGATGAAAATCTTGCGTATGTTGAGTTGGGCAAAAGTGAGGGCGCTGAGCTTGCTTGCGGGGGTGAACGTCTGCAAATGCCTCACGACGGTTATTACATGTCACCCGGTGTGTTTCTAAACACGACTAACTCGATGCAAATCAATCGGGAAGAAATGTTCGCACCGTTAGCCAGTGTGATTAAAGTAACGGGCTACGAGGATGCATTGGCGGTCGTTAACGACACTGACTTCGGCTTGACGTCAGGAATTGTAACGCAGAGTCTGGCAAGAGCGACGCACTTCAGGCGCAACGTACAAACCGGTGTAGTAACTGTCAACTTGCCAACCGCAGGTACCGATTACCATGTACC
>CALIMV010000095.1 GCA_938045275.1 uncultured Granulosicoccaceae bacterium
GCTTGTTGCACTTTGTCAGCGATCTGTTTATCAATAACACTTAGATCGGCCGTGTGCAGCTTAAGTGACATGAAAGTGTACATGCCTCCTTTTAACTCAACCTCTTTTTTGCCTGACACTATCGGTATTTTCCGTGTGTGGTGAGTAATAATGCAAAGACGGCTGCGCGACAGTGTCTGTTTATCGTGCTTTTCACGCTAGGCCTAAGCGAATTGAACTCTTGATGTATCGATTCGTTAATTCTAAAGCAAATGAGTAGCAAACATGAAGCGACATCGTGGCCAATGGTGACAACCGCTCCTGATTCAGCGTTAGATATACGCAAGATTATTCATATCGACATGGATGCGTTCTATGCATCTGTTGAACAGCGTGATAATCCAGCACTCAGAGGACGTCCGGTTATTGTTGGTGGAAGCCCTAATGGGCGTGGTGTAGTCGCAGCATGTAGTTACGAAGCGCGAAAATTTGGCATACATTCAGCCATGCCAAGCAGCGAAGCTGGACGACGCTGCCCACACGCAGAATTTGTGCGTGCACGATTCAACGTTTATCAAGACGTATCCAAACAAATACATGCGGTATTTCGCGAATTCTCGAATCTGGTTGAGCCTCTATCACTCGATGAGGCGTACCTTGACGTTACCGACAGCACCTTGCTAAACGGCTCAGCAATTCGTATCGCGCAAGAAATTCGTTCAATTATTTTGCAACGAACTGGTTTGAATGCATCCGCAGGCGTGTCTTACAACAAATTTCTGGCAAAAATTGCATCAGATGTGAACAAACCCAATGGCTTGTTCACTATTCTGCCAGCTGATGGTGAGGCATTTGTAGCCACATTACCAATTGGGAAATTTTATGGTGTGGGCAAGGCAACTGAAACACGCATGCACGAACTTGGCATTACTACTGGAGCTGATTTACGTACCTGGTCGTTGGCAGAATTAGCTGCTGAGTTTGGCAAGAGTGCACAGTACTACTATAACGTTGCACGCGGCATCGATCACCGACCTGTACGCTCGTCGAGAACACGCAAATCAATTGGTTCAGAGACCACATTTGGTGAAAATTTAACCGACACCACTGACATGCTAGACGTGCTCGAACGTCTGGCTGATCGGGTTTGCAACGAACTTATCACTAAAGATTTGCGCGCCTCTACAGTAACAATCAAAGTCCGGTTTGCCAACTTTGACACCTATACACGGAGTCATTCTCATGCTGGTGGGTTTATCGATGCAGCTATCCTCAAACGCATACTGCCGTTTCTGTTGCGACGCGCCCTGCAAACGCGCAAACATGCATCAGTTCGATTACTTGGGGTATCGTTGAGCAATTTGAGCTCAGCTGATGAGCTTGTTCAACAACAGCTTGAGTTACCGCTTGAACTTTAACCGCTTAAGCGCTTAATACAAGATCGGGAAAAGTCGTCGCTGGAACGGGCTCACACAAAAAATAACCCTGCACACGATGACATCCCAATGCAGCTACCATATCCAGTTGCTGCTGATTTTCAATGCCTTCGGCGACTATATCTACACCAATGCTCTGGGCGATATTCACTATGGCGTGAATAATATCCTGGCTGCTGGTATTGGTAACCACATCCGTAACAAATGCGCGATCTATTTTGACTTCGCTGATCGGAAAATCTCGCAGTTCGAGCAACGATGTATAACCCACACCAAAGTCATCAATGGACAACTTCACACCGATTTGCGTCAACTCAAGCAACATTTTTTTCATTGCTGCCGAATCACTGTAGATAGCTGTTTCTGTGATTTCCAAACATAAACAGGCAGGATCGAAGCCAGTTTTATGCAGCACCTTTGCCACATCCCGAACAACTCTGGCCTCTTCAAATTGCTTGCGTGACAAATTAACGGAAAGTACCGGCGGTGACATACCAAAGCGGGCCAGACGCTGGTAGTCGGATATAGCCTGTTGCAATACCCAGGCACCAATGGGTTTGATAATGCCCGAGTTCTCGGCAATGTCGATAAATTCAATGGGTGATACTTGCCCGAATTCACGCGAATTCCATCGCAACAGTGCTTCCATTCCACACGTCAGATTTGTCGCAATATCAACCTGTGGCTGATATTGCAATGACAGCTCTCCCTTTGGTATTGCTTGTTGCAACGATACTTCAAGCTGGTGTCGACGCTTTGATTCAAGTTGTTGCTCTGAGTTGTATACCACCATGGTGTTGTTGCCGAGCTGCTTTGCATTGGCGCAAGCACTGTCAGCGCTTTTGAGTAGCGAAGATACCGTATTGCCATGTTCCGGCGCGAACGCAATACCGACGCTTGCGCGCACCGGTACGTTTATGGCATCTACGTTCAACCCATGGCGCAATGTCGCCAGAAAGCGACTCACCCGCTTTTCGATCTTGCCACGAGATTGATTGAACTCAAGCAACACCGCAAACTCATCACCGGCTGTGCGAGCGATCAGAGCATCCTCCGGCATGCAGTGTTGTAAACAGATGCCAGTTTGCTTTAACAGCTCATCACCCGTGGCACGACCATAGGTATCGTTTATCTGCCTAAAGCTGCGAAGATCAACAATGATCAAAGCAAGTTCTTTTTTGGTCTTGCTGCAACGTTGTGCCAACTCATTAAGCAAACGAGCCCTGTTTGGCAAAGCGGTTAACGGATCACTGAGCCGGGTGGTTACCGGTTTGTACGCGCCATACACACTGATAGCTGTGCCACCATCATCAGTTGCCCTTTCTTTAACCAACAATGAGCGACTACCAAAGCTCGGCACTTCGAAACTGATGGTGGAATCGGGATCATCTTTATTTTCACGTGCCTGGTTACGCGCTCGCTCAATGGCAAGATTGTCTGGTGACAACTGCGAGTAAAGGTCGCTGCTGGAGATGTGATCAAAAGCAACATCAGACATATCGATCGGTAGAAAATTGCGCAGCTTTCGATTGACAGCAGTCAACTGACCTTTCGGATTGAAAATGGCTACAGCATCGGGCAATGCATCCAACATCCGTTGCGCTGCGTTGCGCGCTACTTGTTTGCGTCGCCCAACAAACCACATAAGAAGCATCGCCAGAACAGCGGTAACCACAGACAAGGTTATCGCCATGGGGTACTCACGCCACACGGCAACCAGACGATGCCACATCACCGTTAATATAGATGGAATAATGGTTGTTCTGGAGGACAGTGTTTGGGTCAGACTATCCATTTGGACCGATGGCACTTGCTGGTCGGTGGAAGGCGCTGCTATGCGAGAGATAGTCAGCGCATCCGACCGGCCGGACACGTTCAGTCGCAGGACGCGAGGCTGCGATCGGGGGTTCGTCAGGCTTTGCTGCGTTTCGTCAATTTGCTGATCGATACTTAAAACTGGTACATCTGCTAGCACGTCGCCGGAATGCGCTGTCGTCGTGAGCGCCAGCAACACAACACACGTGCCGAATTGAAAGCGACGCTTTGAACCAAACAGTGATCTGAGCGAAAGATAAATGTCCACAAATCCAATAAAGGTTAGTTTTCTTTCCTGACCGAATTGCCTAGTACTTTTGGCAAAACTTCGGCGTAGTCTAAGAAAAGTAGCAGATAGATTTGAGAACAGAAGGGTGTAATACGATTTTTTTTATTATCGGATTTATTTCGCTATTTTTTGGAACAAGGAACGTGGATAACTTGCATTTTATCGATCCGTACTCTAGCGACCATCTCGAATTGAAGATGGTTGCTAGCTAACGCCTCCACCCCTGCAAGGTGGCGAATCGGGAACAACACCGCCTTTGTCGAGCCACTCTTTCTCCGTGTGAGTATGCATACTTAAGGCATGCACCGGTCCGGCTAACTGCTCGGCCAGCAAATTATTGACAGTACGGTGGCGTTGCACCAGAGACTGTGATGCAAAATTTTCGCTGACAACAATAATTTTAAAATGTGTTTCCGAATTTGCCGGAACATTGTGCATGCTACTTTCGTTGAGAATTTCCAAATGCACTGGCGCCAACGCATCAACCAGAATGTCGTTGATGGTTTGCGCAACGGCGCCGTCAGGCTCTGCCATGGTGATCACTAATCCTTAAATTGGTAAACGCACGAAATTGTTCTCGCACTGCTCAGGCACCCTCTTTAGCTGCGGGCACCGGTTTTAATTTACTTGAAAGGCGCGCCGGTTTTTTTGTCAGATGCCATTCGTAAATAGCAGTGTACGCCATTACAGCGCGCACATAGCGACGTGTTTCAGTATAAGGAATAGCATCAATCCAGACATCCGCCGGCATATCGGCCGGTGGTAGCCAGATGCCCACGCGTTTGGGTCCTGCGTTGTAACTGGCCGTTGCCAGAACCTGATGATCATCGAATTTATCCATGACGTACCGAAGATAGAATGTGCCGAATCCGATATTGGTTTCTACGTCTGTCAGGTCGCCTTTCCAGTTTTCATTGCCTTGAAGCTTTGCAACGTACTTGGCTGTATTGGGCATCAACTGCATTAAACCAACGGCGCCAGCGCTGGATCTGATATCAGGAATATAGGCACTTTCTCTGCGCATAACCCCAAATACCCAGGCAGACGGCACTCGATTTTTTGCAGCCGCGGTATCAACTTCACCGCGATAAATCACGGGAAACCGTGTCGTCAGCGCTTTTTTCTTCTCAGCTCGACCAGCGCTGAGTATGGCTCGATCATAAAGCCCCCATCGGCCTGCCAAGACAGCCAGCGCAGACAGTTTTTCCGGGCTGGCATCCTTAAACTGTGCATTCCACTCACGTCGCCCTTCCCAAGGTATATTCACTTGATAATACTCAAGCGCACGAACAAGTCCGGCATTACTCTGTAACTCGCCCAGCAGCGTGGCATCGACTTCGATAGGGTTATCCGTAATAGCATACTCCGACGACACTTTATCGGCCGCGAGAAACCCGTAGTAGGTTGGCAACAAACTCAATTCTGTGTAAATCTTAGTTGCCTGAGATTGTTGGCCGAGCTCCTCCATTGCCCGCGCCTCCCAATAAGCCCAATGATCTTCTTTCTGCTCTTCAATGGGTAATTCTTTCAAACTGCGCAACAAGTTCTTCCAATCCTGATCAAACAACGCTGCGCGAACGCGCCACTCCAAAAGCTCAAGATCATCCTCTCGGGCCTCCAGGCTGTTCAGCCATTCATACGACTCAGGTAATCGCCGGTAGGCTCCGCGCATGGCGAGTAAACGATGAGTGTCGTAATAACGATCGCTGTAAAACCGGTAGTTTTCGTAGTTTTCGAGCCAGTAGTTCATTGCGGCCACCGGATCATCCTTCGACCACAAAAGCACGAGATCAACCAGTGCTCGGCGGTTGAAAGACGTGTCTTTCTTTAAGGCACCACTGTTCAGATAGGCTTTCGGGGTTTTTCTTGCCTCAATCCATGCCGTGACAGGTTTTCGATCTCCTCTACCAAGATAACGCAGCACAGGTTCAGCGAATTCCGGCTCGCTGGCATCCATCGATTCATAAATTCGTTGCCAAATGGCCTTGATTGGGGGGGTGTTTTTGCTTTCAAGACGTTCAAGCAGCGCAGCACATCGTTCGGGATGATCTTTAGCCTGAACCCAGAGCTCCAGTGCCGCCTCGTTGAAGGTGTTGAGTTTGCCTGCGCTGGCCTGAGACTGCAGTTTATCGCACACCCTATCGGCTGCATAAGCCGATTTGCTCAAACCATCGAACAACGTCCAGTTCTCTTCAGAGGCAGCGCGACCCTGTAATTGCTGTGTCAGTCGTCTTGTCAGGCTTTCATCTTTAGACTCACGTTCAAATTTATTCAACAGCCCGGCGTGAGATTTTTCGGGCTTTTGCTCGGAATAGGTTTTTTTGAGTTCGATAAAGTCGAGGTAGTGGGCGATTGGGTAATCGTTACCGATTTCACTACGCAAGCGATTGAATTCGTCTTGCTTACCGTCTTTGAATGCGTTATGCGCCTGGACAAACAATGCCCGTTCTTTGGCGAATTCATCCGGTACTGATGCATACACGCCAGCACCAAATGGAAACAACAACGGCGCTAACAACAGCACAAGGTGAATTTTATTCATGACGACGTACTCTTTAAAAGGTGATAGCAAAAAAAGTGATAGCAATAATTGACGGAAGCCAAATCCGGCGCTTTTTTCGCTCTCACAATGCACCCGCCACTAACACCAACTAGCGAGGGTCCCTCCCGAAATACTTCGACATGGCAAGACTGTTGCCGAAAAACGGATACAATTATACTTATATCGCTAATCGTAGTATACGTAATTAAAAATGCCACCTGAACAACCCGATAAACTATACGAACCAGCCGGTTCGGATGCAGAACAAACCGTCAATATTTCTGGCTACCGGTTCATTCATATTGATAATTTACCGACATTACAGGCAGATATGCGTGCAGCCTTTAACGATATAGGTGTAAAAGGCACGGTATTGATCGCAGAGGAAGGTATCAACGCCGCATTGGCCGGAACGGCAGAACAAATACGCCGCGTCAGGCAATGGTTCGACTCAGATCAGCGATTCAAAGACCTGTGGCTCAAGGAAAGCTTCTCTGAGACCCGACCATTTTCGAAAATGAAGGTCAGAATACGACCAGAGATTATCACTTTTGCGCCTAACGCAGAAAACCCAGTATCTCCGGCCAATAATCCAGCGCCTAACATGAGCCCCAAGACACTAAAAAACTGGCTTGATAAGAACGCTGAATTCACGTTACTCGACACACGAAACACCTACGAGATC